>NZ_JARVKT010000004.1:0-342437 GCF_029809455.1 Micromonospora sp. DH14 | reverse complement strand
GCCGCCCGCGGTGTCGACCACCTCGCCCAACTGGTCAAACGCCGACTACGCGCTTGTCAGCAACAGACCGATCTCCTCGCCGGTTTCTTCGCCAGCACCGGCATGACCCTCGAACCCGAACCACCGAAATAGCCCGAACCTTGGCCCTTCAACCTCTGTAGCCGTGCCGAAGGTTGTAGACGGAGCGGGAAAGTAGCGGAAGAAGCGCCGCCGCGAGAAACAGGATGCCACCGAACAGGGCGACGTGCTCATTGCCGAATATGGCGCCGGCAGGGGCAGCGCACATCATCCCAATGGGAACGGTGACGTACGAAAACAAGTCGTCGTAGGAAGTTACCCTGGACAGGACGTTGTTCGGAACGTGTTCTTGTAGCGAAGTTTCCCAGGCGGGACCGAACATGCCCGAGCCGATTCCAGCCATGAACGCCGCGATGAAGAGCCATAATGCGTTGGCACCGACCCCGAGCGCGATGAGGGGGAGGCACCCCAGAGCGAAGAACAGCTGGCCGGTGCCGAGTAAGCGGCTCACCGTCAATCGGTACATCACAAGTCCCATGACCAGCAGGCCTACCGCACGCGCGCTAAGGACCCCACCCCACGAAGCAGCCCCGATGGTGGTGATAGCGATAGCTGGGCCAAGAACAACCCAGATCCCGGTCTTGAGGAGATTGGTAACCGCCAGGGAGGCGACCACGGACCAGACCCAGGGGATGCTGCGGAACTCGCTCCACCCTTCGCGTACGTCCGACAGGACGCTGCGGGAATTGCGGGCGATCTCTTCGGTCAGGCGGATGCGGGAGATGAAGAACGCGGCCAGTAGGTAGCTGGCCGAGTCGAGCGCGATCGCCCAACCGCCGCCGACCGTGGCGACCGTGATTCCCGCTGCAGTAGGACCTAAGATCGTTATTGCATTCTTGGACGAGGCGACAAGGGAATTTGCTCGTCGCATCTGTGCCTTGGCGACCAGTTGGGGGATGATCCCCCGCATGGCGGGCTGAGTGAACGCGGTCAGGGAGCCGTTAAGAAATTCAAGAGCGATGATGAGTATAAGGCTGTACCGGCCCGAGAGCAGCAGGAAAGCGACGACGCCTTGAGTGGACGCAGCTCCGAGGTTCGACAGCTTAAGGACCGTGCTCCGTGGGAATCTGTCGGCCACAGCACCGCCGACAAGGAGGAATGCTACTAGCGGAATGCTCCGTGCAGCTAATACCCAGCCCAGGTCGTATACGCTGCTCGAATGCTCGAGCACGGAGAATGCCAAGGCTACCGGGGCCATCGCCGTGCCCAAGAGGGAGACGGACGTACCGGTGAAATACCATCTGAAGCCTGAGGTCCACAGTATGGTCTCGGCATCACCGGTATCCGCCTCCGCAGGCGCGTCCATTCCTTGCTGCTGCAACTCTTTTATCCTTCATGAGGAACAGGAAGTCCGAGGGCCCGGGGTGGTAGACCTCGGCGGGTCAGTGAACCTCTGTCGGGCCCGGCGTGATCGCCGAGCCCGACAGGCCTCAGGCTCAGTGGTCGTAGCTCATGATTACACCTCCTTTGTGAGGGGAGATTTATCCCCGGGCGCCCTGGGGCGTCTCCGGTGGCATGGGCGTCCGCAAGGGCGCGATAATGTTCAACGCGGCCTATGGCTATTTGATGACCGACGGGAGCTGCTGCCCGATTGCTCAGCATCGTGGCTGTAGTCGACAGGCTGATCGCCGGCTCACGCCGTACGCCATGGCGACGAAGAGGCGAGGACGCTCGGGCGCCCGTTTATTTCAAACAGGAGCTTGAAATGATTGGGCGAATCGTAGTCGTTGCCGACTGGCACGGCTCTGTCTACCGACACTTGGGCGTGGATGTAGACATCGATCTAGAGCGTAGCCGGCTTCGCCAGAGAGCGCAGGCGGCCTATGGCTGGCGCGTGCAGCTTAGGCGAGCTTCTAAAAAATGATCAACCATCACGCACTACCCCCGTGGTGTCATGTCGGCCTAAGATAATTCCTTGATCGCGTGACGACTGCAGATTTGCATCGTTCCGCGACTAGCGTCAAGAGGCGCTTTGATGAGAGTGCCTCGGGTGTGACCACGTCATACATAGCAGGGGCGGCCGACGACTGAAAGAGACCACCCCCTGTTAATGGGTGAATCCCTGGCGCCGCCAACCAGCCTGACGTATGTGGCACAGTAACCCCAGACGGTTGCCTGGGGCAACCCTCTGGCTAAGCGCGAGGACGTTTCCGCAGGTGAGAGACCATTAATCCAGGAGATGCAGGCAGTCTTACGGGTAAATCTCCTTCGTCTGGAGCCTACGTCGTTGACAACGATGTCCAGCCGGTCGTAGCGTCACGTCAGTACCGATCACGGAGTCGGGTCTGGGACAAGATGTCAATTGACCAGGCACGGACGCGTCGTTATGTCGTGCACATTGCGCACGGGGAACCCATCAAAAGGGGTGGCAATTTGACTACAGCCGTGGAATACGACCCTCTGTCTCCAGAAATGCTCGCCAACCCGTACCCTCAGTACGCTCGGTTCCGTAGAACAGCGCCAATCTTCTGGCACGAGGGCATGAAGTCATGGGTGCTCAGCCGGTATCAAGACTGCCGCGACGTGCTGCGCGACAACGACACGTTCGCGCGAGACCGTCGGCGGGTAGGGGCGGAACTGCCGGAGTTCCTGCAGAACATCCAGACGATCGATCCACCGGATCAAGGTCCACTGAAGAGCGTCCTAATGAACGCTCTGCGTTCTCAAGACCTTGACACCGCCGGCGCCCAGGCGCGGGAGCAGATCACGGGGATCTTCGCGGACCTCGCGCGGCGTGTGCGCTTCGATTGGATCAAGGAGGTCGCCGCTCCGGTCGCCCTCACGATCACCTCGCACTTGTTCGGAGTGCAGCGCCCCGACCTGCAGTGGTACGTCAAGTTGTCGGACTCCATCGCTCGCCGGATGGATATCGGGCTGCGCCCCGAACGAGCGGCGGTCGGAAACGATGCCCGCACTCAGCTCAATTCGTTGGTCGACCAGTGGTACGCCGCCGAACGACGGCCTGGCGTGTTCGCCAGCATCCGGGAAACCGCCGGCCAGCTCCAGGTTCCGCCGCACTACGTGCACAACACCGCAGGTGTGATGTTCAACGCGAGCTACGGAACCCTGTTTGCGACGGTCAGCAACATTGCCCTGACACTGATCGAGCGACCTGAAACGCTCGATGCCCTGCGCGGGGCAGACCGCAAACTCCTCGATTCCGCTACTGACGAGCTGATCCGCTTCGAAGGGCCGGCCCAGGGAACTAGTCGCGTCGCTACTGAGCGAACGGTCATCCATGGCACGACGATCGAGCGTGGGCAGATCGTGCTGACCCTGATGGCCTCTGCGAACCGCGACGAGACCGAGTTCACGCGTCCGGATGAGTTGGTGCTGGATCGATCGCCTAACCGGCATCTGTCGTTTGGCTGGGGCGTTCATGGCTGTCTCGGAGCAGCCTTCGGCAGGGTGGCGGTTCGCGAGCTGATTCTATGCTTGACCGAAGCCCCTCGGCTGCGGCTGGCTGGCACACCGGTGCGACGGACGACGGCAACGGTCGGAAGCCTCGATTCATTGCCGGTCTCCTTCACCGCCTGACGCCGTCATCGTCCGGCAGCCTCAGGGGACAACTAGGGCAGTTGCGACACGGAGCCGATCGGTAACCCTAGCCCGGGTAGCGGCTCGTTCCCCTACGTGCTGAACTCAAGCTTCTACTGCCGGACCCGCCGCCAAGACTCGGCCATGCCTGTCGGCTAGTCGCAACCTTGGTCAGAGGCCCTGTCTGCGGCTCGGGTCGTCCGCCCCCGCCTACTGTTGGTGATGGGCGGACGACTCAGCACGATCAATCGTGGGCGCGTCGGACGTCTGCGCGATTGCGCGGGCACGGCGGACGTAGCTGCCCGCGTGCCGGGTCGTATCCCGCGTTGTGCGCCGCGCGAGTTGAACCAACGGAAGCGTTCAGCGGTAAGAATGCGCACGCGACGATGCCGCCCGGACGCGATCCGTCGCCGGCTCCCCTTCGATGGCCGGTAGCCACAGGACCCCGAACGGTCGCAGCCCTGCCGGCGGCACGACACGAAGAAGTCCCGGGCCACCAGCGGAGATAGCTCGGAGGTTGCGTCGTTGACGGCGAATTGGGGTCGCAGTACCGCCGACGCGGAGGTGGGAGGTGACGTGCCCTCATGACCGCGTGCAGCTGACGTCGTTGATCTGGGCAGTAAACGGCAATTCTCCGCGACCCGCAGACGACGGCTACCAGTGTGCGGGGTGGCGTGGGACCGGTAGTGCGTGCTCAGCCGTTGAACGTCGCCGGGTGCGGCCCGACACGCAGGTCCCGCTCCAGCGAAGGCAACGGATGAGCGGAAACGGTGGCGGGCCGCTTGAGCGCGGGCGGGTTGGCGAAGTGATCAGGGTCGATTGCCGATAGTGTTCCCAACCGCGCTGTCCGCGCTTACTGAAAGGGTGCTGTCATGAGCTCTGGTCGTCGACGGCTGTTGCGAACTGTTGCCGCCGCGCTGTCCCTCCTCGCCGGGTCGGCTGTCCTCGCCGCCCCCGCCGCGGCGGCGAAGAAAGGTCCGGACCTCGCGGTCGACGCGTCCGGGACACGGATCGCGCTGGGGGTCGAAAGGAAGGTTGTCTATCTGAAGATCAGCAACCTGGGGGACGAAACCCCGAGCGACGTCGTCGTCAATGTCCGTCAGCTATCGCAGGGCCCTGACCCCCTGCCGGTCTCTCTGCTGTGGCATTCCGGGGGTGGTGTGGGGGAGTGCGACGGTGATTTCGGCGGTTTCTACTGCCGACTGTCGCCGGAGTTGATTCCGGGGCCGGGCGAAACCGTCGACGTTCCCATCGACGCGCTCGTCTACGGGACGGCGCCCTACGAGGGCAGGTTCGAAGCGTCGGTCAGCATCCGGCCGGATGAGGACGCGAATCCGGCTGACAACACCAGATCGTTCCCGCTGACGCTTGTCGACGAGCCCAAGGTGGACCTCTCGTTGGTAGCTCGAGACGTGCGGCAGTCCGTGCGGATCAGTGCCGACGGCATGCCGACGCCCACCGGGACGCTGCACCCGGGTGAGACGGGCGCGGTGTGGCACACCGTCGCCAACCAGGGCCGGAGAACGGTCAGCGGAGTGCGGGTCATGCTGCGTCTGCCCAAGGGTGTGACCTTCATCAGGCAGCCGGAACAGTGTGTGCTCGCCGACGCCGGGCGATCGGCCGTCTGCACCTACCAGCGCCTCACACTCGTTCCGGCCGCCGAGGACACCGATCCGAACGACACGATCTACTCGGCGGTCGAGCTGTACAACCTGGTGACGACTGCGTCATCCGCCAGCGCGCCGGCGACGTTGCGGGGCGGCACCGTGCGGGTGGAGGGCCTCGCCGAGCAGTCGACGACCAACGGCTCCACGCCTGCGCGAACCGACCTGCCCGCGAACGCGGTCGCCGTACGGGTGGCCGAGGTGGACCCCGGTGACAATCAGGACGGGTTCGCCGTGGTGCTGGCCGCGAAGGGCGGTGGTGGCGGTGACGGCGGGTTGCCGGTCACCGGAGCGCAGGCGGGGTTGTTCGGCGGAATCGGCATGACGGCGCTGGCGGCCGGAGGCGTGTTGATCCTCGCTGCCTGGCGTCGCCGGGTGGTCCTGGTGTCGCCCGAGGACGCCGGATCCACCCGTAGCCGAGCGCGCACCTGATCAAGCGGTCCTGGCGGCCGCGTCGCGCCTGATCGGCGGCAGATGTGCGCACTGTTCCGACTCTGTGGCCGTGCGTTACGGGTCAAGTGGTTCGATGACCTGCTTTCGGGTGTGTTGATAGATGACGGAGCTGCGGAACCCGACGATCTCGCGGCGTCCGCTGAACTTGTCCATGAGGAAGGAGTGCAGGCCGTCGACGCTGGGCACGGCGACGTGGACGAGGAAGTCGTCGCCGCCGGCCACGACGTACACCGACAGCACCTCGGGCAGCTCCATCGCATATTTCTTGAAGCCGTCGATGACGGTGCGACTCAGGGGTCGGACCTGCACGTGCAGCAATGCTTGGACGCCGCGGTTGAGGGCGGCCAGGCTGATCTCGGCGTGGTAGCCGGTGATCACGCCCCGCTCCCGTAGTGCGCGCACGCGTTCGAGGCAGGTGGACGGCGCGATGCCGACCGCGCGGGCCAGTTCGCGGTTGGTCTGCCGCGCATGTGTCTGCAGATGCTGGATGATCGCCGTATCAAGTTCGTCCACGACCGGAATCTTGCCATTCTCTCCGAACGTTGTTCGCCTTGAGCCGGTCAGTGCCAAGCACCTGCCTACTGTCGATCTCGTTCCGGCGAACACACGACAGGAGCCATCATGGTCGCGACGCACCTCGACACCGAGTCCATGCACGAACACGTCGTCCTCAGGCGGGGCGTACGGTCGGGCTTGCCGATCGTCGTCGCGGTGCACTCCACCGCGCTCGGTCAGGCCATCGGCGGTTGCAGGGTCGCGCAGTACCCGCACTGGCGCGACGGGCTCACCGACGCGCTGCGGCTCGCGGCCGCGATGTCGGACAAGTGCGCGCTGGCTGGGCTGCCCAACGGCGGCGGCAAGACCGTCGTCGCCCTGCCCCCGGGCAGGGCACTCGACGCGGCCGCCCGTCGAGCGGTGCTGCACGACGCGGGCGACGTGATCGCCGGCCTGGACGGCGCCTATGCCACCGGGCCGGACGTGGGAACCGGACCGGACGACATGGTCACGATCGCCGAGCGGACCCCGCATGCGTTCTGCCGACCGGTGCACGCCGGTGGCAGCGGCGACTCCTCCGGACACACCGCCGTCGGCGTCCTCGCCACGCTGCGTGCCCTGTGCGCCGAGCGATTCGGGTCAGCCGACCTGTCCGCGCGCAGCTTCGCCGTGCTCGGCCTCGGCCGCGTCGGCGGCCACGTGCTGCGCATGCTCGCCGACGCCGGCGCGACCCTGGTGGCCGCCGACACCGACGAGGGCAGACGCCCGCTCGCCGACACCGCCGGTGCCGCCTGGGTCAGCCCGCAGGACTGCCTGACCGCCGACGTGGACGTGCTCGTCCCCGCCGCTCTTGGCGGTCTGTTCACCCCGCACACAGTGCCGACATTGCGCTGCGCCGCGATCGCCGGACCGGCCAACAACCAACTCGACACCCCGGTCACCGCCGACCTGCTGCACCAGCACGGCATCCTCTGGGCACCGGACATTGTCGTCAGCGCCGGCGGCATCATCCACGCCACCGCCGTCGAACTACACCGGGAAACGTCCGCCCAGGCCACAGCCCGGGTCCACGGCATCGCCGACACCCTCACCGACATCCTGCGCACCGCCCGCGCCACCGGCTCGACCCCGGCCGCCGCCGCCCGCGCCCGCGCCCGGCACCACGTCGACGATGACGAGCGTCTCGAACCTCATGAGAGACCATGATGGCCACCGCAGCCCCTGCAACGAAAGGCTCCTGCCCTCGTCGCGGCAGGCGCCTCCGGCTGAGAGGGCTTGCACGTAACCGCGGGTCGATGTTCCTGGCCACAGCAGGCTCTTCGTACCGCTGACCGCCGCCGATCGCGACGCGGCCTGCCGCCCCCTGATCAGCGCAGAGCCGCGCGGTCTTCGGAAGTCGCGTCGACCATCTCGGCGGCCTCGCGTCGGATCCGCTCGCTCCCCCAGGCGCCGAGCGGCCCGAGCGCCTGGTTGAGCGTGCGCCCGTGCTCGGTCAAAGAGTATTCAACCCGCGGCGGCACCTCGGCGTGGACCTTCCGGTGCACCAGGCCGTCCTCCTCGAGCTCGCGCAAATGCTGAGTCAGCATCTTCTCGCTCACTCCGGGCAGCCCTCGACGCAGCTGCGCGAAACGGCGTACGCCGTGGGCCTCGAGTTCCCAGAGGATCAGGCCCTTCCACTTGCCGCTCACCACGTCGAGCGCCGCGTCGATGCCGCAGATGTAAGGCCCGCGTCGGGATGCCTTGGCCATCCCTGACCCCCTTACTGAAAGGTAAGTACCGCAGAAATTAGTGGGTACTTACGAGAATAGTGAAGCGTCGCCGAGCATGGAAAGGTGAACAACCAACAGCACAACAGCGCCGTCACCGTCATTGGGCTCGGCCCGATGGGGCAGGCGATCACCCGCACCCTCCTCGCCGCCGGCCACCCCGTCACGGTCTGGAACCGCACCCCCGGCCGGGCCGAGGGCGTCGTCGCCGACGGCGCGACGCTCGCGGCCGTACCCGCCGAGGCGGTCGAGGCGAGCAAACTCATTATCCTGAGCCTGACCGACTACCAAGCGATGTACGACATCCTCGGCCCCGCCATCGCGTCACTCGCCGGCCGGACGTTGGTCAACCTAAGCTCCGACACCCCCGACCGCAGCCGCGAAGCGGCATCCTGGGCGGCGACCCATGACGCCGCTTTCCTCACCGGCGGCATCATGGTCCCAGCGCCGATGGTCGGCACCGACGCGGCGTACGTCTACTACAGCGGCCCCGGCGGGGTGCTGGACGACAGCCGAGAGGCGCTGGCCCAGATCGGCACGCCCAACTATCTGGGCGAGGATCCAGGTCTCGCCCAGATGATGTATCAAGCCCAGCTCGCCGTATTCCTCGGCACTCTGTCCGCGTTGATGCACGCCACCGCGATGCTGGGCGCCACGGGAATGACGGCCACGGAGGCAATGCCGGAGCTGATCGCCTCGGCCGAGTCGATTGGCGCCATCCTCCGCGCCGGCGGGGAAACCCCCGGCGCCGCGCTGGACGTTGGAGAACACCCCGGCGATCTCAGCACGGTCACCATGATGGGCGCGACCGCCGACCACATCGTCGAGACCAGCACGACACTGGGCCTCGACCTCGCGCTTCCCCTGGCCGTGCGAGCCCACTATCGGCGTGCGATCGAGAATGGGCACGGTGGCGACAACTGGACCCGCATCATCGACAGCATCCGCGAACCACGGGACAAGCCGCGCCGTCCCATCAGCTGACTTTCGGGACGGGCCATGCCGTGGTTCGTCGTAGGCGCGGCGGGCGGCCCGGCCTGGGCAGTGAGACCAGGCCGGGCATCGCCGGGAGGCCGCGGAGAGCCCTCAGCTGCGCTGCGGGATGTCCGTCGTGTACGCCAGCTCGCGGCCTGCCTCCACATCGGAGGTCAGCGCATCGATCCGGGCCTTGGCCAGCGAGTAGGAGTCCGAGCCGAGCAGTTGGTGCAGAGGAGCCTTACCCGAGACCGCCACCTCGATGATGGCGGTTGCGGCTCGGACAGGGTCACCGAGCTGGGTGCCCGGCATCGCCAGGTGCGCCTCGGTCATCTCCCGGATCGACTCGTAGCCGGACACGGTGGTCGACGGCAGGCCAAGGGAGTGTGTACGCAGAAAATCGGTCTGCATGTAGCCGGGCTCCACGAGGTTGACCTGCACGCCGAAATCGCCGACTTCCGCGGCCAGTGACTCGGTCAGCCCTTCGAGGGCGTACTTCCCTGCGCAGTAGAGACCCCAGCCCGGGAAGGAGGTCAGACCGAGGATCGAGGAGACGTTGATGATGTGACCGCTGCGCTGGGCGCGCAGGGACGGCAGTACCGCGCGAAGAACGTTCCAGAGCCCAAAGATCTGCACGTCGAACATCTGCCGGACGTCGGCGTCGGTGACCTCCTCGATGGCAGCGAGGAAGCCGTAGCCGGCGTTGTTCACGATCACGTCGATCGCGCCGAAACGGTCGGTGGTGGAGCGGATCGCCGCCGCGACCGCCGGCTCGTCCGCGAGGTTCAGCTCAAGTGGCAGCAGCCGGGCCCGGCCCACGGATCCCAGGGCCGCGTCGAGACGCTCGGACGACCTGGTCGTCGCCGCGACGTTGTCACCGCGCTCGAGGAGCTGCTTGACCAACTCCAGGCCGAGGCCACGGGAGGTGCCCGTGACGAACCAGGTGGCGGGTCGGGTGGTGGGGTACGACATCGGTGTTCTCCTTGTGACTGGAGTGGCAGCGCTGCGCCCTGCCGGAACGCATCTCATGCTGCTGCCGTGCGGGCGAGCCGAATACCTCTGGCCAGGCCCAGCCGTACCTGGGAACGACATGCCCACTCAACCTCTGGGCGCGGCCCGCCGCGAGCGGCATCATTGGCGACATGGTGCGACGCACAGAACTGGCCGGCTTCCTGCGGAAATGCCGGGCTGACACGACGCCGCAGGCAGCGGGAATCCTCCCCCTGCCGGGGCGACGCGTCCGCGGCCTGCGCCGGGAGGAGGTGGCTCAGCTCGCCGGGGTGAGCGTCGACTACTACACCCGACTCGAACAGGGTCGCCACAGCAGTCCGTCGGAGGCGGTCATCGACGCGTTGGGCCGTGTCTTCCACCTCGACGCGGCCGCCCGGGCTCACCTTGTCGACCTGGCCCGCCCGGCCCGGCACCGCGCCGGGCAGGTGCCGGGCCAGCGGGTCCGGCCGGCGATGCACCAGATGATCGCCTCGATGGTCGACCACCCGGCCTTCATCGTCGGGCGCCGTACCGACATCCTCGCGTCGAACCTGCTGGCCCGTGCCCTCCTCACCGACTGGACCCAACTGCCACCCCGCGAGCGCAACTACACGCGCTGGGTCCTCCTCGACCCCGCCGCCCGCGAGGTCTACCCCGAATGGGCCACCGTGGCGGCTGACGTCGTGGGCACGCTGCGCCTCTACGCCGGCCGGAACCCCGACGACCCGCAGCTCAACGAACTCGTCGGCGAGCTGACCATCAAGAGCCCGCAGTTCCGTACGTGGTGGCACAACCACCGGGTGCACGAGCGGACCCACGGCACCAAGCACATGGTCCACCCCGCCGTGGGACCGATGACCATCCGATACGAGGCGCTGGCACTACCCGGCGACGACGACCAGACGCTCTTCATCTACACCACGGATCCCGGCAGCAGCTCACACGACAACCTGCGCCTGCTCGCGCTCTGGGCGACACAGCAGCGGTACGCCCCAACGACCGGCGCATCCAAGGCCGCTCCCGCTCAGATCGAGGACAGCCCAACCAGGTCTGCGGGCTCAGCCTGATTCCGACGGGCGTCGATTGCCCTTCGACAATCAGCGGTCTCCACCGTGGAGCACCGGCACCAACCTCTTGCGATCCGCTCGAAGGTTCGACCAGGCCGAGTCGGGCAGCCGCAGCACGTTGCGGAGCAGGTCGACCGGATAGTAGTCACCTTCTGCCAAGGGCTCGCGGAGCAGGTCCTGTACCGCGAGAGGCAGCAGAGCCGGCACACCGATCTCTTGCCCGAGCATGATGCGCAGGTCTTCGACCGTGAACTCAGCCAACGGCTTGCGTCGCAGTTCGGTGCAACGTCTCACGAGGAACGTGTCGTCCGCGTGGGGCTCCGGCCACACGTCCCGTTCAAGCTGCTCGATGGTCGTCACGGCGGTCAGGGTAGTCCGCAAAGCCTGGGATGCCGACGAGGATGGCGGGCCATCCACGGGCTACAAGGTGGTGTCGCGGGAGACCAAACGAGGCCATCGCCGGCCAGGTCGACAAGGCGAAACGCCATGCCCTGTACCGATCTTGTGCAATTCCCAAGCTGACAGTCGGCCCGTGCCCGCTGCGTGCCCAGCCAGTAATGGGAGCTGCATACCCATGCGAACAACCCGTGTGGATCAATGCTGTCCGTACGTTTCTGTTCTGCCGAGCTCACCGAGGGTAGGGTCAACGGCCTCCAACCAGTATGGGTTGCCGATCACGTCAGCCGGGGGTCAAGGATGTCTGTGCCGCTGCAAGTCGACGTCTCGTCTGCTGATGGGGACCCTGAGACGCTGCAGTCGCTTTTCGCGTGGCTGCAGAAAGAGGAAGAACTGCGGGGACGGGTCACTGTCCGTCGACCCGCTGTCGTCGACGGGGAGATGGGTGCGTTGGCAGACACCCTGACGATGGCACTTGGTGGCGGCGGCGCCGTCGCCGCGCTGATCGCTACGATGTCGACATGGTTGACCGTGCGCCGCGCCCGGATCGTCGTGGAGGTCAACACGACGGGGAGCAACCGCCGGGTCGAGATCGATGCGAAGGACGCGGAGGACGCCGGGCGTTTGCTGCGGGCCGCTCTTGATCCGCCGCCGGATGCGCGATGAGTGCTCGGCTGCCTGACCGGGGGAATTCGCGGGCGTTGATCGTCGGTGTCTCGCGGTTTGCCGACAGCGCCATCCCAGATCTCCCGGCCGTGGCCAATAACGTCGCGGCGCTCCGCAACGCGCTCACGGCGCCAGCCGGTGTGTTGATGCCCGAGAACTGTCGGGCTTTGGTGAATCCGGCCCTGCCGCACGAGGTCGGGGCCGCCGTGGCCGAGTTGGCCGACGCGCCGGCGGACACCGTAATCCTCTACTACGCCGGGCATGGCCTCCTTAACCAGCAAGGGACGCTACACCTGGCGGTCAGTGACACTAGGCGCAACTTCGAGACCTACACGGCCGTTCCTATGGAGTGGCTGCGATCCGCGCTGGCCGTCAGCCCTGCCCGGAACCGTATCCTCATTCTCGATTGCTGCTTCTCCGGCCGGGCCGCTGAGGCGATGTCGACCGAATCCTCTGCGGTCGCGGCCGCCATCGAGGTCTACGGCACATACACGATGACCTCGTCGCCGGCGAACTCCACCTCCATCGCAATGCCCGGAGCTCAGTTCACGGCGTTCACGCAGGAACTCATTGCGGTCCGGCGCGACGGGATTCCTGGAGCGGGGGGCCTGCTTACGCTGCGAGACATCTACCTCGAGATGGTCCGACGGCTGACAACGCGTGGTATGCCTCGCCCGCAGCGCCTCGGCACCGGTCTCGCGGAACTCATCGCGCTGGGACATAATCTCGCTGGCCCGGCGCCCCCCGTCGTTCCGCCCTCGCTTAAACCACCCTCGCTTAAACCACCCTCGCCTGGGCCACCTGGGCGTGCACCGGCCCCACCCGAGCCGTCCGAGGTTCGCGCGTCCTCAGTACCGAAGAGGCCTTCGGCACCCGATATTGAAAACCTCGCCCGCACGCAGACCGGTCGGCAGATCGCGTCATTGAAGGCAAACAAGACGCTCGACCACCAGCAGTTCGGGCGGTTGTTAGCCAGCGTGACAGTGCTCCGTCCCTTCGACGAGGTGGTCGAGATCGCGTTCGCTCTGATCGACGCAGGCGAGCGCGACAACGCCCGCTGGCTGCTTGGCGCGGTGTCGCAGTCGTCCCTCCGGTGGGAAGAGGTCGCGCACCGGCTCATTGAACTCAGGGAACGGGGGCCGCGTGAGTATTGGGTCATCTGGGTGGAGAGCATCCGCCACTGCGTCGGTCGCAAGGACATAGCCAGGCGGTTCAAGGCTGCGGGCGCGGATGTCGAGAGTCGACTGGTCAAGACTAATGGCGCGGTTACCTAGGGCATGTCCTGCCGGATCTTCGAGAAGTTGGTCAGCGTCGGCGGACGACCACCGGCCTTCGACAAGCAGCTTTACCGCAGACGCAACGTCGTGGAACGCTGTTTCAACCGGCTCAAACAGTGGCGTGACCTGGCCACCCGCTACGCCAAACGCGCGTCGCTCTACCAGGCCAGCCGAGGCGCTGCTTGAGGCGCAGGTGCACGACCTTGCGGACCACGGGTTGCGGTGTGCATCTCGGGCTGTGGTGTGGGCGTGACGAGCGGTCCTGCATACCGTCAGCGCCGTGCTCGCGGTAGCGATCTACCCAGCGTTCGCGGTCCGCCAGGACGTCATAACGCCGTGCCGCCTGGGCGACCGGTCAGCCGTCGTCTACGACGAAACGCGCCAGACGCAGACGTGCGCATGGAGTCAGAGCAACATTAGGTGGAGCTGAAGGCCTCCTGGTTGCCGGAGCGGTTCCTGGACAGATCCACTCCACAACCGGAGGCCTTCACCTACCTACGACATCAGACCGTGTCGTCACACAACCTCGACCAACGTCCCTGGACAGCACACCTAGGCGTTGCCGGACCGTGCCCCCGGCAGCGTCCGCTCGGCGGTCAGCGTCATGGCGCCGCCCTTGTAGGACACCCGGAACATGTGGCCGCCCACGTTCAGGACCCGCCGTTCCGGCATGGAGTGGAAGTTGCCTTTGATCGAGGCCCCGCTCATGATCGTGATTACCGTGCCCGGGGTGATGGGCGCGCGGACGTCCAGGGTGAGTTCGCCGTCGAGCACCAGGGCACCCGTGGCCCGCACGCTCGTGTAGTCGCGGTCGCCGGAAATGGTGATGGCGAGGCGACCCGCTCGGCTGATGGTCACGTCGCCGCCGACCTTCAGGACATTGCCCTGTGGAACGTCGGTGAGACTGACGGACAATGCGGACGCCGCTTCCGCGGCCGACAGGCCGGGCTGCAACACGCCGCTGTTGACGCGGATGCTGCCTCCCACGAAACCGCTGCCGCCGAGCGTGCCGCCCTTGACGGCGACCGAGCTTGCGTGCGACCCGGCGATCGAAAGCTTGCCGCCTTCCACCGTCGTGCCGCCCTCGTAGGTGGCGTGGCCCGACATGATCAGCATCCCGGAGCCCTGCTTGGTCAAAGACGCCGTGTAGAGGTTGTTGTCGATGTTGTTCTGAATGAAGGCCGCGCGCGCGTCCATCCATTCCTTACGCCACTCGGCGGCGTCCTCATAGCTGATCTTGTCGTACAGTTCCGGGTGGCCGTTGGTGATGGCTTGGACGTAAGGATCAGCCAGAATGCCCTGAAGCATGAAGGCGTTTTCGCTGAGCTTTCCGTCCGGGCTCAGTACGTTGGGGCTGAATTCACCGGCGAAGGCGATGCCCTGTTTCTTGTAGGCCGCCAGCCACTCCCGATCCTCCCGCTCCCTTTCCTTGATCGCGACCTGGCTGATGTCGTTCGACCAGACGTCCAGGGGCCCCTTGTCCATGTTGTAGGTCATGGGGCCCAGGAACTGGCCGGGGCCATACATGCCCTTGTCCAGATCGGGGATGCCCCAGCCCCAGCGCGCGTCCGGAACCCCGTCGGGAGCGGTCCAGGCGATGGATGCCCCGGAGGGGGAGGTCTGACCCGTGCCGAGGAACCTCACACCGTCGGACATCTTGTTGTTCGCCGTGGTGAACATCAGATCACGGACCTGCTTGGCGTCCATGTTCGGATAGCGGGAGAGCAGAACCCCCATCACCGCTGTCGCGACGGGCGTCGCCGGAGACGTTCCGCTCGAGTTCGAATAGTTGGTGTCGCCACCGCTGTTGGTGGTTCGAACACTGTTCGACGGAGTGGACACGGTCCACCATTTGGCGAGCCCCGCCTCGTTGTACCCGAATTGCTTCGTGTATTCGGGGTTGGCCGCAGTGGGAGGCTGCACCCCGCCGACGCATACCCACTGCGCCTCCGCGGCGGGATTGAAGAAGGGGTACGCCGGGCGGAAGTACGGGTTGCTCCAGTCGTTGTTGCCGGCCGACCTCACGTTGACGGTACCGCTGTCCTTGATAGCGTCCCAGATGGCATCCATGAAGGAGCGTCCGGGGTGGTTCGGGTTGTATTGAATACCGTCTTCCGAATAGCTCTTCTTGAAGAGGAAATACTGGTATTCCAGGTCCTTCAGATGCTCGTTGGGGATGATGATCGCCATCGCCGTGGCGCTGGCGCTGTCCTTGCCGCGCAGTTGGTAAGCGTTGGCGAGGTTGCCATTGACCCCAAGGTCGTTACCCAGGCCGTCGAAACGGCTCCTGTCGAGAGTCTGGACATAAGAGCCCCAACTGCTGTTGATGACCTGGGCGCCTACGTCAACCAGGGCCTTATTGGCCGTACGCCAGTAAACGTAATCGTGGAAGGGGCCGTGGGACTGGGTATCGGAACCGCCGGTCATGGCGACATACATCGTCGAGCCAAAGGCGATGCCGTGCTGCTCTTTGCCATCGCGAATGCCAGAGGTGACGCCAAGCATGCCGGTTCCGTGACTGTAGTCACTCGTTCGCGCCTGGTCGCCGGCCACAGTGAACCGCTGGCCCGCAGTGAACGGGTTCGACGGGGTTGCTGAGTTCCGGTACCCGAAGCCGGACGTTCCGTAGAACCCCTCGGCTCTCACCGGAACGATCAGCCCGGTCTGGAATCCTTCGTGGGTAGGCCGGTAGCCCGAATCCATCATGCCCAGAGCGACGCCCTGCCCGCGGTACCCAAGGGCGTAGGCGGTGGACGCGTTTACCGCGACGAGCTGCCAGGGGGAGTCGATCGCTGTGCCAGGGTTGGCAGGATTGTGGCCGCTGTAGTAGCCATACTCCGGCGTTTCCCAACTGGCTTTAGCGGCACCCAGTTCCCCCGGCGTCCTGGCGACAAGGCCGGGGTCTCCCGGATACGCCGGTCCGCCGGCTGTACTGCCGGGGGTTGATGTCAGGCCGGTCTTGGGCGATGCTGAGGCGAACCCGGCCGGAAACAAGGCGATGCCTGCGCCGGCAATAAAGGAGCCTCCCACTCGACGCAGCAAATCCCGCCGGCTCAAGAAATTCATACTCATCTCCGATTCCTTCCGAAGGGTCGATTCCAGTGGGCGGGGGCGCAGTCCTGCCGCCTTTATCGGGCGGCGAATGTTGTTGGCTTTGTTCGGGATCCAGGCTGCCGCGCGAGCCCACGCATGGACGTCGGAACGGCGAATTGGAACTCTCCCGCAAGTCGGCCTCCCCTATATGGACACCAAATTAGACTGCGGCAGATGCCCCTCGTCAAGGGGTCAACATCGGCCCGCCGGGAACAGTTAAGCGACGATCTATATCGATATGAATAACTGCCATGCATCGGGTCACGGATTGACTACGTGGAGGTGGTGTGCGACTTGCCCGCGATGGAGTAAATGCGCAGATGGGAGGCAGCCGCCGCGCCGCGCGACCCTTCGAGACGGCGAAGTCGAGCGGAGGAGTGTGCTGCGCGACGCTGAGTCCGCCGATGCTGGAGCCGAACCGGTCTGCGGCCGCGGGTTACGGGCAGCGACGCAGCACCGAAGAAGTGCCCCGATGAGCTGCGTGAACGCCCGGTGGGCTTGTATCGGGAGTCGGAGCCGAAGCCCGTGATCCGCCAGCTGGCCCGCCAGCTTGGGGCCCATCACGAAGCGTTGCCGCAACTGGATCCGCCAGGACGAGGCCGACCGCGGTCAGCGTGACGACCGGCCGACGACCTCGGAGGTGGAGGAGCTACGCCGGCTGCGGCGGGAGAGCGCCGAGTTGAAGCCTCTGTCTGATGTGGGCTTGGCGGCTCGCTGGAGGCCCTGCTGGTGGGGTTACGTCGAGGTCGTCGGCGAGGCCAGGGTGAACAGTCCGGCTTCGGCGGGTCGGGTCGAGTTCCGAGGCGAAAAAGCCGACGCGGCCTTCAAAATCTCATTCGCCCTCCCGAACCAGCCCCTCAGGTCGTGGTGGCCGGGGCCGTCTCGTGGACCAGCGTGACAGCGCTGTGGTTGGCGGCAGGAATGATCAGCGCCGATGCGACGAGCGCGGCGACGGCGATGCCCAGCCATCCCCAGAAGCCGAAGGCGATGACCAGGCCGGAGAGCGCCGCCGGGCCGATGATGTTCTGCGTGATCACGTGCAGGTCGAACGCCCCCAGGTACTCGCCCTGAGCGTGCTCGGGGGCGAGGCCGAATGCGAGCCCCCAACCGGAGGCGGCCTGCATCACCTCGGCCACGGAGAGGATCAGCACGGCGGCGACGATCGCCACGGACGCCAGGACCACGTTGTCGTCGAGCGCGGTCACCGCCAGGATCGCGCAGCCGCCGGCCAGCCAGTAGCCGGAGCGCCGGGCGAGCCGACCGGCGCCGTGCACGGTGTCCGCGCCCCGGCTGGCCCGTACCTGGAACAGGATGACGAACGCGGTGTTGACGATCAGCAGCAGAGGAATCAGGAAGTGCGGCAGGTCGGTGCGGTTGAGCGCCCAGAGCGGCATCGTCACCAGGATGATGCTGACGTGCGAGGCGAGGATCGTCGAGACGCCGATCACCGCGAGGAAGCGTGGGTCGCGGACTGCGGCGAAACGCTTGAAGCCCACCGGTGCGGGACGCGGCGGCACGTCGGGCAGGCGGGTGACGAGCAGCGCGGCGCCGGCCATCAACGCGGCGGTGGTGAGGGGGATCAGCACGAGCAGCCGTTGGCTGAGGGCGGCGACGGCCGCCACGCCGATACCGATGCTGAATCCGATGTTGAACACCGACCGCATCATGGCCTTGAGCTTCACCCGCTCCTCGGCGGGCACGAGGTTGCCGATGAGGGCCCCGTTGGTCGGGCCGGTGCCGTACTCGAGGAAGCCGACGGTGACGACCAGCGCGAAGAAGGCGGTCGCGCTGTCGACGAGGCTGTAGAGCCCGAATCCAACCGCCAGCGCGGCGAACAGGATGACGAGCAGGCGGCGGGCGCCCACCCGGTCGGCGATCACACCGAACAGGACCGACGAGAGGAAGGCGGACAGGCCGGCGGCCGACAGGCCCAGGCCCACCTGCCGGGCGTCGAGTCCGACACGCAGCGTGAAGTAGACGATGCTGCCGCTGAGGAAGACTCCCTTGCCGATGGACTCGGCCAGTCGGATCGCGATCAGCTTCCTGCGGAGCGGGTCGGTCGGTACCAGGCCGGCGACAACGTCCGTCACTCGTGACAAGGGCATGGGTCAATCCTGGCGACGGCGGTCGCCGGCGGACAGGGCGACAGGAGTAGCGCGTGCGGGACGACGTCCCGGATCGGCCGGGAAATTCTCCCGTGGACTCCCGGGGTCGGCGGCACGTCGACCGTCCGTGAAAGGTCCGCTGTGGACGGCTTCGTCAGGGCCAAGACGGAAAGTCTGGTTCGTTTTTTCGATGCGTCAAAAGCCTGACCGAGCCCGTTCCCGGGATCACTTCTTGTGTTGTTCTGTTGGCCGTGAGTAGATGTTCATCACGACGCGGGGTCGGCGCTACCGCGGCGTTTCCCCGCGCGACTAAGACACCGCGGGCCGTTCGGACGGGGTGAGGTGGATAGATGGTCAGCGTTGGCTCGGTCTCGGAACTGACTCGGAACATGAGGCGGTGTCCGGAGGAAGTCGCGGCGGAGACACAACCCGACGCGGTGACGGTGGTCCTGGCCGACGCTCAGCCGGTGGTGCGCAAGGGCCTGCACGCCCTGCTGTCGCCGTCGGCTGAGGTCGCCGTGACAGGTGAGGCGGCGTCCGCGCGGGAGGCGTTGGCGCTGGCCACCGCCACACGTCCCGACGTGCTCGTTCTCGACGTCGAGCTGCCGGGGTTCCAGGCGGGGGTGACGATCCAGGAGATCATCCGGGTGTCGCCCTCGACAGCGGTGCTGGTCTTCACCGCGGTCGAGGACGAACACGCGATCCTCGCGGCCATGTGGGCGGGCGCCCGGGGCTACGTGCTCAAGAGTTGCCCGGGCGACGGCATCGTCCGGACGATCCGGGGCCTCGCGACGGGTGAGGTCATCCTCGGCCCCCGGGTGGCCGACAAGCTCATCGGGCAACTGAGCCGGGAGCCCCGCAATCAGCAGCTCTTCCCGGAGCTGACAGCCCGCGAGCGGGAGGTGCTGGAATTGATTGCCTCGGGTATGCGCAACGTGGCGATCGCCGCGAAGCTGAATCTGTCCCCGAAAACGGTCAGCAATCATATTTCCATCATCTTCAGCAAATTGAACGTTTCTGACCGGTACGAGGCGATCGAGGTCGCCCGCCGGGCGCGGTTGGGGCGCCCCGGGCCGCCCGGCTCCCATTCACCAGTGGTGCCTGGTGGCAGCGTTCTGCTGACCGGCAGGCGTGGTGTCGTGGCGCCGGGCGCGGCCGCCTACGCCGGCGCGCGGTCGGTGCGGGGGTGAGCGGGATGAGCCTGGACCTGGACGCGATCGCCAACCGACTGGAGCCACGGTTCGGCCGGGCCGCGCACCGCTGGGTGGGCACGCTGCGCCAGCGGCTCGACGACCTCGTCGAGCAGTGGGAGTTGACTCTCGGTGACCGGCTCAAGTCCGGCAACTCCTCGGTGGTGTTCCGGTGCGTGGGCCCGCTCGGCGACGCGGTGCTCAAGCTGTCCCCGGACAGCTACGCCGTGCGGGAGGAGGTGGACATGCTGCGCCAGTTCGCCTCCAGCGGACGGGTGCCGGCGGTGCGGGAGTCGGCCAAGGGCGCCGTCCTGCTCGAAGCGATCCACCCCGGCACCCTCGTGGAGAAGATGCCGCAGCCGCCCTCACCGCGGGAGTACGCCGCCTTCCTCACCGATCTGCACGGCGCGGGCGACCCGGCTGCCGCTCCCCGTCAACTGGCGGACTGGATCGACGTGCTGTTCAACTCGGCGACGCGCCGGGGCGCCGACCTGAGCGGGTCCAAGCGGCTGCGCGACGACCTCTTCGCGGTGCCCACCGACACCGTGCTGCTGCACGGGGACCTGCACCTCGGCAACGTGCTCGACGGCGGGGGCAGGGGCCTGGTGGCGATCGACCCGATGGCGTGCGCCGGTGACCCCTGCTTCGACGCCGTGGACTACGTGCTGGAGGGTCTGGACCGCGCGGAGATGGTGCGCCGCCGCGACGAGCTGGCGAGCGCCGCCGGCATCGACGTGGGCCGGCTCGACGCCTGGTGCCGGGTGACGGCCCCGATCGGCGCCACGTACGTCAGCAATCCCTTGCACTCCGCCGAGCTGGCGGCCTTCGGGCGCGGCGAGTACTGACCGGCCGACCACCGCCCCGGTCCGACGGCAACCCGCGTCGGGCCGGGGCCGCGCCATGCCCGGGGACCGGGTCGACGTGTCGCCGACGCGACCGGGAGCTTTTCCTGGTGAGGCAGGAGAACGTGCTCTGCCGCGCGGGACGTGCCGGGCCGCACGATCGGTGCATGGTTCGTACCGGTCGTGCTTCCTTCGCCCAGGAACGCCTCTACTTCCTCGATCAGCTCCAGCCCGGAAACCCGGCGTACGTGGTGGCCTTCGCGGTGCACCTGCGCGGTGCGCTGCGACCCGAGGCCCTTCGCACGGCCCTGACCCGGGTGGTCGCCCGGCACGACGCGCTGCGCACCACGTTCGCGGTGGTCGACGGTGTCCTCACCCAGCGGGTGTCGTCGACGCCCGCTGTGGACGTCGACATCACCGCCAACGGGTGGGTCGATCGCGCCACCCAGGAGGCCCACCTGCGGACGCTCGTCGCCGAGCAGGCCCGGCAGCCCTTCGACCTCGCCGACGGGCCGGTGGTACGGGCCTTCCTGCGCTCCTGGGGCCCGGACGAGCACGGCCTCGCGGTGCTCGTGCACCACATCGCCTGCGACGGGTGGTCGGTGGGTCTGCTCCTGCGGGACCTGGCCGCCGAGTACGACGCCACCGTCGACGGGTCGGTGGCCGCCTACGACGAGCCGGCCGAGTCCTACCTGGCGTACGCCGAGCGGCAGCACGATGATTGGCGGCGGGACACCTCGGGCCTCGACTTCTGGCGTGCGGCGCTGGTCGACGTGCCGCAACTGGCGCTGCCCACCGACTTCCCCCGCCCGAGCGTGCTCGGCACCACCGGCGCGGTGCTGCGCCGCCCGGTCGAGCCGGAACTGGTGCGGCGGCTGGGGGAGTGGGGGCGGGCGCGGGGCGCGACGCTGTTCGCGGTGACGCTCGCCGCGTACGCCTCGGTGCTGTCCCGGTACGCGCGCCAGGACGAGGTGGTGGTCGGCGTTCCGGTGGCGAACCGGATGGACGACGCCGAGGAGCGCCTGGTCGGCTGTCTGGTCAACACGCTGCCGATCCGGCTCGACGTGTCCGGCCGGCCGAGCTTCACCGAGCTGGTGGACCGGGCACGACGGACCAGCATGGCGGCCTTCGCCAACCAGGACGTGCCGTTCGAGCAGATCGTGCGGGCGACCGTGGGGGAGCGGCAGCTCAGCCACGCGCCACTGTTCCAGACCTCGCTGACGGTGCAGAACTTCCCGTTCGCGTTCCCCGAGTTCGCCGGGGTACGGCTGACCGAGGTCGACGTCGAGATCGACGTCACCAAGTTCGACCTGGGCCTGACCCTCGACGTCTCCACCGACGTGCCGTTCCTGCGCGCCGAGTACAGCACCGAGCTGTTCACGGCGGAGACCGTCGGCACGCTGCTCACGCACTACCTGACGTTCCTGCGGTCGATCGTCGACGAGGAGCAGCGGGAGCCGTCCATGGTGGACAAGGCCGAGCGGGCGCTGCTCACCGAGGGGGTGAACCCGCCGCTCGCGTCGGCGCCGGTCATGCACCCGTCGGTGCTGCGTCGCTTCGCCGACCACGCGGCGGCGACCCCGGACGCGGTGGCCGTACGCCACCGGGACGTCGAGATCACCTACGCCGAGCTGGACCGGTGGGCCGGGCGGATCGCGGCGGGCCTGGCCGACCGCGGTGTCCGCCCCGGCGTCCGGGTGGGGCTGCTGCTCGGCCGTTCACCGGGGGTCGTCGCGGCGATCCTGGGCGTGTGGAAGCTCGGCGGCGTCTACGTGCCACTGGACCCGGACTACCCGCGCCAGCGCCTCGAACTGATCGTTGCGAACGCCGGGATGGCGGTGCTCGTGGTGGACCCGGAGACCGCAGAGGCGGCAGCGGCGCTCACCCGCGACAGCGGGACCCCCCTGGCCGACGCGCACACCCTCGACGGAATCTCCGTGCTCGAGGAGACCTTCCCGGGGCCGGACGACCCGGCGTACGTCATCTACACCTCCGGCTCGACCGGCGTACCCAAGGGGGTCCTGGTCGGGCACGGCGGCCTGGACGCGCTGAACAGCCCGACCCCGGCGGGCCTGGACGTCACGGCCGCCGACGTGTGGCTGGCGGCCAGCTCGTTCTCGTTCGACGCGTCGGTGTGGGAGATGTGGGGCGCGCTGACCACCGGCGCCCGGCTGGTCATCGCCGACCGGGTCGACCTGGTGGACCGGGAACGGCTGGCCCGGCTGGTGCGTCGCGAGGCCGTCACCGTGCTGTTCCAGACCCCGGGCGCGCTCTACCGGTTGCTGCCGCCGTACCTGCGGGCGCTCGGCCCCGACGAGACCTCCCGCATCCGCTACGTCGTCCTCGGCGGCGAGGCGCTGAGCTGGTCGCGGCTGGCGTCGCTGATCGCGGACGCGCCGGGTCTGCAGACGGTGTTCGTCAACATGTACGGCATCACCGAGGGCACCATCCACGTCACGATCTTCCAGGCGTCGGCCGCCGACGTGCCCCGGGTCCCCGAGGGTGCCATCGGCGTGCCGTTGCCGTCGGCGCGCTGCTACGTCCTCGACGAGGACCTGCGGCCGACCGGCCTCAACGTGCCCGGCGAGCTGTACTGCGGCGGCGCGCTCGTGGCGCACGGCTACCTGGACAACCCGGAGCTGACCGAGGCGCGGTTCCCGCCCGACCCGTACGGCGGCGGGGTCATGTACCGCACCGGCGACGTGGTGAAGTGGGGTCTCGACGGGGGCATGGTGTACCTCGGCCGCAACGACACGCAGGTGCAGGTGCGCGGCTACCGCGTCGAGCTGGCCGAGGTGGAGGGCGCCCTGCTCACCCACCCCGCGGTGCGGTCGTGTGCCGTGGCCGCCGAGGACGACGAACTCGTCGCGTTCGTGGTCCACGGGATCGGCCCGGACGCCGAGCACGACCTGCGGGCGCACCTGCGCGAGACACTGCCGGCGTACATGGTGCCGTCGCGGATCCTGACCGTGGCGATGATCCCGCTCACCGCGCACGGCAAGGTGGACCTTCCCCGCCTGCTGGCCGACAGCCGCGCGGCACGGACGGCCACCGCGCCGTCGCGGACACCGGCCGCAGTGGTCGGCACCGGGTTGGAGGAACGGATCCGGGCCTGCTGGGTCGAGGTGCTGCGGCGGCCCGATGTCGGGCTGCACGACAACTTCTTCGACCTGGGCGGCCACAGTTTCGCGCTGATCGCGCTCCAGCAGCGGATGTCCGAGGAGGGTCTGGACGTCTCGGTGACCGACCTCTTCCGCTGCGGCACGATCGCCGGCTGCGCGGCGGCGCTCCAGCACACCGCGCCCGTCGTCGCGGACCCCAACGCGGCCCAGCGCCGCCAGGGCCGCGCCCTGCTGGCCGACCGGCGGCGCAGCGTGGGAGCCGGCCGTGGCTGAGCTGGACGAGAGCGCCGCGGTGGCGGTGGTCGGCATGGCCATCCGCGTCCCCGGCGCCGAACGTGACCTGGACCGGTTCTGGCGACACGTCCACGACGGCGTCGACGCCGTCAGCGTCTTCACGCCCGAGCAGCTCGTCGGTTGGGGCGTACCCAAGGATCTGGTGGAACGGTCGGGCTTCGTGCCGGCCCGCGCGGTGCTCACCGACGCGGACCGCTTCGACCACCGGCTGTTCAGCTACTCACCGTCGGACAGCGCCCTGATGGACCCGCAGCAGCGGATTCTGCTGGAGTGCGCCTGGGCGGCCCTGGAGCACGCCGGTCACCCGCCGGTCGCCGCCGACGGCAACCGGGTCGGGGTGTACGTCGGCACCGGGCTCAACGTCTACCTGCTGGACAACGTGTGGCCCAACGAGCGCGCGGTCGAGGCGGCCGGTGGCCTGGGCGTGATCATCGGCAGCGACAAGGACTTCGCCGCCACCCGGATCGCCTACAAGCTGAACCTTCAGGGGCCGGCGCTGACAGTGCAGACCGCCTGCTCGACGTCGCTCGTCGCGGTGCACCAGGCGACGCAGGCGCTGCTCACCTACGACGCCGACGTGGCACTGGCCGGGGCGGCCACCGTCGCCCCGCCGACCCGGCGCGGACACCTGCACGAGCCCGGCGGCATCTTCTCCGCCGACGGTCGCTGCCGCGCCTTCGACGCCGCCGCCGACGGGACGGTGCCGGGTGACGGAGCGGGCGTGGTGGTGCTCAAGCGCCTCACCGACGCGCTGCGTGACGGCGACACGGTGCACGCGGTGATCCGTGGCTCCGCTGTCAACAACGACGGCGCCCGCAAGGCCGGCTTCACCGCGCCCGGTCCGACCGGTCAGGCCGCCGTCATCGCGGCGGCGTTGGAGGTGGCCGACGTCGACCCGGACACCGTGGGCCTGGTCGAGACGCACGGCACCGGCACCGCGCTCGGCGACCCGATCGAGGTGGCGGCGCTGCGGCAGGTGTTCGACTCCACCCGGCCCGACCGGGCGCCCTGCGCGCTGGGCGCCGTCAAGTCGGTCGTCGGCCACCTGGACACCGCCGCCGGGGTGGTCGGCCTGATCAAGACGGTCCTGGCCCTGACGCACCGGACGATTCCTCCGATCGCCCACCTCCGTACGCCCAACCCGGCGATCCGACTGGACGGCTCGGTGTTCGAGCTGCCGACGACCGCCCGACCCTGGGCGCCTGTCGACGGCGTACGCCGCGCCGGGGTGAGCGCCTTCGGCATCGGCGGCACCAACGCCCACGTGGTGCTGGAGGAGGCCCCGCCAATCGCGGCCCGACCCCGCCGGCACGTCCCGCAGCTCGTCCTGGTCTCCGCGAAGACCGCCGCGGTGGCGCAGGAGAGCCTGGACCGGGTCACCGCGTTCGCGGCGGGAACCGCGCCCGGGGACCTGGCCGACCTCGCGTACACACTGCGGACCGGCCGCGCCGAGCTGCCCTGGCGGGCCGCCGTCCTGACCGGCGTGACCGACGGGGTCGCCCGGGTCCGCACTGTCGACGCGACGGCTCGGGCGCGCGGGGTGGCGCTGCACCTCACCGGGGCCGGTGAGCTGACCGGCAACCGACCCAACTACGACGCCGACCCGGTGTACCGACGGACCGTCGACGAGGGCGTCGCGCTGCTGCGTGGCCACGACCTGGACGATTCGGTCCGGGAACGCGGCGACCGGCTGCTGGCCTGCGTCGGCCTGACCCGGTCACTGCGCAGCCGGGGCGTCACCCCGCGCGCTCTGGCCGGTGACGGTGTCGGCGCGGTGGCCGCCGCCGTCGTGGCCGGGGTGATGTCGCTCGCGGACGCGCTGGCGCTGCTGCGCGACACCGACGACCCCGGGGTACGCCTGCACCCCGCCGCTCTGCCCCTGCTCATCGACGGGCGGCCCGACGACAGCGCCTTCTGGCGGGCCGCGGCCCTCCGTCCCCCGACGTCGACGCCGCCCCCCGACGTGCCCGACCAGGTGCTCTGGATCGAGGTCGGCACCAGCGTCACCCCGCACCTGGACGCCGACCAGCCGCCGCTTCCCGCCAACCGGCACGCCCGACTGCTGGCGACCGTCGGCGCACTGTGGCAGCTGGGTCTCACCGACGCCTGGGATTCCGTGCACGACACCGGCCGCCGCCGGCTGCCCGCCCCCACCTACCCCTTCGCGGCCACCCGGCACTACCTGGACGCACCCGGAGCCGACCCGACCACAGAGAGGCGACACTGATGCGCGACGTACACGACCGGACCTGGGTGGCCGAGTTCGAGGAGCTGTGGATGGAGGTGCTCGGCGTCGACACCGTCGACGACGACGACGACTTCTTCGACCTCGGCGGCCATTCGCTCAGCGCGCTGCGGCTGAGCACCCTGATCCGCCAGGAACTCAACCTCGCGGTCATGTTCGGGCACGTGCTGGAGAACCCCCGCCTCGCCGACCTGCGCAAGGTCGCGAGCGAGGTGCCGCTGGAGCGTCCGGCGGCGGAGACCGCCTGATGGTCGCCCCCGACCTCGCCGCCTGGGTGCCGCTCGCCGCGCGGGTGCTCGGCGGCACCCCCGAACAGGTGAGCGCGGCGGCCGCCACCGAGTCGTTCGTCGCTCTGGGCGGCACCTCGCTCCAGGCCATCGCCCTGGTCTCGCTGGGTCAGCGCGAGCTGCGGGCGGACGTGGACAGCGCCCGCCTGCTGTCGGCGCTGCCGCTGGCCCAGGCCCTCGCCGGCGCCGTGGACTTCGTCGACACCGCGCCACCCGTCGTCGCGCGGCGGCCGGCAGAGCGGGAGCTGCTGCCGGGTCAGCGGTCCATGCTGGCCGCGCACCTGCTGGAGCGGGACGCGCCGTACCACCTGATGTTCACGGTGGAGGCGGACGGGCCCCTCGACCCGGCCCGGGTCCGGTGGGCGCTGCGCGAGCTGACCACCCGACACGAGGCGCTGCGGACACGCTTCGTGCGCGACCCCCGCCAGGCCCGGATCGTGCTGCCCGCGCCCTATGAGCCGCGCCTGCTGCACCAGACGCTGCCCGACGACGACGCGGTACACGCCGTACACGACCTGTACGGCCCGGCCGCCGCGCGTCTGCTGCGCCCCCTCGCGCAGCCACCCGTGGTGTTCGTACTGACCCGAACCGGCCGGCGCGACCTGCTCACCATGCTGGTGCACCACACGGTCAGCGACGGCTGGAGCGTCGGACTGTTCGCGCGGGAGTTCGCCGAGTTCTATGCCGGGGACGGCCCGGCCGAGGCGGCCCCGTCGCCGGACTGGGTCGGCACCCGGCTCGCCGCGCAGGAGTCGTCCGGCGCGCTTGACGCCGCTCTGACCCGGGTCACCGCGCGGCTGGACGGGGCACCGTGGACGGTGACGCTCCCCACCGACCTGCCGCCGGTCGCCGAGGCCGACGGGCGGGGCGCCCGGCTGCGCTTCCACCTGGACGAGACGGCAGCGGAGGCGACGACCGGATTGGCCCGGGAGTGCGGAGTGACCGTCACGTCGGTGGCCCTGGCGGCCTGGGCGTTGACAGTGTCCCGCCGCGCCGGTCTGGACGACCTGGTGCTCGGGGTGCCGGCGGCGGGCCGGTTCGAGGCGGGCATGGACCGCCTGGTGGGCCTCTGCACCCGGGTCGTCCCGGTCCGCTGCGCGGCGACCGACGACAGCACCGTCCGGGAGTTCGTCCGCGGGATCGCCGACGCCCTGGCCGCGGCGGTCGCCGACGCCGACGTGCCGTTCGAGACTGTCGTCTCCGCGCTGGGCGCCGGCACCGACCCGGGACGGAACCCGTTGGCCCAGCTCGGCTTCGCCGCCCACCACGAGCTGGTGCCCGACGAGCTGGTGGTGGGCGACCGTACCTGGCGGCTGCACGAGGGTCACTGCGGCGGCGCGGTGTTCGACGCCCTGCTCTACCTCCAGTCGTGGTCGGATCGTCCCCGGTTCGCGCTGGAGTACGCGACAGCCCTGTTGACCGCCGCCGACGCCGGGGAACTGGTCGAGTCGTTCCAGGCGGCGGTGCGGGAGCTGGCCGCCGACCCGGACGCGACGGTGCGGGACGTCACCACGCTCTCGGCGGGTCAGCGCGCCCGGTTGCGCGAGCTGGGCTCGGGTGGGACGTACGACACCGCCGACGACGTGTGGCACCGGTTCGCGGCGTACGCGGAGTCGGCGGGCGAGCGGTCCGCGCTCGTCGACGCGCACACCGGGCTGACGCTCACCTACCGTGAGCTGCACGACGCCGCGGTCGAGCAGTCCCGTCTCCTGCACGGCCACGGGGTGCGTGCCGGCGACGCGGTTCTGCTGGAGGTGCCCCGCTCGGCCGCCGAGGCGGTAGCGGTGCTGGGTGTGCTGCGGCTCGGCGCGCACTACGTGGCCGTGGACCAGCACGCCACCGCCGAGTGGCGTACCCATCTGGCGGCGACCGTCGCGGCGCGGGCCCGCCTCGGTGTGGGCGAGCCCTGGCCGGGAGTCGTCGACTGCCCGCTCGTCGATCCGCGGACGCCCGTCGGGGCAGACCCGGTCGAGGCGGTGCCGACCGACCCGGCGCGCACCGCGTACGTCTCCTTCACGTCCGGTTCGACGGGCGTGCCCAAGGGCGTCGTCGTGCCGCACCGGGCGGTGCTGCGACTGGCCGACGACCCGGGGATGTTCGCCGAGCGGCCGGGCATGCGGATGCTGCGGCTGTCCCCGCTGGCGTTCGACGCGTCCACCCTGGAGCTGCTGGTGCCCCTGGCCACCGGCGACACGGTGGTGGTCTTCCCGCCGGAGGACCCGACGCCACGCGGGCTGGCCGACGTGCTGAGCGCCGCCGGGGTCACCCACGCCTGGCTCACCTCGGGCGTGTTCCACCTGGTCGCCGACCACCGTCCGGACGCGTTCGCCGGGCTGCGGCAGCTGTTCACCGGCGGGGGAGCGGTGTCACCGCCGCACGTGCGCCAGGTGCTGCGGGCCTGCCGGGGCCTGCGCCTGACCAACGGGTACGGCCCCACCGAGAACACCACCTTCACCACCACGTACTCCGTCGAGCACGCCGACGCGACGCCCGACCCGCTGCCGATCGGTGCTCCGGTGCACGGCACCGACCTGTCCGTCGTCGACGCGTCGGGTCGTCTCGTCCCACCGGGCGCCGTGGGTGAACTGCTGGCCGGCGGCACCGGTCTGGCCGACGGGTACCTGGGCGACGCGACGAGGACGGACGTCTCCTTCGTGCGCCACGACGGGGAACGCCGTTACCGCACCGGCGACCTGGTGCGCTGGGGCGCGGACGGGCAGCTGCGCTTCCTGAGCCGCAACGACCGCCAGGTGAAGATCGCCGGACACCGGGTGGAGCCGGTCGACGTCGAGCGCCGGTTGCGGGCGCAGCCGGGCGTCCGCGACGCCGTGGTCTTCCCCACCGGTGACCCGACGACCGGGGTACGCCTCTGCGCGGCGCTCAAGCCCGACCCGGACGGCGTCGACGTGGCCGCCGTGCGCCGCGCGGTGGAGCCCGACCTGGCCCCGTACGCCCGGCCGCAGCAGTGGGTGACGGTGGCGGAGTTCCCGCTGGACCGCAACGGCAAGGTCGACCTGCGGGCACTGGGCGCGCTGGCCCAACCGACAGCGCCGCCGGACACCTCGGCCGCGCCGGCCCGGGTTCCCGCCCAGCGCTCGGCGTCACTGGCCGAGTTCGAGGAGCTGGTGACGGACGCCTGGGTGGAGGCGTTGGGCACCGACGACTTCGACGTCGACGAGGCGTTCTTCGACGTCGGCGGTGAGTCGCTGCGCCTGGCGATCGTGCGCCGGCTGCTGCAGGAGCGGCTGGCCGGCCGGACCATCCCGCTCACCGACCTCTACCGCTTTCCGACCGTCCAGACCCTGGCCCGGCATCTGCACGCACAGACCGAGAGAGCAGGGGCACCCTCATGAACGACGACATCGCGATCGTCGGCCTGGCCGGTCGGTTCCCCGGCGCCGCCGACGTCTGGGAGTACTGGTCGAACCTGGTCGCCGGGAAGACCACCGTCAGTGCGCTGACCCGGGGCGAGCTGGTGGCCGCCGGGGTGCCCGCCGACCGGCTCGACGACCCGGCGTACGTGCCGGCGCGCGGCGTCCTGGCCGACCCGGACCTGTTCGACGCGGCCTTCTTCGGCATCACGCCGAGGGAGGCGGAGACGATGGACCCGCAGCACCGGCTGCTGATGCAGACGGCGTGGGCCGCGCTGGAGTCGGCGGGGCTCGCCACCGAGCGGCCGTTCGGTCGGGTCGGCGTCTTCGCCGGGGCCGGGTTCAACTACTACGCGCTGCACCACGTGTTCGCCCAGCCCGACGTCGTCGAGTCGCAGGGGCTGCTGTCGGTGGTGCTGGGCAACGAGAAGGACCACCTGGCCGCGAAGATCGCGTACCGGCTGGACCTGGGCGGACCCGCCATCACCGTGCAGACCGCCTGCTCGACGTCGCTGGTGGCGGTGCACCTGGCCTGCCAGAGCCTGCGCGGCGGCGACTCGGACGTCGCGCTGGCCGGTGGCGCCTGCGTGGCGGTGCCGCAGCAGGCCGGGTACCTCTACGAGACGAAGGGCATCATGTCGCCGGACGGCACGTGCCGGCCCTTCGACGCCGCGGCCGACGGCACCGTGCCCGGCAACGGGGTCGCCCTGGTGGTGCTCAAACGCGTCGCGGACGCCCGCCGGGACGGGGACACCGTGTACGCGGTGATCAAGGGGTCGGCGGTGAACAACGACGGTGGGATGAAGGTCGGCTACACCGCGCCGGGCATCGCCGGGCAGGTCGACGTGCTGACCCGCGCGTACGCCTCCGCCGCCGTCGACCCGGCGACAGTGGGCTACCTCGAGGCGCACGGCACCGCGACCGAGGTCGGCGACGCCATCGAGCTGGCCGCGCTGACTGAGGTGTTCCGTAGCGGCGGGCGACAGCGTTCGATCGGCTCGGTCAAGGCCAATGTCGGGCACCTCGACGCCGCCGCCGGTGTCGCCGGTCTCATCAAGGCAGCGCTGGCCCTGCACTTCCGGCAGATCCCGCCGCTCGCCGGCCTGAAGCAGGCGCGGCCCGAGCTGCTGGACCCCTCGACACCGTTCATGGTGGACACCGTCGCCCGTCGGTGGGAGGCCGTCGACGGTCCGCGCCGCGCTGCGGTCAGCGCCTTCGGTCTGGGTGGCACCAACGCGCACGTGGTGCTGGAGGAGGCCGACGGCCCGATCCCGCCGGAGCCATCGGCCGCCGACGGCCCCGCCGAGCTGATCGTGCTGTCCGCGCGGACCCCGGAGGCGGTCCGCGAGGCCGCCGAGCAGGTGCACGAGTACGTGCGGCAGCGCCCCGACCTGTCCCTGCGGGACGTCGCGCTGACGGCGCAGACGTACCGCCGGCACTTCCCGCACCGGTTGGCGGTGGCCGCACGGGACGTCCCGGCGGCGCTCGCCGGCCTGCGCCGGGCGCGGGTGCGCGCGGCGGCCCGCCGACCCCGGGTGGTCTTCCTGTTCCCCGGGCAGGGCGCCGAGTTTCCCGCCATGGCGCGGGGCCTCTACGACCACTACCCGTCGGCGCGGGCCGACCTCGACCACGGGGCGGAGCTGCTGGCCCCGGTCCTCGGGCTGGACCTGCGGGACGTCCTCGTCGACGACGACCCGCACGGTGTCGTGCACCGCACGGACATCACCCAGCCGGCCCTGGCCCTGTACGAGGTGGCGCTCGGCCGGCTGCTGCTGTCGTGGGGCGTCCGCCCGGCGGCGATGATCGGCCACTCGGTCGGTGAGCTCCCGGCCGCCGCGCTCGCCGGTGAGCTGGCCGACGACGACATGCTGCGCCTGGTCGCCACCCGGGGCCGGCTCATGCAGGACGCCCCGGAGGGCCACCTGCTGGTCGTGCTGGCCGGGCCGCGCACCGTGGAGGAACACCTCGCGGGCCTGGACGACCTCGACATCGCCGCCCGCAACGCGCCGGAGGTCACCGTCGTGGCCGGACCGCCGGCCCCGCTCGCCGCGTTCCGCGAACGCCTGGACGCGGCCGGCGTGCCCTGTCGGGCGCTGCCCGCGCAGCGCGCCTTCCACAGCCGGATGATGGCCGACGCGGCCCGGCTGCTCGGCGTGGCGGCCGACCGGGTGCCCCACCGACCCCGGACCATCCCGGTCGTCAGCAGCGTCGACGGCGCGCTGCTCGGCAGCGGCCAGTCGCGTGCCGAGGGCTACTGGGCGGCGCAGTTGCGCAGCCCGGTGCGCTACCACGACGCCCTGCTGACCGCGCTGGAGCTGCCCGACCCCGTGCTCGTCGAGGTCGGTCCCGGCACCGCGCTGACCGGCATGGCCCGGCAGACACCGCAGGGACGGGGGGTGCCCGGGTTCGCCGTGCAGCCACGGGCGGCACAGCGCGCCGACGCCGCCGACGTCCTCGCCGGGCTCGGTGGACTGTGGACGGCCGGGGTGACGGTGGACTGGCCGGCGGTGCGCGGCGACACCCCGGCGCGACGGGTGGCGCTGCCCACGTACCCGTTCGCCCGTACCCGCCACTGGCTGGAGGCGACACCGCCACCGGCCCCGGACACCGCCGAACCGTCGCCGCCTCCCGCGGCTACCGGGGAGAACACGGTGGTGGGCGAGATCGTGGAGCTGTGGGGCCGGTTGCTCGGCTCGCCCGACATCGGGCCGGACACCGACTTCTTCACCGTCGGCGGTGAGTCCCTGCTGTTCATCCGCATGGTCAACCAGGTGCAGCGCCGCTTCGCCGTCCGCATCCCGATGGAGAAACTGTCCGCGCGACCCACGCCGCGCGCCCTGGCCGAGCTGGTGACCGCATGACCGACCCCACCGACCTGGCACACGCCGCAGCGGTGGCGGCCGTGCTCGCCCACCGCCTCTCCGGCGCGACGTCGGTGACGGTGCGCGGCCCGCACGGCGACCACACGCTGCGCGTGCACCCGGACACCACACCGACAGAGGTACGCGCGCAGACGCGGACACCGTCAACCGAGCTGTCCCCGGTGGACGCGGTGCTGGTGACACCCGGCCCACCGGGCGGGGCGACGGGAACGGTGGGCCCGGTGCCGGTCTGGCTCGCCGGCGACCACTGTCATCCCACCCACCTCCAGGAACGACTGGACACCCTGAGCGGATGGCTCACCGCCCACCCCGACCGCCCGGTGCGCGAGGCGGTGCTCGTCGGTCCCCGGGAGCGGGCCACGCTGCTCGGCTTCAACCCCGCGCCGACCCCGGCCCCCCGGACACCCGTGCACGAGGCGATCTGCCGGCAGGCGGAGCGCACCCCGGACGCCGTCGCGCTGCGCGGCGGGGGACGCGACCGCAGCTACCGGGACCTGCTCGACGAGGCAGCGGCGCTGGCCGGGCGACTGCGCGCCGAGGGCGTCGGCCCCGGCTCGGTCGTCGCCCTGTGCACCGAGCGGAGCCCGGAGATGGTCGTCGCGGTGCTCGGTGTCCTGCTGGCCGGAGCGGCGTACCTGCCGCTGGACCCGTCCCATCCGAGGGCCCGGCTGGACCTGATGCTCACCACCGCCGACGCCGCGCTGGCGCTCGCCGACGAGGAGGGACGGGCCGCGCTCGGCACCGGTGGAGCCCCGGCCGTTCCGGTGCGACCACTGGCCGGCGCCGACCTGCCCGCCTCGCCCGTCGACTGGCGTGGCTACCGCGCTCCGGAGGAGGTGGTGGACGGGCTGTCGTACGTCATCTTCACCTCCGGGTCGACCGGGGCGCCGAAGGGTGTGCAGATGACCCATCTGTCGCTGGCCAACCGGCTGGCGTGGATGCAGGAGGAGTACCGCATCGGGCCCGGCGACGTGGTGCTGCAGAAGACGCCGTACACCTTCGACGTGTCGGTGTGGGAACTGCTCTGGGCCTTCCTGGCCGGCGCGACGCTGGTCACGGCCGAGGCCCAGGCGCACCGCGACCCGCAGGAGATGGCCGCCGTCATCGCCCGCGAGGCGGTGACCACAGTGCACTTCGTGCCGTCGATGCTCGCCCTGTTCGTCGAGGAGCCCGGAGTCGCCGCGTGCGCAGCCCTGCGCCGGGTGATCTGTAGCGGGGAGGCCCTGCCGCCGAAGCTCGTCAACAAGCTCACCGCCACCCTGCCGACGGTGCGGGTGGACAACCTGTACGGCCCCACCGAGGCCGCCATCGACGTCACCGCCTGGCCGTGCCGCCGGCCCGAACCGGACCCCACCGTCCCGATCGGCAGGCCCATCACCAACGTCACGGCATACGTGCTGAACGACGACGGTGCGCTGGCCCCGCTCGGCGTACCCGGGGAACTGGTGGTCGGCGGCGACTGCCTGGCCCGGGGGTACGCCGGACGGCCCGACCTGACCGCCGAGCGGTTCGGCACCGTGCACGTCGCCGGGCGTCCCCAGCGGGTGTACCGCACCGGCGACCTGGCCTGGTGGTCACCACAGGGGCACCTGAACTACGGCGGGCGCATCGACACGCAGGTGAAGATCCGTGGGCAGCGGGTGGAACTCGGCGAGATCGAGTCGGTGCTGAACAGTCACCCGCTCGTCGCGAACAGCGTGGTGCTGCTCCGCGACGACCTGGGTGCGGCCCCGACCCTGGTGGCGTACGTGGTGACCGAGCGGCACGCCGACGCGGGCGACGTGAGCGAGGCGGCGCTGCGGGCGTTCCTGGCCGAGCAGCTTCCCGACCACATGGTGCCGTTGCGCCACGTGGTGCTGCCCGAGTTGCCCGCCACCGCCAACGGCAAGGTCGACCGCAGGGCTCTGCCCGCCCCGCCGGCCCGGGTCCGCCGGCCGGTACGGGTCGGGTCACCCTCGGCGTATGGCGCCCTGAGCACCGGCGTTCCTCCGCCGAAGTGACCGGCGGCCGCGGCGGCTCGCCGGACGCTGAACCGCCAGCCTCCGATCGCCCGTCGAGTTCCCGCAGCGTCCGGACCTGTTCCAGCCGGACCAGCATGAGCACGAGCAGGACGACGTCCACAACGGACCTCGGTCGATCGTACGGCCACTGCGCCCGGCAGACGACCCTCGCCGGTGCCCATCGCCCGGTCGGTGCAGGGGCTGCCTCGCCGTGCGGTGCCTACCCCTGGCAGTGAGTGGTTGGGACCGGCAGGGATCGCAATACTTCGAGTCATGAACGCGAGAGGACAGCTCGGCGACTTCCTCCAGGCCCGGCGCTCCCAGCTGAGCCCGGAGGACAGCGGCGTGCCGACGTACGGTGAGCGGCGCCGGGTGCGAGGGCTGCGCCGGGAGGAGTTGGCCCTGCTGGCCGGGGTGAGCGTGTCGTACTACTCCCGGTTGGAGCAAGGGCAGGCCGTGAACGCCTCACCCGAGGTGCTCGACGCGCTGGCCCGGGCGCTGCGGCTCGACGACGCGGAACGCCGCCACCTCGGCGAGTTGGCGGCCGGGACCCGCCGGCGGCCCGCCGTGCGCCGCCCGGCCCCGGAGCGGGTGAGCCCGGCGGTACGCCAGCTCGTCGCGACGCTCAATGACGTACCCGTGGTGGTGCTCGGTCACCGCGCCGACGTGCTGGCCTGGAACGCCGCCGGTCATGCCCTGTTCGCCGGCCATCTGAACCCGGAGATCCCGGACCGGCCGAACCAGTACCCGAACATGGCCCGGCTGGTGTTCCTGGACGCGCACACCCGCGACCTGTACGCGGACTGGCCAACCAAGGCCCGCGCGGTGGTGGCGACGCTGCGGATGGCCTCCGGGCAGCACCCGGACGACCCGCTGATGGCCGCGCTGGTCGGTGAGTTGACGGTGCGGAGTCCGGAGTTCGCCGCGATGTGGGCCGACCACCGGGTGAAGGCCGGGGGCGACACGGTCTACCAGATGCGCCATCCGCTGGTCGGCGCGATGGGCGTGACTCAGCAGACCCTGCGTACCGAGAACGGCCAGACCGTGGTCGTCGCCACCACCGAACCTGGCTCGTCATCGCACGCTGCGATGACGTTGCTTGTGCACGGCACCCTCACCACCGGTGCCGCGCATCCGCTCGTCAGGCGCGAATAGCGCCGTTCCCACCGGTTTGACAACAGGTGCTCCGCGAGGAGCGCCGGACCCGTCGTGCCCTTTCCAGCCCATCAACATCCTGAGTAAGGACAGAAATGCGCAAGAGAACGATGACCGTCGCAGTCGCTGTCGCCGCAGCGGGGATCGCTGTGGTGACGGCCGTGCCGTCGAGCGCCGCACCGGCCGCGATCACCGGGGCCCGCACCGTCGGGCCGACCCGAGCGTCGGCGGCGCCGGTGCCCTCGCGGATCGCGGTCCACTTCGACCTGGCGAGGGGACAGATGCCGGAGAACGTGGCCCTCGGCCCGGACGCTACGGCCTACGTCACTTTCGCGGCGGCCCGACAGGTCGCCGCGGTGAGCCCGTCCGGCGGGACGCGGATCCTGGCGACCCTGCCGGCCCCCGCCGATGGCGGCGTCAATACGCCGGTGCTCGCGTTCGCGCTGACCACGGGCATCGTCCGGATGCCCGACGGCACCCTCTACTTCCTGTACGCGAGCGGCGATGCCGCCACCACGGGGCTGTACCGACTGCGCCCCGGTCAGGCCCCGCACCGCATCGCGGCGCTACCGGCCGACGGGCTCCCCAACGGCTTGGCGTACGACGCGGAGGCGAAGAGGTTCTACCTCACCGACTCGGTGCTCGGCACGATCTCGACCGTGCCCCTGCAAGGTGGGCGCGCCGAGGTGTGGTCATCGGCACCCGAACTCGCCGCGGCGGGCTTCCTCGGCGCCAACGGCATCAAGGTACGCGCCGACGCGGTGTGGGCGACCAACCTCGACCAGGGCACGCTGCTGCGGATTCCGTTGCGGCACGGCCGGCCCGGCCCTGTCCGGGTGGCGGCGACCGGCCTGGTCGGCATCGACGACTTCACGTTCGTCGGTGCCGATGATCGCCAGGTGATCGCCACCCTGAACGGCCCCAACACGGTGGTGAGCATCGACGTGGCCGGTCGTTCACGGACGTTGCTTACCGCCGCCGACGGGCTGCAGAACCCGACCTCGGTGGCCGTGCGCGGTCGCACCGCCTATGTGCTCAGCGCCGCGTACACCACCGGCGTCGACCCCAACCTGGCGCTGGCCACCCTGCCGCTGCGCTGACCCGCCACACTTGGAGAAACCCATGCACGAGATCCAGCTCGGTGACGTGACGGTCACCCGCGTCGAGGAGACGCACGGCCCGATCATGCCGACCGGTGCCTTCTTTCCCACCATTGCTGCTGACGCCTGGCGTACGGACCGCGAGCTGCTGACTCCGGACCACCTCGGGCCGGACGACGACATGGTGCACGTCGCCATGCAGACCTGGCTGCTGCGCAGCGAGGGCCGCACCATCCTGGTCGACACCGCGGTCGGCAACGACAAGGACCGGCCCGCGGTCGAACCCTGGCATCACCAGCGGGTCAACTACCTGGACCGGCTGGTCGAGGCGGGGATCAAGCCCGAGGACGTCGATCTGGTGATCAACACACACCTGCACGTCGACCACGTCGGCTGGAACACCCGGCTCGTCGACGGTCAGTGGCTGCCAACGTTCCCGAACGCCACCTACCTGATGCCCGCCGTCGACTTCCGCTACTGGAACCCCAGGAACAATCCCGGCATCGCCGGCAGTGTCAACGAGAACGCGTACGACGACAGCGTCGCCCCCGTGCACGTCAACGGGCAGGTCCAGCTGTGGGAGGACACGTATGTGATCGACAGTAACCTGCGGCTGGAGGCCGCACCCGGGCACACGCCCGGCCACGCCGTGATCAAGATGGAGTCGGCTGGCGAGCGGGCGCTGTTCGCCGGTGACATCCTGCACACCCCGCTCCAGTTGCGCCACCACGACCACAGCAGTTGCTTCTGCGAAGACCCGACCCAGGCAGCGATCACTCGCGGTCGCCTGCTCGGCTGGGCGGCCGACACCCGGGCGCTGGTGCTGCCGGCGCACTTCAGCGGGCACTCCGCCCTCGAGGTCGAGCGGCGGGGCGAGTCGTACGCCGTCAAGCGGTGGGGTTCGTTCCCTCGATACTGAGCGTTCGGATCGCCCGTCGCCGTCGGATGACGGCGACGGGCGATCCGAGGCGTCCGCCCAAGCGGGGAGAAGCGGTTTGGTCACGGCGCGACCCGAAGAGACAGCCGCCGCTCGTTCGACGCGCCGTCGGGCCTGTGCGGGCGCCGACGGTCGAGGTGGAAGGCCGTGGCCGCGGCCAGCGCGGCCAGCACGATCAGTGCGGCGAGGGCCGGGTGCATGTCCTTGGACAGGCTCGGGGCGCGGTCGGGTCCGATGGCCCAGAGGATCAGCGGGGTGGCGTACGCGGTGGCGAGAGCGATGGTCCAGCGGCGTAGTCGGCGGAGGTGGGCGTGGCGCAGGCTGACGGTCAGCGCGAGGGCGACCGGGGCGATGGCCAGCATGGCGAACTGGCCGACGACCAGGACCGGGACGGCCCAGATCGAGATGATGGCGGTTCGGTCCGCGCGCCGCGCGGGCGGGGTGGAGGGCATTGTCGTTGCCGTCATCGGGTCGGGTTGGTGGTCGTGGGCTGCCAGGCCAACCAGCCGCGGCACAACACGTACGCGGTCGCGACGACGGCGACGAGCCCGAAGTCGATGATGGCCGACAGCCGTGCCTCGGGGACGTCTCCGATCAGCGCGCCGAACACGACGAGGGCGGTCTTGCCGACGAGAACGATCTCCCAGACGCCGGCCGCTTGGCGGGGTCTGAGGGCGAGCAGGGCGAAGAGCGCGGCGAAGATGCCGTAGCTGGAGACTCGCCAGCCTTCGATGAACAGGCGGTCGTCGCTGGCGTTGATGGTCAGCAGCACGCCGTTGACGAACGCGACGCCGGTGGCGAGGGATGCGAGGGCCGCCAGCGCACGGCCGGCGAGGTCAGCGCGGTGGGTGGGGGCAGCGGTGGTGAGTCGGGTAGGAGTCGCAGCCGTCATGAGGGGCTCCATCTTGAGAAGCGGGCGTTAACTTACAGCCGTTAACTTACGCGCTCGCCTAACGCCTGTAAAGTCACGGGGGTGACCACACCGAGAACACGGGCCCGCAACAAGCGCGGCGAAGGCGCCCAACTGCGCGACGAGATCGTCGACGCCGCCATGACGCTCCTGGAGAACGGACCGCCGCAAGCCGTGACCCTGCGGGGGATCGCCCGGCAGGCCGGCGTCTCCGCGCCGTCGATCTATCCGCACTTCCCGGACCTGGACTCGATCCTGCTCGCGGTCGCGCAACGCGCGTTCGGCATCCTGGAGAAGGAACTGGCCGCACCGGAGGACGCGGATCCGGTCGAGCGTCTGCGCGCGGTCTGCTCGGCCTACCTGAGCTTCGCCGAACGCCGGCCCCACCAGTACCGGGTGATGTTCGGCGCTGTCTGGGATGCCGAACAGGCCCGTGAGCGGGCCCCGGCCCTGGCGGACGAACTCGCCGTGCTCGGCATGGGTGCCTTCGAGGTCCTCCGGCGTACGCTCGCCGACTGCGTCGCGGCGGGACGCTCGACCAGCACGGATCCCTTCGGCGACGCGACGGCGCTCTGGGTCGGGCTGCACGGACTCGCCCAGCTCCAGGTGGCGGCGCCGTTGTTTCCCTGGCCACCGGAGCTGCGCGACTCCATCATCAACCGGCTGGCGCTGCTGCGTTAGCGGTGCGGTTGGTCGAACCCCTGGAACGCGCACGACACCACGCCCAGTCGACCAGGCTGAACGTGGTGTCGATCGGGGCGTTACCTGGACCCGCCGGCCCCGACCGACGGCGAGGTGGCAAAGCTCAGAGGTTTCCGCCGCGATTGAGCCAGGCGCGGACCGCGCCCTGGTGGTAGACCACGAGATAGTCGGCTTTGCCGTCTCCGCTGATGTCCTTGAACTGGACGAGTTCGCCAGGATAGTTGGATTCGTTGGCGAAGTTGAGGTGTGCCTCGAACCCGCCGGCGTCCTTGCCGCCCCTGTTGAGGTAGGCGTGGACGTTGCCGTTCGAGCCGACCGTCAGATAGTCGGCCTTGTTGTCGTTGTCGACGTCGGCGAAACGCAGGTTGTTCCGGCTGGCGCCAGTGGCCCCCGGCGCCCAGTTCAGCTTCTCCACCCACACCGGTTTCGGGCTGTCACTCGCCAGCCCCGTGTTGACGTACGCGTGCACCTGCCCGGCTGTGCCCACCCGGAGGTAGTCGTCACGGCCGTCGCCGTTGATGTCGGCGAAGCGGATGTCGGCGCGGGCGACGTCGTTGACCGGCGCGATGTTGCCGGCCTGGTGGACGAAGCCCGGCAGACCCCCGGCCTGGAGCAATCTGTTGTAGAAGACCTCCATCTCGCCGGACGGGGACAGCAGGACGAAGTCGTCGCGGCCGTCGCCGTCAATGTCGACGAGCCGGGCGGAGTCGGCGAAGCCCGTGTCCGCCGGATCCGAGCGCTGACCGGTGGGTACGAACTCTCCGGTACCGCCGCCCCACGGCAGCCACGTGGGTTGTCCGGGCTGGTCCTCGGTGTTGATGCCGACCCGGATCGAGCCGTCCTTGCGGATCTGCACGTAGTCGGCCCGCTTGTCACCGTTCATCTCGGCGATCTCGGTACGGGCGTAGGCGGCCGGGCGCGGCATGCCGGGCGCGATGACACCCAGCCTGCTCCAACCCGCACCGAGCGCGGTGGGGGTGGAGGCGAGGTTCCCGCCCCTGTTCAGCCAGGCGCGGACCGCGCCCTGGTTATAGACGACGAGATAGTCCGCCTTCCCGTCTCCGCTGATGTCCTTGAACTGGACGAGTTCGCCCGGGTAGTTGGACTCGTTGGCGAAGTTGAGGTGCGCCTCGAACCCGCCGGCGTCCTTGCCGCCTTTGTTGAGGTAGGCGTGGACGTTGCCGTTCGAGCCGACCGTCAGGTAGTCGGCCTTGTTGTCGTTGTCGACGTCGGCGAAACGCAGGTTGAACAAGCTGGCGCCGGTGGCACCCGGAGCCCAGTTCAGCTTCTCCCGCCAGGTCGGCGGGGTGAAGGGATCGTTGGGACTCGGCACGTTGATGTACGCGTGCACCGTGCCGGTGGTGCCCACCCGCAGGATGTCGTCGTACCCGTCCCCGGTGACGTCCGCGAGGCGCAGGTTGTCGCGGCTGAACGACACGTCGTCGAAGACGGTGCCCCAATAGGTGAACCGCAGCCTGCCGCCCGTGCCGGGCAGATTGAGGAATGCCCTGGTGAGGCTGTTGGATGCGCCCACGGCGAGGAGGTCGTCGCGGCCGTCGCCGTTCAGGTCGGCGAACCGCACCTCCTCGGCGTTCACGGTCGCGCCGTCCAACCCGGCATCGACAGTGGGGTCGTACGTGCCCGCGTCCACCCATTCGGGGAAACCGGGCTGGCCGACGGTGTTGATCGAGGCCCGGAAGCTGCCGTCGGGGTAGAGCTGCAGGTAGTCGGCGCGGTTGTCGCCGTTGAGCTCGGCGAACACTGGCTGGTACGACGCGCCCTCGAAACCGGGGACGATGACGCCCAGCCTGCTCCAGCCGTCACCGAGCGCCGTGGCCGGCGAGGTGGGGGTGGGTGACGTGGGGTTGTCCCGCAGACACGTGCCGGGCGTGACTTCGGCCGTCTGGAGCCAGCCCTTGCCGTCGGCCGTAAGGATGCCCCGGAAGAAGTCGTAGCCGAGCTTGGCGTAACCGCCGTCGTCGGGGTGCGAATCGTTCTGCAGACCCTCACTGACCTTGATGTCGGACGTGTCCACCAGCAGAACGTGTTTGTCCTGGGCTTGCAGGTCCGCGACCATGCCGGCCAAGGCTCTGTTGATGTCGTCGATCCGCGGCTGCAGCCCGGCTTTCCCGGTCGGCAGCAGCCGAGCCACGACGACTACCGCTCTGGGTGAGTCCGTCAACACCTGGTCGATCAGTTCTCTCAGCCGGGCCGGGGCGGACGACAGGGCAAAGTTCTGGTTCGCGTCGTTGGTCCCCGCGTGCACTGTCACCACGTTTGGCTTGGACTGGGGAACCGAGCATTCGACGAGGTCCGCGATCTCGTCGATCCGTTTGCCCGGATAGCCCTCGTGGTGATTCTCCGCCATCGTCCCGGTGCTCTGCGAGCCGACGAAAGTAACGCGATCGTCGCCCCACACATGGCTCATCGCGTCGTGCAGCTCATCGCGGTAACCGTTGTTGTTCGAGCTCTCCACCCCCGCGGTGATGGAGTCGCCGAGCGGCATGACCCGCAGTTCGGGCCGCTGCGCTCCGCCTCGCGCGGCCCCGCGCCGAATGGCCGCGACGGCATCGGCCGCGTTGTCGTAGATCCAGTTGCCGACATCGGTGGCGATGTCACCGACTGCCCTGCCGAACCAGCGCAGCCCGTTGGCCGCCGTCCTGAGCGCCGTGGCGATGCCCTGCATCATCTCCACGCCGTGGTCCCTGACCCACGGGCCGAGGTACTTCTCCCAGACCCCCGGGCCGATCGCCGCGACCAGCGAATTCCCAAGCGCCTCAAGCCATTTCTGCCAGTCTCGTTCCTGCCCGTTGAGCTTGATCAAGATGGCTTGCGTCGTGAAAGTGCCAAGGAACACTCCCAGGGGCGAGCAGATCACCTGCGAGGGCTGCCACGGTATGGCAAAGAAGTAGGCCATTGCGGCAGAGCAGGCGAAGCGGACGAAGTATCCGATAGCTGCTCCGGCGGCGAGCGCGCCGAGGGTGGCCAGGTAGCCCACGTCGGAGGTGGCCACATCGGAGACGATAGTGACAGTCAGGCCGGTGGCCGTGAGCGCGAGCTGTCCGTCGAAGTCGGGCCACGGGACATCGGCGGTCCCGCCCGGCAGGTCCAGATCGTCGCTGTCGACCTCTTCCCTGAGGGAGTCACTCAACAACGGGTTACGGTCGTTGAGTTCGGCCATCCACGCCGCGGCCTTGGCGCGGTCCAGTCCCTCGGGTAGATCGAACTCGAACACCGCCGTGTGTGTAGTCGCGGCGTGCGCCGGCGACGCCGCGCCCGGCTGAACCGCCACGATCAGGGCGAGCAGCAGCGCTGTCGCGGTGTGGCCCCACCACCGGGCACGCCTGGACCAACCGATCGTCTTCCTGCCGGTGTCGGGCACTGTACCTCCAGATAAGGAAGCGACGACCCCGAGGCGGTCCGCTCACGGCCGCATCAAATCCGATCAGGAGGAGTTGTCCAGCCGATGATCGCCGCCTTAACACACGGTCTGTCGATGGCCGCGGCGTCGTCGGCGGCGATCCTCAGCGCTGCCGGCGCTGAGGATCACCACTGGTGTGCCAAGTGGGGATCAGTTGACGGGCTGGCGGTCGAACGTTCCCTTGTCGACGAAGCGAAACGTGCTGGCCTGCGCGGGTTTGGCCAGTTCCTTGAGGACGAGACCGTTGCGGGGGAGGTGCTGGAGCATCCGGGTCTCACTGCCGATCGCGTACGTGCCGTCGCCCCTGGCGACGATCGTGAACCGCTGGATCGGGTTGTCCTCGTCGCAGACCGCGGCCTGGATTGTCAGCTCGGGCTCGATGTCCAAGCCGTTCACCTCCCAGCAGGACGGATCGTCGTTGGCGGGGTGGTCGTCGTTCGGGCCGAAAGCCTTGATCACGTAGCGGTCTGCGCCGATCAGCACGGGCACGAACAGGACCCGTCCGCCGGTGTCGCCGCCCTCTTCGAGCCGGGAACTGAGCTCCAGGTTGCTTCCCGAACCCTGCACGCGGACGATCGTGATCGCATGCTTGCCGGACAGCAGTGGATCGCTGGTGACCGGCACGACCGACGACGCCGACGGGGACGGTGTGCCTGCGCCCGCACCGGACGGCGTCGGCGCGGTGACCGCTGCACCGGGCGCCTTGTCGGCACCGGCTCCGCAGCCCACCATCGTGCCGGCGCACGCCAGCCCCGCCGCACCGGTGACCCACTTCATCGGACCATGCTGTACTCCTTCAACGGATGTTCCGAGCCTGTCGGTCCGGTAGTAACTCATGTCGCTGACCGTCGCTTGTCCATGCCGTACGACGGTCGTGACGGCGAGACGGTTCGAAGCGGCGGGCGACTTTCACGGCGTCGTCCGCCACTATTCCGCCCGGCAGTGGAACTGACGTCTGACGCGTTCTGAGGGCGTGATCGGACTACAACAGCGGTGAGTAGTCTCTGGATCTCCGGTACGGTTCTGGCCAAAATCATGTCGCCGCCGGAGTTGGTTTCCCTGCGCGCCAAGGGGTAGGGCGACGGACAGTCAGCCGTCCGCGCCGGCCCGGCCCATCGTGGTGGTGATCGTATTCTCGTTGCGGTGGGTCTCGACCGCATAACCGACATCACGCTGCTCCAGCCGGACTCGCAGGCTTCGACTGGTCGTACTCCCTCGTCAACCGTCACTCACCCCACCGGCATGAGGCCGAGCACGGACCGCTCCCCGCCGGCGCCGCGGCGCGGCTCGCCACCGACGTGCCGCGGTTGCGCGCCGAGCTGGAGGCAGCCCGGCACATCTCGACGCTGCCCGACCACCCCGACCCGCGAGCCGTGGAATCTCTACACGAGCTGGTGGTGCGCACCCGACTGCACGGCCCCCAGTTGGCACCGTGAGTCAGCAGGCTGAGGTCCGCCGTCTCAGACACCTATCCCCCGGGCAACGTCCTGAAAAGATTCCTTTACTCGTGCGGTTTACGCTTGAAGTGACCATGTCGACGCCAAGGCCTGCGGTGGCGCGATCGGCCTGCTTGATCTTGCGATCTTCCTCGGCGGCGGATGCGGTGCCGTGATGTGCGCTGCCCTCTGGCGGACCTGCGGGCCGAGAGTCGCGTTCACGATTATCGCCGTCTGGCCTGCTGTCGGCACCGCGGTGGCGTGGCGACGGAGCGTGACTGGAATCGAGGTAGTCGGCAGGCGCTGATGACCGTGGCGTCCGCGACCGGCTTGTGCACGGCCGCGGACGCCACGGTCGGTAAGGTCGTGCGGATCTCTGCGTCAGGTCCTGGTTACGGGTGCCAGGCCCAGCTTTCGGTGCCCGGGCAGTCGTGCTGGTCTAGCGGCAGCGCCGGTGGAGTGTTCATCGCGTCCTTGAAGTTGCTGTAGACGGCTTGATGGCCCATGCCGTCGTAGTTGCAGACGAGGATGCGGTCGCGAGGTCCTCCGTTGGCGCGTAGGTAGTCGAAGTACAACGTCTGGATGCCGCGGTGGCTGTCTTCGCCGGTGCGTTGTCCGGCGAGGATGACGAGTTTGGCGTTCGGGTTGGCCTTGAGCCACTTGGTGAACAACTGGCCGCGGTCGTCCCTCGTGTCGCAGCTGTTGACCAGGAGGTCGTCGTCGTTTCCGGGGTCAAGCAGCAGGATGTAGTCAAGCTCCTGCCATCGTCCGCCGCCGGGGTTGCCCTGGGTGGTCTCGAGCGTGTAGACGGGGCCTAGCCGCCCGAGGCTCCAGCCGGCTGCTGTGGTGATGTGTGTGTTGCTTGCAGAGAGCCAAGAGGGAAAGTTGTTGGCGTTAACGGAGCTGCAGTCGCTTGCGGTCCAGTGGCTGAACGACCGGTGGACCGAGGCTGGCGACGATTCATCGCCGGAGCCGTTGGCTTCGAAGTAGACGGAGCCGTTGTAGGTCGGTGGGGGCGGTGCGCCGCACTCCGGTTCGCCGGGGGTGTACTCGTTGGCCTTGTTGGGAGTGTTGAGGTAGCGGTCGGCGATCCAGCCCTGCTGGCCCGCGGCCGGTCCGTTGGTGGCGTGGACGTAGTGCCAGCGGCGGTTGTTGTAGGGACCGACGGCCTCACCCCACGCGCCGCAGATCAGCTCGACGGTGTTGCCATAGTAGAGGTAACGGTGATAGACCCGGTCGACGTTGCCCATGCTGGTGCCGTTGCGCAGGTAGATCCCGCTGTAGGGATCGTTGTCGGCGTCGACCGCTTGGTAGTAGAGCCCGGTACCGGCGAGCGCCGGGGTGCCGGTGCTGACCGCGACGCCGAGGGTTAGCGCTGCGGCAGCGAGGACCGCGGTGAGGCGCCTGATGGTGCTACGGCGCAGGCCGCGGCTTGTCCTGTCGGGTGCTGACATCATGGCCTTGGTCATCCGGGCAGCGAGGGCGACCATGGCCGCCGCGAGCCGGGACGTTCTACGTGGTCTCATTGCGTCCTTTCGAGGGTGGGCGGTCCGCGTAGCCGCGTCCCGCGGGCGCTGGCGATCGCCGAGGGGGTCGGCGACGGGTGCGAAGTCCGTTGTAGGGCCTAGGGCTGTTGTCCGACCCGGGCGACGGTTTACCGCCCGGCGACGGTCAACCAGCACAGACGTAAGCGGCACTGTCGCCGATCTGATGGCAAGGGCCAGTAAGTCGTCGCGTCTTGTACCCTCTGGTTGCTGTGTGTCACGGAAGGTCAACAAGCGGTTGTCTATCTGATTGAGCGTTGTGGAGGTGGAATGCCTCGCCCAGAGCGACCCGTCGACGCAGCTGCTGGTCCGATTCAGGCCTTCGCCCAGGAGCTACGCGATCTTCGCCAGGCTGCCGGCACACCGAAGTACCTTCAGATGGCGCGGACCACGGGAAGATCCCGGACCTCCCTCGCCGAAGCTGCCGGTGGCGACCACCTGCCTACGTGGGAGACGGTGGAGGCCTTCGTCCGATACTGCAAGGGCGATCTGCTTGCCTGGCGGGTGAAGTGGGAACAGGTGCGAGCCCAGGTAAGGCCGGCCGACCAACCGACCGGCGACAGCAACGGAGCACGGCCCGCTCTTGACCCGCCCCAGGTTGGTCCATTCCCGGCAGTCAAAACTGTCACACCCGGGTCGACGCCACACCGTCACCGCAGCCGCCGCCTACTCCTGGTGATGGCGACCGTTGTCATCAGCCTGCTCACTATGGGCGGGAGCTACTGGGCGGGTTTGCGCGATAACCAACCAGCAGGCGGAAAGCCGCCCCTGTCCTCGACCGTCGTCACCGTCCACAACAAGGTCGCAATCGGTGCCTCCGGACTCGCTGAAGACTCCACCTCGTCCTACCTATCCACGAGACCGGTCGCGCGCTGCGCGTCGCGCGGTTGCAAGCTCGCCGGCACCGAGATGTGGAGCGGGGCCCAATTGGTCGCTCGTTGCTGGACCCGCGGCGACACCCTCACCAACCGCGACTTGACCAGCGAGAACATCAGCCAGAATCCGGCCGGAGTCAGCTCAGACATCTGGTACGAGATCGTCTTGCACGACGGGCAGACCGGTTACCTCTCAGAGGTGTACATCGCTCCCCAACACCGCGGCGGCATGAACCTGCCGGAATGCCCGCGTCGCTGAGATCGCACCGTCACGTCGCACCCAGCGCCACGAATCCGGCCCGTGGCGATCGACATGCTGAGAGCCGCTTACCTAGCAAGCAGCCCCAGTGCGCCGCCAGCGTTGCGCTGAGTCCGCCAGATCAGTGCGCGTTGCCGCAGCGGTGTCCGGCCATGAGGGTGACAGGCGAGCTTGGCTGCGTTGAAATAGCGCCACCACCGTGACGCGACGGATCATGGCGCGATGGAGCAGCTTCGAACCCGACTGGACAAGCGGCGGGGAAAGGGACAGCTATGCAACTGGTTGCGGGGGAACCGTTGGAGTACCTGGGCGGTGACACGGTCGTCGAGGTGGACCACCCGGCAGTGCGGGCGTTAGCTGGTGAACTCCGCGTAGCGCATCCGGACGACGTCGACTTCACGCGGGCCGCCTTCGAATGGGTTCGTGACCGGATCCGGCACTCGGTCGACGCCCAGGATCCACGGATCACCGTCACCGCCGGCGAGGTGCTCAGCGCCGGCGTCGGCCTCTGCTATGCCAAGTCGCACCTGCTGGTGGCCGTGGCCCGGGCCGCCGGCGTTCCGGCCGGGTTGTGCTATCAACAGCTGACCGACGGGGGGAAGCCCTTCCTGCACGGCCTCGTTGCCGTGTACCTTGCGGGCCGCTGGCATCGCCAGGACCCGCGCGGCAATCGAACCGGCATCGACGCCCAGTTCCGGCTCGGGCGTGAGCAACTGGCCTACCCGATCACCGACGGCTCGACCGGCCTCGATCTTCCTGAAGTGCACGTGCGGCCCTCGCCCAATGTGATCGCAGCCCTGCGCGGTGCTCGAGACGCTCTTGAACTGTGCCGCGCCGGGTTGCCCGCTACGCCCTGAGCCGGGACAGCGGATGCCGGACATGGGAAATTCGCGGCAACACACTTTCTCGGCATGAGCGCGCGCCGCGTCGGGTCGTGGAGGCGCGTCCGGCTGAGAGGGCTCGTGACAAAGGCGGGTCCCGAACGCCTGCCTCGGGAGCCGTCAAGGTGGGCTGATCTTCAGCTGGGCGGGATGGCGCCGATAAGGCGCATCCTACGTCGGGCATCGGTCGTGGCGGTCCGCTGACACGAACCCCTTGCCGGGGGTGGGCGAGTCGCGACGGGCAGGCGCACGCTGTTTCCTGGTGACGGCACGTCCCCGATGGCGGGGGAGCGGGCCACGGTGGGACCGAGCACTGTCATGTCTGCCGGGCCCCTGTTTACCCCCGAAAACCCCTGTCTGCCGTTGACAACCAGTGACAGAAGCGACCACTGTTCGATCGTGTCTGTCCAGCTCAGTGCCTATTTCTGCCAATCAATGACAAGGTCGGTATGGTTGCGGACGGTAACAAGGGGTCGTCGGTTCGCATCCGGCCGCCGCGAGGACCGACGAAGAGCGGGTCGTCATCCTCGGTGATCCGGTCGAGCTTCGCGGCCGCCATCGGCTGCGGCTCCTCGATGATGGGCACCTGCAGCGCCCGCTCACCCTTGGTGCCCTTGTCGACCAGGCCGCCGGTTCCGGTGGGGTCTGCCGGCGTACCGTCCACAACCACGTGTCCCGGTCCATGTCGCCCTAGTGCACGCCCGGCACCTCACCGATCCGGGCCGCCGTGCCGGCTGCGAACAGCACCACCTCACCCCAGTCGGTGGGTGTAACGACGGTGCCAGCGCTCGCCCAGCGCCGCCGCCAGGGTGGCGCTATACGCTGCCTACGCAGCACTACCTGTACTTCGGCCACAGGTAAAGAAGGGAGAGCTCGACCCCTCGGGCGTGACCAAAACGGTCACGCTGCTATCGACAAGATCCACCACCAAGCACTGATGATGCTCGCACGCGAAATCTTCGACCCCGAGGTGAACAGGCATGTCTAGTTGACCATGCGTTCATTGTGGCCGGCGGCGAGATCACCAAAGCTGCCCGCAACTGACTCGGCAACGCCGCTTGCGGACCTTGAAACGGGCGATGGGCTTGGTGGTCGTGCACGGCACTTCGGTGAGGAACTGGTCGTCGTGGTGGACGCGGAAGATGGCGTCGGCGTCTTCGACGGTGAGGGTTCGACCGGCGTGGCCGACGCCGACGTGGATTGTCTGGCCGGCGCTATCATCTCGCCGGCCGACGCGTCACCATCCGCCTCGACCGAGGCGTGCTGCACCTGCGTAACGGGTGGCCAGCCAGTGACGCGCGGTTGGGTGTTCGGACCTGTCGATATGTGGATGTCGACAACACCGCGGCAATCGTCTGTGCGCAGGGAGATTGTCAGACCATCGGGGCTTCCCAGGTGGTCAGGCAGAAGGGATGGCCGGCCGGGTCAGCGTAGACAAAGCACTGTTCGCTATTGGGCTGGAAGGCGTATTTCGTTGCGCCGGCGGCGAGCACGCGCGCCTCGGCGGCGTCTCGATCCTCGACCATGAAGTCGAGGTGCATCATGATCGACGCGGTGGGGTCGGGCCAGGTTGGAGGCGTGTATCCAGGCACGGTCTGGAAATTGAGCCGCCCGGCCGGGCTCTGCACGCATGCCCATTCGTCGCCGATCTGCGTCATCGTCCCGCCGGTGATGTCGGCGTAGAACTCCGCCAAGCGGATGGCATCCGAACTGTCCAGAGTGACTGCGCTGAGCCGAATCTTGTCGGACATCTCGCCTTCTTCTGTTCCAGGCCGCCAGTAGCCCCACTGACAGCGTTGGCATGACGGATGGCACCTTATCGAAGTCGACAGAGCTGGTGCGCACCATGTGGCCTGAGCAGCCTTGAACTACGTGCAACGGCGCCCAACTGCACCCGTCCCTGCCTGCGGCTCCGCGTCGCAGCAGGTCAGAGTCGGTGCGGCGGCGTCCTGGTTTCCGCGGCGACGATCGGGAGCCCTGAACAGATCGAGGACCTCGCGACGGAGCTCGGGTCGGATTCCTCCGGCATGCCTCGCATCGATGAGCGACCAGCCTGCTGAGGCAACCAACCCGACTTCACGGAATCCGGGAACGGTACGCGCGACGCGTTGTCGTCGTCACGAGCCCCGACTGGAGTATCAGGGTGTGAACCACGGCGCCACGTCGGCGAGCGCGTGGTCGAGGATTTCCAGGCCCAGGTCCAGCTCCGCGTGGCTGGAGGTGAGCGCCGGCGCGATGCGGAAGACGCCGCCCATGCCCGGCAGCTGCACCACGTTCATGTGCAGGCCCAGCTCCAGGCAACGTCCTGTCACTGCGGCGCCCAGCGCGTCGGCCGGTCGCTTCGACTCCCGATCGCTGACCAGCTCGAGCCCGACCAGCAGACCGCGGCCGCGCACGTCGCCGACCACCGGGTGGCGCTGGCTGATCTCCTGAAGACCCTTGCGCAGGTACGAGCCCAGGTGCGCCGCCTGTTCGTCGAGCCGGTCGGCCTCCAGCACGTCCAGGACGGTGTTGCCGACCGCGGCGACCAGCGGGTCCGAGACGTGCGTGGTGAAGAAGAGGAATCCGCGCTCGTGTGCCGCGTGCTCGATCTCCGGGCTGGTCACCACGGCGGCCAGTGGCAGGCCGGCGCCGAGCGTCTTGGACAGGGTCAGGATGTCCGGCACGACGCCGTCCCGCTGGAACGCGTACCACTCTCCGGTGCGGCACAGGCCGGTCTGCGCCTCGTCGAGGATCAACAGCCCGCCCCGCTCGTGCACCTTGTCGCGCAGCGCCGCGAGGTATCCCGGCGGCAGGTCGATCACCCCGCCGGAGCTGAGGATCGGTTCGACGATGCACGCCGCCAGGCTGCCCACCGACTGGGCGTCGAACAGCTCGAACGCGAACTCCAACTGATGCCGCCAGTCCAGCTCGCCGCTGGGCAGGGTGAAGTCGGGCCGGTACGCGTTCGGCGTGGGGATCGCGAAGTTGCCGGGCACCGCGGGCCCGTACCCCTTGCGCCCCGAGCTGTAGGTGGCGCTCGCCGCGGCCTGGGTCATCCCGTGCCACGACCGGGCGAACGAGATGATTTCGTGCCGGCCGGTGACCAGCTTCGCCATCCGGATCGCCGCCTCGTTGGACTCCGCGCCGGTGGTGAGCAGCAGGACCTTCTCCAGCGGCGCGGGCAGGGAGCCGGCGAGGCGGCGGGCCAGTTCGACCACGGGCCGGCTCAGCATGCCGCTGAACAGGTGGTCGAGAGTGGCTGCCTGTCGCTGGATCGTGGCTACGACGGCCGGGTGGGAGTGGCCGAGGATCGCGCTCATCTGCCCCGAGGTGAAGTCGAGCAGGCGGCGGCCGTCGGCGGTGAAGACGAAACTGCCCTCGGCGCGCTCGATGATCTCACGTACGAAGCTGCCAGCGCCGCTGTAGCGGACCAGGTGACGATCGGCGTCGGACCAGAACGAATCAGCCATGGACCGACGCTAGGCAGTCCCGGACAGGTACGTCCATCGCACATTTTCGCTGTCGCTGTTAAGCAGAGCCGTACAGTCGGAGGTCATGACGCTGAATCCGTGGCGGCTGCGCCTGCTCGCCGACCTGGCGACCTTCGGCACTGTTCGGGCCGTTGCGCAGCGCGGCAACCTGAGCCCGTCGGCGGTGTCGCAGCAGTTGGCCACGCTGGAACGGGAGACCCGTACCGCGTTGCTGGAACGCACCGGCCGGCGGGTGCGGCTCACCGCGGCTGGAATGTTGCTCGCCGGTCGGGCTCGGGAGATCCTCGCGGCCATGGACGCGGCCGAGGCAGAGCTGCGCCGCCTCGCCGAGGAGCCGGCCGGCACGGTCACCGTGGCCGCGTTCCAGAGTGCCGTGCAAGCCCTCGCCGAACCGGCGCTTGCCCGTCTCGCGACCCGACACCCGGACGTGAGCGTGGTGTTGCTGGAGTTGGAGCCGCACGAGAGCATGCCGGCGCTGCGCCGCGGCGACGTCGACCTGATCATCACGACCGCCGACTTCGCCGGCGCCGAGCTCTCCCCGGAGATTTACCTGGTGCCACTCGCCACCGACCCGGTGGTGCTGGTGCTGCCCCCGGAGCATCCGCTGACCGGCGCCGAATCGGTCGACCTGGGGGCGTGCGCGCAGCAGCGGTGGACGTTCGACGTCGCGGGCTCGTACATGTCCGAGCTGTCCACCCGGCTGTGCCGGGAGGCCGGCTTCGAGCCCGTGGTGATCTGTCGGTTCAACAACTACATGCTGGCGCTGCGGCACGTGGAGAATGGCCGCTCGATCACCATGCTGCCGAAGCTGGCGGTGGACCCGCGATACCGGGTGGTGACCCGACCGCTGAACCCGCCGCTGACCCGGCGCATCACCGCCGGGGTCCGGCGAGCGGCCGCGTCCCGCCCCGAGGTGACCGCCGTGCTCAATGCTCTGAGAGCACGCGACTGACCTTGCCCGGGCAGGTTGGGAGCGCTGCGCCTGGCCCGAGCCCGCGTAAGCCGAACGCGAACTTCCCTTCCAGGCCTCACCCCGACCGAATACTCCACCCGGAATCCCGAAGCGGCCGCGACGTCACGGGCGTACTCCGGGATCGCGGTCGTCCCGGTGCCCGCTTCCCCACGCATCACGAGCACCCCGCTGCGTCCGGCCTGGGTCTGAGCGAGCAGGTGCTCGATGGCGACGCGCTGTGCGCGCCGGCTCAGGAGGTCGGTCGGTTTCGCTCCCACTTACTCGCACCGACAGCGGTCAGCTCGCCTGCGACGCGGTGTGCTGAGGGTGAGAACTAAGGGGCTTGTACCGACGCGAAGGTGCCGCCAATGACGGAAGTCTTGTGCCGAGACGAAGGATCCGCGATGCAGGGGTCAGGCTGCAGGAGAGCGGGCTCGCAGGCGACATCACCGTCGCGGGAGTGTCAGGAAACGACGGTCAGCAGTCGAGGGTGGGGGTATGAGATTGCGTCGAAGCGTGGCCGTCGCCGTCGTCACCGGGGTCGTCACGTCCCTGGCGGCGGCACCGGTGCAGGCCGATAGTTCGGCGGCGCGGGTGAAGTGGGGCGTGTGCCCCGAGGAGATCGCGGTTGTCTCGCCGACGTTGCAGTGTGCGACGCTGCCGGTGCCGCTGGATCACCGCCGTCCCGATGGTGTCACGATCGACATTGCGGTGTCGCGGATCGCGAGTGCGAAGCCGGCCGAGCGCCGTGGCATCCTCCTGCTCAATCCGGGAGGCCCGGGCGCCTCGGGACTGACGATGCCGGCGGACCTGGTCGGGTTGGGTTTGCCGAGCAGCGTGTCGGAGCGCTACGACCTGATCGGCATGGATCCTCGCGGGGTCGGGCGTTCGGCCCCGGTGAGCTGCGGCTTCACCGGCGAGCTGGACTATTTCAGCAACGTTCCGCCGTACGCGGTCGACGACGCGGCGGTTATCGCGCGGGCGAGGACCGCGAAGGCGGCCGCCGAATGGTGTGCGGCCAACGACACCGAGGGTCGGCTGCGGCATATCACGACCGCGAACACGGCCCGTGACCTGGACGCGATCCGTGCCGCGCTCGGCGAGGAGAAGGCCAGCTTCTTCGGTGCGTCGTACGGGTCAGCCCTGGGCGCCGCGTACGCGTCGATGTTCCCGGACACCACCGACCGGGTCGTGATTGACAGCAACCTCGGCGACACGCACCTCGACTATGCCGCGCAGCGCCGCTTCGGCCTGGGTGTGGAACAGACGTTCCCGGAGTTCGCCGCATGGGCGGCGGCCCGGCATGGCACCTACGGCCTGGGCCGTACCCCGGCACTGGTACGCAAGACCTACTTCCGGCTCGCTGGACGGCTGGATGAGACTCCGGTGGGCTACGTCAACGGGGCGGCCTTCCGGTTCACCACCTTCGCGGCGCTCTACGGGAAGGTGCACTATCCGGCACTGGCACAGGACTGGCAATCGCTGCTCCGCGCCGGCGACGCGGCGGTCACCAGATCGGACGACCGTGCCGCAACGCCGGCGGAGGTGCTGCCCTGGGACAACTTCCTGTCGGCGTACCTCGCCGTGACCTGCAACGACGTCAACTGGCCCGAGGACGTCAACACCTACCGGCACGCTGTCGCCAAGGACCGCGAGAGATACCCGATGTACGGCGCGGCCAGCGCGAACGTCACCCCCTGCGCGTACTGGGCGCACGAGCCGTCCGAGCCGCCGGTACGGATCAACGACAAGGGGCCGCGCAACGTGCTGATCGTGCAGAACCTGCGCGACCCGGGCACGCCGCACCGAGGTGGTGAGCTGATCCGGGAGAAGTTTGCCGAGCGCTCCCGGCTGGTCAGCGTGGACGGCAGCGGGCACGGCGTCTACGTGTACGGCGACAACGCGTGCGCGTTGAACGTGACCACGGCGTACCTGGTAGACGGCACGATGCCGAAGGACACCTTCTGCGGGCGCGCCGCCCGCCTGGAGCCCGGGACTGCTGGATTCGGAGCGAATGTCGAAGCCGCCGAGTTGCGAACCCTCACCGCCGCCTGCCGGGATGCTGGTGGGCAGGGCGCCGCAGGCAGCCTCCGCGAGAACCTGAGGAGGATAGATGCGGTCAGTCGTTCCCGACTATCTGACTGAGGTGCTTGGAGATGTCGAAGCGGACACCTCCGGGGAGCCGGCGGGATATATCCCCGAGCTCGCGACAGCTGATCCTGAGCGTCTCGCAGCGGTCTTCGCCACGGTCGACGGCACGGTCTACGGTGCCGGCGATGTCGATGCCGCGTTCACGATCCAGTCGATCTCGAAGCCGTTCGTGTACGCGATGGCGCTTGCTGATCGCGGCTTCGATCGGGTGCTCGCCAGGGTCGGGGTCGAGCCGTCTGGGGAGGCGTTCAACGAGATCTCCCTCGAAATCGACACGGGGCGTCCCCGCAATCCGATGATCAACGCCGGCGCGATCACCGCCCACTCACTGGCCGGACCGGAGAACCTGACGTCCGTCGAGCGGGTCGACCGCGTCGTGCAGGGGCTTTCGGCGTTCGCGGGCCGTCAGTTGACGGTCGATGAGACGGTGTGCGCATCTGAGATGGAGAGCGCGCACCGCAACCTCGCGATCGCGCACATGCTCCGCAGTCACGACATCCTCACCGAGGACCCGAGGGCCGTCGTCGACGGATACATCCGTCAGTGCTCGGTGTTGGTGACCACCCGGGATTTGGCGATGATGGCGGCGACGTTGGCCAACCGTGGGGTGAATCCGCTCTCGAACGAGCAGGTGGTGGACGGGGCAGTGGTGCGCCAGGTCCTGAGCGTCATGGCCACCTGCGGAATGTATGACGCCGCCGGTGACTGGGCCACGCAGGTCGGCATTCCGGCGAAGAGCGGTGTGGCTGGGGGACTGATCGGTGCACTCCCCGGTCAGCTCGGGATCGCCACCTTCTCGCCTCGACTGGACCGGCACGGCAACAGCGTGCGCGGGGTGTCGCTGTTCGAGCGGTTCTCGACCGACATGGGCCTGCATGTGATGGAGGTCCCGCCCCCGGCGCGCGCGGTCGTGCGTTCCAATCGGGTACGAGGCGGTGGAGCGGACGCGACCCGGGTTCTTCGACTTCAGGGCGGAATCCGCTTCGCGGGAGCCGAGCGGATCGTTCGCGAGCTGGTGGAGAGTGCGCCTTTGGAGCCCCGAGTGGTTCTCGACGTCTCTCTGGTGCACGCCATCGACGATGTGGCCCGACGAATGCTCCTGGAGGTCGCGCGTCGGCTCACGCTGGATGGTCACGAGGTCTATCTCGTAGATCCGGAGATGATGATCCCGGACCCGGATCCCGGCGATGGTGGCCGAATCGCGGTCATCGACGAAATTGATCACGTGCGATCGCCGGTGATGTGAATCCGGCGTGCATCGGGCGCGTGACCCCGAGCACGACCGACAGGCCGACGGCACTACCGACTGTGAGGAAGGACCCCATGACCGCTACCGGGATCGAGAAGCCCGACTTCACCGGGCTACGCGCGATGTACATCAACTGCACCCTCAACCGTTCCCCCGGGCGTAGCCACACCCAGGGGCTGGTCGACCGCAGTGTGGCGATCATGGAGGCGAACGGGGTCGCCGTAGATCAGATTCGCGCCGTCGACCACGACATCGCCACCGGCGTCCGACCCGATATGACCGAGTACGGATGGGATACCGACGAATGGCCCGCGCTGCTGACCCGGGTGCTGGAAGCTGACATCTTGGTCATCGCCGGACCGATCTGGCTCGGCGACAACAGCTCGGTCACCCGTCGGGTGATCGAGCGGCTCTACGGCTACTCCGGCGTGCTCAACGAGCAGGGCCAGTACGCTTACTACGGGCGGGTTGCAGGCTGCCTGCTCACCGGCAACGAGGACGGCCTGAAGCACTGTGCGATGAACATCCTCTACAGCTTGCAGCACATCGGCTTCACCGTCCCGCCGCAGGCCGATGCGGGTTGGCTCGGTGAGGTCGGTCCCGGGCCCTCCTACCTCGACGAGGGCTCCGGCGGTCCGGAGAACGACTTCACCAACCGCAATACCGCCTTCATGACCTTCAATCTGCTCCACCTCGCGTCGATGATGCGCCGCGCTGGCGGATTCCCGGCCTACGGCAACCAGCGCACGGCCTGGGACGCCGGCAGTCGACCCGGCAACGCCAACCCGGAGTACCGCTAATCATCAGGAAGCGACAAGACGGCCAATCAGCGGACCGGTGGCGCCGCGTAGGTACCGGCCGGCCAGCCACGACAACGACTTCTGTCACCATCTCGTGACAGCGCCAAGGATGTGAGTGACGATGACGAGCCCGACAACGATGAGCTGGCCGAGCCTGCGGGTCTCGGACTGGACCGCCACCCGCGACACAGTGCACATGTGGACCCAGATTGTGGGCAAGATCCGCATGGCGCACGCGCCGTTTCTCAACCATTGGTGGCAGGTGACCCTGTACGTGAGCCCGCGCGGGTTGACGACGTCCGCCATCCCGTACGGCACGGGAGTCTTCGAGATCGAGTTCGACTTCATCGGCCATCGGCTCGACGTGCGCGCCAGCGACGGCGGCGCGCGAAGCCTCGCCCTCCGGCCGATGCCGGTCGCCGAGTTCTACTCGCGGGTCATGGCCATGCTCGACGAGCTCGGGATCAAGGCACCGATCCGGCCGTACCCCAACGAGGTCGACCCGGCGATACCGTTCGCTGAGGACCACCAGCACGCCTCGTACGACGGTGAGGCGGCCACCCTGTTCTGGCGACAGCTGTTGCAGGCGAATCGGGTGATCGGTGAGTTCCGGTCGCATTTCGTGGGCAAGGTCAGTCCGGTGCACTTCTTCTGGGGCGGGATGGACCTCGCCTGCACCCGCTTCTCCGGCCGGTCGGCTCCGCCGCACCCCGGGGGCGTGCCCAACTGCGGGGACTGGGTCATGGTCGAGGGCTACTCGCGCGAGCTGTCCAGCTGTGGGTTCTGGCCCGGCGGCGGCGAGGAAGGCGCCTTCTACTCGTACGCCTATCCCGCACCCGACGGGTTCGCCGAGCGGCAGGTCGGTCCCGAAGGCGCGTACTACAGTTCCGAGTTTCAGCAGTTCCTTCTGCCCTACGAGGCCGCCCGTGCCGCGCCGGACCCCGACCGCGCGGTCGCCGAGTTCCTCCGCACCACCTACGAGGCCGCTGCGGACCTCGGGAACTGGGACCGCTCCGCGCTGGAGGACAGCCCGCTTCGCTGGCACAAGACCCCTGCTCGGTAAGACAAACAGTGTGACCGAACGATCGCCGTGTTACCCCTGCGGACACGACTGGCGGCAACCGGTGGCACGGCCGACGGTCGAACCGTTGGTCGGCCCGTATCGGAGATGAAATTTGAGGGAGGACACATGGTAGTGAATGTGAAAGATGTCCCCGAAGCCAAGCAGTACGAGGCTCGGGTCGAGGGAGGGCCCGGGGTTGCAGGTGTCGCGCAGTACATCCGCACCGCGGAACTCATCGCGTTCGTGCACACCGAGGTCTCGCCGGAGTACGAGGGCAGGGGAGTCGGGGCGGCCCTGGCCCGCGCGGGCCTCGACGAGGCCCGCGAAGCGAACTTGCTGGTCCTGCCGACCTGCCCATTCTTCGCGGGATGGATCGCCCGGCATCCCGAGTACCAGGACCTGGTGTACCAGTCCCGCAGCAGAGTCAGTGACTGAACGAAAGGGCGCAGCAGCGATCGAGGTGAGTATGAGCAGCGGAAACGGGAAGAAGACGTACGAGGGCAAGAAGATCACTGTCACGTTCGAGGCGAGGCGTTGCCGGCACGCCGCCGAGTGCGTCCGCGGCCTGCCGGAGGTCTTCGACACGGGCCAGCGCCCGTGGATCCGCCCCGAGGGCGCCGAGGCCGAACGCCTGGCCGAAGTGGTCCGGCGCTGCCCCTCTGGAGCGTTGCAGTACGAACTCGTAGACGGCCGGGCGGAGACCCCGGATCTGCCCACGGCACCGCGCGCGACTTCACCGGCCAGTTGATTGTGCGCGGTGAGTTGAGAGTGGACACATCGCAAGGCGGTTCGATCATGGCCGTATCGTCGAACACTGGGGATGTCATTCAGGACCTCATCGCCCCCGAGGCGATTGTCAACGGCAACCCGATGATCTGACACTCCCGTAGGTGGGGGGAGGTGCGGCGTTTCGGGACCCGTCCCTCCCCTCCGAACGGCGTGGTGTCCGGTCTCAGGACCTCCGTACCGCCGGGAAGCTGTCGTTTCCCACGTCCCGACTCGGTCGGCTGATCGCGGTCGGCGAGCCACTGCCGGGAGTCAACGCGGGCCCCTGTGCCGCCCACATGGCGGTCATGCCTCTGCCCGCGCGGCGAGCGCCCTATTCATCGCCGCGAAGCCTGACTCGGTCGAGCGCAACATGCCGGGCAGCATCATCACGAGCAAGCCGGAGAAGCGTTCGGACTGGGTGAACCGGCTCGACCCGGAGGTGAGCGGTTCGATGTCGAAGGAGTGCGCGCCGTCGAAGATGCCCGGGACGAGCAAACGGCCGAGCCAAGCGAGCCGCCGCTCGGGCTCGACGGCGGTGACGGTCGGTCTGAAGCGGCGCGGCTCAGCGCCGGGAAGAGCGATGGTCACCGCCAGCCGAGAGCCACGGGTCAGGCTGCCATCAAGGCTTGTGATGAATGGGTTCCATTCCGGGTACGCACCGACGTCGGTGAGGATCGCCCATACCCGATCCGCGGGCGCGGCGATGTCGATCGTATGGCTGATGGTAGGCATGATCGTCCTCTCGTGGTCTGGCCCGAGGGCGACTCGGTGGCCAAATCGGTTGTGCGACATGGTGTCGCATAGTTTCAGGTTATTTTGGGGTGAAGTCTGGCGATCCGAATCGCCGTCAGTCATCGTCGGGTCACCAAGAATTGCACCCGTGGCGACAGTTCGCGTCAGTGGAAGCTACTGAGGTCCAGAGCGGTCGCACCGTGCTGGCACGTCATCTGAGCACGGCCGACGCGCTCAGCGCTCATCAGCCGTGACCGCGAACAATCAGGTCGAGCCTGCCGAAGGAGGCTGGTGGATCGAGCGCCGACGTTCGGCTGCTCGGCCACCCCAGGACTCCCCGCCGTGTGCAAGTCTGGTCAGGGAAGCGGCAGATCCTTGAGCTGTCGGCGCGAGGTGATGCCGAGTTTGCGGAAGATGCTGCGCAGGTGCGCTTCGATGGTGCGTGGGCTCAGGAACAGCTGTGCGGCGATCTCCCGGGAGGTCGCCCCGGTGGCGACCAGTCGGGCGATGTGCAGCTCGTGGGTGGTGAGCGCGTCGGCCGGCTGCGTGCTCCGTTTGCGCGGGTGTTCACCAGTGGCGCGCAGCTCGCGGGCGGCCCGCCGGGCGAAGGCCTCTACGCCCATGTCCGACAGCAGTTGGTGGGCGGTGCGGAGTCTCTTGCGCGCGTCCTGGCGGCGGCCTTCGCGGCGCAGCCACTCGCCGTAGACGAGCTGAGCACGAGCCGCGTCGCTGGCCATCCGGGACTTTCCGAGCCGCTCGATCGCTTCGCGGTAGTGCTCCTCGGCCTCGGGTCCCGTGCTGGTCAGCGCTCGTGAGCGCGCCACCAGGCCGAGCGCCCATGAGGTGCCGCACGCATCTGCGAGTGAGGTGAACTGCTCCAGTGCGCGCGCCGCTCGCGCCGGCTCGCCGGCACGGACGGAAGCCTCGATGAGCTCGGGTAGGCCCACGCTGCTGATCGACTGTTCGTCGGAGCTGCACGCCCTCGTCGCCGCCTCCTGCGCGACCGAGTAGTTGCCCGACCCGTTGTGGAGCACTGCCATCGCGTACTGAGCCAGGGAGACATCCGTACCCCCGTCGGGGTAGATGTCCTCTTGGTCAATGATGGCGTTGAGCGCGGTGGTCTCGGCCTGATCGCCACGCCAGGCGTGGAGAATGACGCGAGCATGGTGCAGCGGCACGCCCCCGGTCGCCTGCGTGATCGCCGTGGCCTCGGTGGCCAACTCGTCGGAGTGGGCGAGATCGCCCATCAGGGCCGACGTGATGGACAGGAAGTTCAGTGCGGCGGGGAGCGTCGCCAGCGCGCCGGCCTCACGAGCGAGCTGGACGTTGCGGCTGGCCAGCACATAAAGCAGCTCGTCGTCGAGGACCGCCACGGCGTTGCGGCCGGCCAGCCACAGCCACCGGTCGCTCTGGCTGGACTGCACAGATTCCGCCTGCGGGCCGTCGCGGAACGCTTCCAGCGCAAGCCGTAGCGCCGGCGCTCCCGCCGCGAAGCCCCTCGTCAAGGTCGTCGCGAGCCCGTCGAGGAGCAGGTCCACCGGTCGCGTCGGCGCCCCAGGTGCGGGGGCGGTCAGGGCCGCTTCGGCGATGCGCACCGCGTCGCCCCCTCCGTTGATGATCGCCGCATCCAGCGCCTGTAGGTAGGTCTCGCGGGACAGCGCGGCGTCCAACGGGGCGAGTGCCTTGGCGGCGTCCATCAGCATGCCCGGCACCTCGGTGCCTCGGGTCAGGTGGAAAGCGATCTGGGCTCGCAACAGGTCGAGATGGGCGCGTTGCAGGGGATCGAGCGGATCGAGCGGCGCCGCCGTGAGCAGTTCCAGTGCGCTTCCGGACGCGCCGGCCTCGTGCTTGGCGCGGGCGGCTTCCAGCGTCAGCCGGGCACGGTTGGCGGGGTCGGGGGTGAGGGTTGACGCGCGCTGCAGGAACGCGGCCGCGGCGGCCAGCCCGCCACGGGCCCGTGCCCGGTCCGCCGAGCGTTCCAGCTCCGCGGCGGCGTCCTCGTCGGTGCCCAGGACCGATTGTGCGCGGTGCCAGGCGCGCCGGTCCGGGTCGGTCCGCGGGTCGGTGGCGGCGGCCAGCGCGCCGTGGGCGCGGCGCCGGTCAGGTGGTGTGGCGGCCCGGTAGACCGCCGAACGCGCCAACGGATGACAGAACCGCACCCGGCTATCGATCTCGAGCAGTCCGGCGGCTTCGGCGGGTGCGGCCGCCTCGCGGGCGATCCTCAGCGCGGCGGTGGCGCGCCACAGCAGCGCCACGTCGCCGGTCGGCTCTGCGGCGGCGACCAGCAGTAGCAGCTGGGTGTCGGGAGGCAGATCGCGGGAGCGGCGCCGGAATGCGTCCTCGACGCGGTGCGGGACGCTGAGGGTGTCGGGCAGCTCGAACCCGCCGGCCAGTTGGGTGGGCGGCGTGCTGCGGGGGAGTTCCAGCAGCGCCAGCGGGTTGCCGCGTGCCTCGGCGACGATCCGGTCACGGACCTCGTCGTCCAGCGGGGTGCGGACCGCGGCCGCCAGCAGCGCTTCGGCATCGGTGTCGCTGAGCCCGTCCAGGCGCAGTTCTGGCAGTCCCCAGAGCGGGTGACCCTCGCTCGCGCCGGCGTCACGTAGCGCGAAGACCAGGGCGATCCGCTCGGCGGCGACCCGGCGTGCCACGAACGCCAGGACCTGCGCGGAGGCCTCGTCCAGCCATTGGGCGTCGTCGACGAGGCACAGCAGCGGCTGTTCCTCGGCGATCTCGGCGAGCAGGTTGAGGGTGGCCAGCCCGACCAGGAACCGGTCCGGTGCCGCCCCGGCGCGTAAGCCGAGCGCCACGCCGAGGGCGGCCTGCTGCGGTTCGGGTAGCGCACCCGTGTGGTCGAGCAGTGGCGCGCACAGCTGGTGCAGACCGGCGAACGCGAATTCGGTCTCGGACTCCGCTCCGACCGAGTGCTCGACCCGGAACCCTGCGGGAACCGCGATGTCGCGGGCGTGTTCCAGGATCGCGGTCTTCCCGATGCCCGCTTCCCCGCGCACCACGAATACCCCGCTGCGTCCGGTCTGCGCCTGAGCGAGCAGGTGTTCGACGGCGACGCGCTCCGCGCGCCGGCCCAGAAGGTTCGCCAGTTCGTTCTCACCTGAGTCCGTCGGGCAGCGTACAAAGAGCTTAGAACTTAGGTAATTGTCACCGACGCGAACCGTGACCAACAGGGCGGGGTCTCAACCCTGGCTGGCTGGCCGGCGCGCCTGCCGGCGCCGTTGCTGGTCCTGGCAGGCAGCGACCATCCACCGGGCGCCACGGTGACGACCGGCGACGAGATCAGGGACTCCCACGGACGCGAAGGTGCCACCACCGCTGCCAGCCTGGCAACGAGGCAAAAACTGGATCAGTTAAGGAATTCTGGTGAGTTCGAAACGCGTCATCCACGGGCTGTATGAGGTAGGTGGTGTCATTGGTTGGGGTGGTACGGCAAACGTCTACCTGGGTCGCGACATTCGCTCAGGAAGCTCTGTCGCAATCAAGGTTCTACGCAAAGACCTTGCACGGGATCCCCTTTTTCAATCCAAGTTTAGGCGCGAGGCGCAGCTGTTGGCCCGTCTCAGTCATCCCGCAATTGTTGCCATTCATGACACTGGAGATGAAGAAGTTGAAGTAAGCTCGGTGGATACGGTGTGCGTTCCTTTTATCGTCATGGAGTATGTCGCCGGCCGGTCCTTGCGGGACCTCCTCGATGGTGGCCGGCTCGAAGTGGAGGAGTCGGTCCGTTATCAGGCCGGGGTCCTCTCGGCGCTTGAGTTCAGTCATCGAGCAGGCATTGTCCATCGCGACATCAAACCAGCCAACGTGATGGTCACAACCGAGGGTGCTGTCAAAGTCGTCGACTTTGGGATCGCGCGATCCAGTGGCGATTCGGCCGCGACTCTGACCCTGGCCCACGAGGTACTTGGAACTCCACAGTATCTCTCTCCCGAGCAGGTGCGCGGGGAAGCCGCGGACGCCCGCAGCGACCTGTACTCCGCAGGCTGCCTACTCTACGAACTACTGACCGGACGGCCCCCCTTTGTCGGTGCTGATCCGATCTCCGTCGCCTACCAACACATCTACGCGGAACCCGCGAGGGTCAGCACGCGCAGGCTGGGTCTCAATCCCGGCTTCGACTCCGTACTCGGGAAGGCTCTCGCCAAAGCTCGGAAGGATCGGTACCAGAACGCGCGAACGTTCAGAGAGGCCCTCCAATCCGCGGCGCAGGGCATCGCCCGCGACGAAGACGGGCTTCACTCGGGTGCGTTCGAGCGAAGTGTTCCTGCGGAGTCGCCTTGGGCAGTCACGCCCGCACGGCCACCGTCGACCGCTGACCGGCCAGGTGCGTGTTCACCGCTGGCGCGCAGTTCGCGGGCGGCCCGTTCGGCGAATGCGTCCGCGCCCATTGCCGACAGCAGTTGGTGGGCGGTGCGAAGTTGATCGCGGGCATCCCGGCGACGACCCTCATGCCCGCCGTGCCACGAACGCCAGGACCTGCGCGGAGGCCTCGTCCAGCCATTGGGCGTCGTCGACGACGCGCAGCAGTAGCTGTTCCTCGGCGATCCCGCGATCACCACCCGGTGTGCGTCAGCAACCGGCCGCGACCAGTGACGCTGCGTCATATGCGGTGATGGCAGGGCGCAACTACCGGATCGGCTGAGGACGTGCTTCCAGGAGGCCTGTCCAACCAACCAGTCATCGAAGTCGAACGGCCTGATGTCATCCACAGCGGTCAACGGCGGGTACGTCCCTGATGGGTGTCCTGCTCTCAGGAGGCGGGTTCTCCCGGACCTCATGTTCGGGACGAGCCGCTTGCGGCGCCTGGGTGACCTGCGTCCCAACCCCTTGCCGAAACGCGTCGCTGAGTTGACAGTTCAACTCAGCGGCGAGTCGTCCGCTCGAGTAACCGGAAGGGCAATGTCATGACCAGGCAACTAACAGGCCGTAGCTACCGCTTCGAGCTGGGTGACCTGAAGGTGCGGTTCACCTTTGATTCGCCGACCCAGGGCAGTTTCGTCGTACTGAAGGGCGCAGGGCTCGCACCCGACGGTCACGCTGAAACGGTGGCTCTGAACCTGCAGGAAATCCGTGAAGGCGTGTATCTGAACTCCTGGACCGAGGCGAGCGGGGCCACAGTTACGCACCTGGAGGACTTCGAGAACGGGACGGTCTATTCCAACGTGACCGTCGACGGCAAGCTCTACAACTTCGTCGGAACGATCAAGGAGGCCTGAAGATGACCCAGCACCCCGTCGCCCAGGACGATCAGGCAAAGCGAAACACCGAAATCGTTCTCACCGCGATGCGAGAGTTGTTCGCGGAGAAGGATCTCACCGCGATCGACCGATACTGGGCCGAACCGTACGTCCAGCACAGCCCGCAGATGCCCAACGGGCTTGACACCCTGCGCAGCGTCGTCCCGGGGCTGGAGGGCTTCTCCTGGGAGCCGCAGCGGGTTGCCGCCCAGGGCGATCTGGTCTTCACCCACAGCATCGTCCGTGGCTGGGCCCCGAACCCGGTGGCCATTGTCGACATCTTCCGGCTAGCGAACGGACGTATTGTGGAACACTGGGACGTCGTTCAGGACATCGTCGCCGCCGAAGACTCCGCCAACGGCAACGCCATGGTGTAGGCCCGGAAGGTCGACATGCCGGTGTGTCGACGCGAAAATGAACACCGTGACGATGCGACGTGACGACGACCTCGACCGGGCCGCAGCATGGCAGGACTTCGTGCTGGCGGCCCACCTCCTCGAGGCCGCGCTGGAACGACAATCCCAGCGCGACGGGAACATCTCGCACGGGCACTTCAAGTTGCTGGTCCTGCTGAGCGCGGCGGAGAATCAGACGCTGGGCCTGAAAGCGCTCGCCGGCATGCTGCGCTTCTCGCCCAGCCGTGTCAGCCACACGCTGACAGTCCTGGAACGCCAGGATCTGGTCACCCGGGGTCGTGTGCCAATCGGACGACGTGCCTACGAAGCCACCTTGACCTCGCAAGGTCGGCTGCTCGTTGCGCGCGTGCTGCGCGCGCAACGAGCAGAAATTCGAGACGTCCTTTTCGACAGCCTGGGTGCAGCTGATGCGGCCGCCCTCGGCAGGATCAGCGCACGTATCGTGCGAGTTTTCGACGAGGCAGAAGCCTAGTGCGGATGCCGCCGCACGGTGTGATGCAGCGTCTCCTGAACAGCACGGCAAGAGTGTCCGCGTGCCCCGCACCGCCGACCGACACGTCCTGGCCGCCTGCGACCAGGTCATCGGTGGAGTCCTGACCACACCGACGTCGACGGCAAGACCAGCGAGATCACCTGCTTCCAGCCGTTGCTCGATCAGATCGACGACCTCCAGGCCACGCCCGTGCACCTGGCCGGCTGCGCCCGCGGCCACTCGTCGATCGAAAACAAGGTCCGCCGGGTCCCCGACGGCACCTACGACGGAGACCGATCCCGCACCGGCACCAGGGCCGCAGGTCACGGCCCGCTCTGCGCAACGCCGGGCACCGTCGCGGACGGGGCCCAGTTGGGCTGCCGGGTCGCCGAGCGCGGGCTCGCCACCGAGGGTGTACGTCGGATGTTGCGCTCTGGCCCGCGACGCGTACGGCTGCTGCCGGCCGGCCGCCGGGTCGACCCTGGACAACGCCGCTCGCTCGCGGTGTGCTGGCGTGGCGGTTCACTGCGGTCGGGGCGGTGTCCCTCGACGGGTGTCCCGGGCTGCGGCACGTCCGCGACCTGATCGTCGCCGACTGAGGCGCCGGACATCCGCTGCCGGACAACTGCGCGTACGCGCCTTCGAGCCCCCTGGAAGCGGCCCCTCGCTGGGGGGCCGACCCGTGGCAGGGGGCAGCGCGACCGGTGCGGCTGTTCGGCGAATTGATCACGCTGATCACGACGGATGAGCGGTGTCACGGTTCGGTCATGCGAAGATCCCGGCCGTCGCCATCGTCACCCGACGTCGCGCCTCGGCCTCGTTGTCGCCGAAGCGGTCGATCGCCCAGGACAGGGCAAGTCCAAGTTCGAACACCTCGCTCGCGGTGACCTCTTCGGCCACCTTGCCGGCCGCCTTGGCCCGGTCCAGCAGGGCGGCGGCCCGCTCCATCAGTGGCGCATTCGCCGAGTGCAGCGGCGAGGCGTCGTCGTGGTGCGCGGTAGCCAGACAGGCTGGCAGGTCGTGCCAGATCCGCAGCCCCCAGCTCATCCGCACCAGCCATTCGACGAGCGCCTCGTCGGGAGGCAGCGTCCGGGACAACTCGTCGGCCTCTTCCTGCGCCCGGCTGAAGAACTTCTCGATGACCGCGGCCAGCAGGTCGTCGCGGGTGGGAAAGTTCCGATAGAGCGTCGCGTTGCCCACGTCGGCGCGCAGCGCGATGGCGTCGAGCGAGGCGAACACTCCGTCGGCCTCGAACACTTCGCGCGCGGCGGCCAAGATCGCGTCGCGGTTGCGTTGGGCATCGGCGCGAAGCGGACGTGTTTTGACCAACATCACTCCTCGTTGCAGAAGTGGGGACACTCCCCACATACTCTTAGCGGGGAAACTCCCCACTTACGAAGGAGTTTATATGAGCTACGACGACCTGGCTGGTCTGCGGATCACGGTGACGAACGGTGTCGCCACCGCCACCCTCGACCACCCGCCGCTGAACCTGGTGGACGGCGTCCTGCTGCCCTCACTGCGCGGCTTCATCAACCGGGTGCGCCGCGACCCCGACATCCGCGTCGTCGTGTTCGACAGCGCCGACCCGGGATTCTTCAGTGCGCACGGCGACATGGCCTACCTCACCGATCCGGAGGCGTTGCCCGCCGCCACGGCCGCTGCGATCGCCGCCGCGCCGGACATGCCCGTCCCGGACGACTGGAACATCCTGCAGGTTCTGAGCGAGGAGGTGCGCAGCCTGCCGCAGGTCACCATCGGCAAGATCGCCGGCTACGCCCGGGGCGCCGGCAATGAGTTCCTGATGAACCTCGACATGCGGTTCGCGGCGATCGGCCGGTCCGGTCAGGCCCAGCCCGAAACGATCATGGGAATTTTGCCGGGCGGTGCCGGAACGGTCAACATGGCCCGCCTGCTGGGCCGGGAACGCGCCCTGGAGGTGATCCTCGGTGGCCAACTGGTCGACGCCGAGCTGGCCGAACGCTACGGCCTGGTCAACCGTGCCCTCCCCGCCGACGAGATCGACGCCTTCGTCGACCGGCTGGCCCGCCGGATCGCTCGCCTGAGCCCCGAGGTCGTCGCCGCCGTCAAGGCCACCGTCGAAACCATCACCCCGAAGGTTCCCCACCACGCGTACGCCACGGAGAACGGCTTCCTGTACTCCCTGTTCACCGAAGACCTGGTCGCCTCGGCCCACAAGCAGCTCGCCGCGGGCGTGCAGACTCGAGAGGGCGAACGCGACCTGGAGGGCATCTACGACAGCCTCTGATCAGCGGGCCGCGCCGAGCAGGGCAATGGCTTCCTGGGCGCACCGCCATGTGATGGCGATCCCAACGTCGGCGGAGAGGCGGATGTGAACCGGTGGCTGGGCGGTCGGTGCTGGACCGGCTGCCCGGCCGCCGTTCTCAGGGCTGGCGGTGGCGATCTGCGCCCACGCGTACCACCGCTGGCCCTTCGACCCGCGCGGCCCCTGATGTGCGCTACGGCGCCGCGGTGACAGTGTCCACCGTGGTGCAGCCACTGGCCGGGTTCAGGCTGAGCGCAATGACCGCGTCGAGCCGGTCCCGGACCTCGACGAGTCCGGTGATCTGCTCGTTGATGCGGTCGCGCTCGCGATTCAGCATGGCTTGGGACTGCGGTGTGGTGACCTTCGCGTCGACGCAGGGCAGGAGGTCCAGGATGGTTTTGCTGGACAGGCCTGCGCCGTACAGCATCTGGATCAGATGCACCCGCTCGGCCGCCATCTCGCCATAGTGCCGCTGACCGCCGTTGCTGCGTGCGCTGGTCAGTAGTCCCTGCTCCTCGTAGTAGCGCAGCGCTCGCACCGAAACCCCGGTCCTGGTGGCGAGTTCACCGATCCGCACGACTTCCCCTCTCAACCTGGTGATGCCAGGCACAGCATTTGCCTCTGACGTCGGCGTCAGGTTCTAGCGTAGCCCGAGCAACGGAACGTCTTTAGCCTGTGGAGGCACCCATGCGTATTTCTGGTTCGGTCGCGCTCGTCACCGGCGCCAACCGTGGACTCGGCAAGCACTTCACCCAACAGTTGCTGGAGCGTGGCGCGACCAAGGTGTACGCCACGGCCCGCAACACGGAACTGATCGACATCGCCGGCGTTGAGAAGCTGCGCCTGGACATCACCGACCCGCAGTCGGTCGCGGCCGCGGCGGCCGCCGCTCCCGACGTCACCCTGCTGATCAACAACGCCGGGCTCGCCACCGGGGCGAACCTGGTCAGCGGCGACCTGAGCAAGATCCGGTTGGAAATGGACACACACTTCTACGGCACCCTCGGCATGGTTCGGGCGTTCGCGCCGGTGCTCGCCAGCAACGGCGGCGGGGGGATTCTCAACGCCCTGTCCGCTCTGTCATGGTTCTCCTACGACGGGGCCAACGCCTACAGCGCGGCGAAGGCAGCCGCGTGGAGTCTGACCAACGGCGTCCGCATCGAACTCGCCGGGCAGGGGACCCTCGTGACCGGGCTGCACCTGGGCGCTGCCGACACTGACATGGCGGCCGGCTACGACGGCGACAAGATGGCCCCCGCCGACGTGGTGCGTGCCGCACTCGATGGCATCGAGGCCGGCAAGCTCGAGGTCATTGCCGACGAATGGAGCGCCTACGTCAAGGCATCCCTCGCCGGGGACCCGAGCGCGTTCTACACCGCCGCCTCGGCGAGCTGACGAAGCAGGTCGACGGGCACGGCGGCCAGGTCCGCGTCGCCGGTGGGGAGGCGCGGACCGCCGCACGAGGCGCGCACCTCGCCGATCATGGAGTTGTGGTGGGCAACAAAACGCCCGCAAAACGCCAAGTCGGGCACCACAACTCCATGATCGGCGGGTCCACCTCACCTCGAACTCGCAGCCGAGGCACCTCCCTGGCCCCGGAACCCGTTCCATTACGCGGTCGGAGCCTCGAACGGGATCTACGCGAGCCAGAGTGGACGTCCGGCGGTGTCGGTTCGTCCTTGGTCGCTTGACCTCCGGCTTCACCCGTCCTGCCGACCGCGTCGCGCACCCCGGGGCTCGCGTCGCATTCCCGTCGAAAACATCCCCCCAAGCGGCACGGCCCGCCGACTCTGACGCAACGCATTCTGCGACTTCTGTTCCGGTCGTCGTCCGGGCCGGGGGACGCCGGACTCGTCGCCGTTGATGAAACGCTTCCCTATGCTGTCGCCGGAGCGATGTTTCGGATCAGCATCGGCGAAAAGGACGCGTTCGCCGGGGCCGAGGTCGGGTACCCGGCAACCAGGGCCACGACCAGTGACACCACGTCACAGGTGGTCGTGACGTGGCGTCACTGACGGGTCGGCCGCGCCCGCGCTGTCATGGAAGTGACCGAGGGACACCGGAGGCCGGCCTCCGGCACCTTGGACAACTCTGGCCTGGGTCGCCATCGCGGCCACCCTCGCCACCCGACTCTTTCACTGGGACCCCGCCGATGACCGCCGCTGTCAAATACTGCGACGCCGCGCGTGACCCAGTTCCGGGGAGAGGGTGTCCGTTGACAGGCGACTCGTCACCGTGCGCCCGCCAGTGAAGCGCTTCGCGCAAACATGTGTCATTTCTCGAAACAGCAACAGGAGTGAAGAGTGGGAAGCGAGCGGCAACAGCGCCCGACCGGTGTCGTCCAGGAGGATGCCAGGTCTGGTGGGCTTCGACGGGTTGGGAGGTCCTTCGGCCCCTGGATCCCCCTGTTCCCGCTGACGGCTGTCGCGTTCGTGCTCGCGTGGCTCAACCGGAGTCCGTGGTGGGGTTGGGCACTTGTCGTGGGGCTGCTCGTGGTGCTCGGTGCGACCGTGCGCTCGTGGGCCCGAGGGCACACGCTGCTCCGGATAGGCGCGTGGCTGCTCGCCGGGGCGCTCGTTCTCGGGGCGGCGGTGTTCGCCTATCCACCGCCGCAGACCCGCATCGCCGGCGGTGAGGACCGCTCGCCGTCCGGGCCGGTGCAGACGCAGCAGGGGCCGATCACCGGCGTCTACAACGACGAGCGCACCGTCGAGGTCTTCGCGGGCATCCCGTATGCGCAGGCTCCGGTGGGGGATCTGCGTTGGCGTGCGCCTGAGCCGCTGAAGCCGCGCGAGGGCGTCTTCACCGCGGACCGGTTCTCCGCCGTTCCGGTTCAGGGCACCTCCAGGTTCTTCACGCGGGCGCTCTCGCAGATCGTGGAGGTGCCCCTGGAAGGCACGCTCCTCAATCCGTATCCCGTGAGCGAGGACAGTCTCTCCCTCAACATCTGGCGGAGCACGACACCCGCCCCGAAGGGCCTTCCGGTGCTCGTCTACATCCCGGGCGGCGGCTTCACGACCGGTTCCGGCGCGCTCCCCCTCTACGACGGTGAGGCGCTCGCCTCCCGAGGTGAGGTGATCACCGTGACCATCAACTACCGGCTGGGGGTACTCGGCTTCCTCTCCCACCCCGAACTGTCCGCCGAGTCCGCACATGACGCGTCGGGCAACTACGGGATCCTCGACCAGATCGCCGCCCTAGCCTGGGTGCGCGACAACATCGCGGCATTCGGTGGCGACCCTGACCGGGTCACGATCGCGGGCGAATCCGCCGGGGGCGAGAGCGTCTGCATCCTCGGTGCGACACCGCTCGCCGAAGACCTCGTCGACGGCATCATCGGCAGCAGCGGAGCCTGCATGGGCACCACGGGGAACAGCGAGCACGGCGACCAGACCGACACGCGCGAGGCGGCAGAGGATGCCGGCCGCCGCCTGGGCGAGCAACTGGGAGGGGCGACCATCGAGGAGATGCGCGACATGCCCGTCGAGCGCGTCGTGGACGCGGCGGGCGCGCTCGGTGCGCACTGGCAGCCCTCCGTCGACGGCTACGTGCTCGAACGATCGCCGGCGGAGACCTACGCCCTCGGAAAGCAACTGGACGTGCCGATCCTTCTCGGCAGCAACGCGGACGAAGCCTCGCTGGCGCTGGCCAGCCCGCCGGACACGGACGTCGACGAGTACCGGTCGTCCGCACGCGAGACATACGGCGCGGATGCGGATCGGTTCCTCGCTCTGTATCCAGGGGATACAGCGGAGCAGGTTCTGGAGTCGCGTCTGCGGGTCGAAACCGACAAGGTCATGACCCGAGCGATGCGGCGCTGGGCTCAACTGCAGACGCGGACGGGTGAATCGGACGCCTACCTCTACTTCTTCTCACACATCCCGCCCGAGAAGGGTCTGGAGAAGTACGGCGCCTACCACGGCGCCGAGGTCGCGTACGCATATGACAACCTCGGCGCCGACAGCGCCGCCGACTACACGGAGGCCGACTACCGGCTCCGCGACCAGATGAGCGCGTACTGGGTCAACTTCGTCCGCACCGGCGACCCCAACGCACCAGGCCTGCCGGCCTGGCCGACGGTCGGGCAAGCGCCCGACCGGGTTATGGAGTTCGCCGGCGGCAGCGGGATGGCACCCCGCCCACGCCCCGACGCCGTCGACTTCTGGGTGGACTACGACGGGCCGATCCCCTAGACGAGTAAGTACTGGATGGACGCTGACCTTGCCGTTGCGTGACGCAGGAGAACCACGATGAGGAGCACCGATATGACTGATTCGATGAAGGCTGTTGTGCTCGCCCGTTTCGGCGGGGCCGACGCATTCGAGTTGCGCGACGTTCCCGTACCGCAAGTCGAACCCCGTCAGGTGCGGGTGCGTGTCCATGCGACCGCCGTCAACCCGCTCGACTATCAGATTCGGCGCGGAGACTACGTGGATCATGTGCCGCTTCCGGCGATCATCGGGCACGACATCTCCGGGGTGATCGAGGAGGTCGGGTCTCATGTGACTGAGTTCCGTGCCGGCGATGCGGTCTATTACACGCCGCGGATCTTCGGCGGTCCTGGCTCCTACGCCGAGCAGCATGTCGCCGATGTCGACCTCGTCGGCCGTAAGCCGGAGAACGTCAGCCATCTGGAGGCGGCGAGCCTGACTCTGGTCGGCGGTACGGTCTGGGAGGCGCTCGTGACGCGAGCTCAGCTCACTGTGGGGGAGACGATCCTCATTCATGGGGGCACGGGTGGTGTCGGCACGATTGCGATTCAGGTCGCGAAGGCGATCGGCGCGCGCGTGATCACCACTGCGAGGGCGGGCAACCATGAGTTCGTGGGCTCTCTGGGAGCGGATGCGGCGATCGACTCTGCTACGTCGGACTACGTCGATGCGGTGACCGAGTTGACCGGGGGCAAGGGGGTTGACGTCGTCTTTGACACGATCGGTGGCGACACGCTCACCCGAAGCCCGCTGACGCTCGCCGACGCCGGACGCGTCGTCAGCATCGTCGACATCGCGCAGCCGCAGAACCTCATCGAGGCGTGGGGTAAGAACGCCGCCTATCACTTCGTCTTCACTAGGCAGAACCGAGGAAAGCTGGACGCGCTCACCACGCTGGTCGAGCGCGGTCTCGTGAAGCCGGTCGTTGGCGCGACCCTTCCGCTGGCTCGGGTGGGCGAGGCTCATGGGCTCCTGGAGGACAGGGCGTCGTATGCGCTGCGCGGCAAGGTCGCGATCGATGTGGCGGGGGAAACTGTGGTACTTCCCCCTCGCATCCCGTAGCGGAACGCCCCAGGCATTGTTCCTGCTCTTTCGCCCGTCAGCGAGGGTGGACCAGGCCGTTGTCGTACGCGAAGATCACCGCCTGGATCCGGTCGCGGGCGCCGATCTTGAACAGGACTCGCCCGACGTGCTTCTTCACGGTGGATTCGGTGAGGGTGAAGCGTTCGGCGATCTCGGTGTTGGTGGCGCCCTGGCCGATCGCTTCGAGCACCTCGCGCTCCCGCTCGCTCAGCGTGCTCAGGCGGGGATCCTCGGACGTGGCCGGCGCCGGTTCCTGCAGGTAGGCGTCCATCAGCTTGCGGGTCAGGCTGGGGGCTACCACTGAGTCGCCGCTGGCGACGGCGCGGATACCGGCGATCAGTTCCTCGGGGCGGGCGTCTTTGAGTAAGAAGCCGCTCGCTCCGGCCCGAAGTCCGGCGTAGACGTATTCGTCCAGATCGAAGGTGGTCAGGATCAGCACGTGGGTGCGGGAGCCGGCCGCGGTTATGCGGCGGGTGGCCTCGATGCCGTCCATGCCGGGCATGCGGACGTCCATCAGCACCACATCGGGCCGGGTCTGATCGACTTTCCGCACCGCCTCGGCGCCGGTGGCGGCCTCCCCCACGACGGTGATGCCGGGGGTGCCGTCGAGCAGCATCTTGAAGCCCATTCGTTGCAACTGCTGGTCGTCGACGATCAGGACGGTGGTCATGAGGGCTCCTTGAGGAGTACGTCAACGAGCCAGCCGTTCTCGACCGGGCCGGTGGTCACTACCCCGCTGTACATGGCGGCGCGCTCGCGTATGCCGAGCAGGCCGTGGCTTGGAGGGGCCGGCATGGCACGGCCGTTGTCGAGTACGCGTACCCGTACCTCGCCGTGGCAGGCAGCGAGAGTGACTGTCGCGGACGCGCTGCGCCCCGCGTGTTTGAGGGTGTTGGTGAGCGCCTCCTGGACGATGCGGTAGACCGCGAGCTGCAGCCCCTTGCCGAGGGTGCGCAGCTCGCCCGAGGTGGAGTAGGTGACCGGCAGCCCGGCTGCCCGCACGCTCGGCAGCAGCCGGTCGAGATCGTCGATGCCGGGCTGCGGCCTCAGCTGCGGATCGGTGTCCTCCCCGCGTAGCACGCCCAGCACCCGACGCAGCTCCGCCAGCGCCTGGCGGCCGGTCTCGCCGATCAGCCGGAGCGGCTCGGCGGTCTGCTCCTGCCGCGATGTGGCGAGGGCGGCGCTGCCGTCGGCGAGGCCGACGATCACCGACACGTGGTGGCCGACGATGTCGTGCATCTCACGGGCCACCCGGGCCCGCTCCTCGGCGACGGCCAGGCGGGTCTGTTGATCCCGTTCGATCTCGAGGCGGGCGGCCCGGTCCTCCAGGGCGACGAGGTACGCCCGGCGGGTGCGCACCGCGACGCCGGACGCGATGGCCGCCACTGTCGCCCCGAGAGCCAGCAACGACGTAAGGGTGCGGTTCTGGGTGCCCGGCCCGAACAGGTAGATCTCAGCGAGCAGTTGGGCCACCGTGATCCCCGAGGCCCAGGCCAGCGACCGCCAGGTACCTCGGGACGCCACCCCGAAGAGCATCACCAGCAGGATCACCCCGGCGCCGACGCTGGTGCCCAGCCCGCCCAGGAGCAGGTCGATGGCCGCGGTGGCCAGGAACGCCGGGAACGGGTAGCGCCGCCGCCAGTACAGCGGTGGCAGCAGCACCAGCGTCGCGATCGTCGCCGACAGGGGTTTCTCGATGATGTTCGGGATGCTGAAGAGCACGATCGGAACGGCAACCAGGGTGTCCATGACCCACGGATGGCGCCGGTCGAACGCCCGCAGCCGTACCTGCCGGTCCACGAGCCATCCCTGCGTGCTCATCGCCCGAGTCTCCCTTACGCGTCGGTCTTCTTGAGCCGATAGGCGGCGGCGGCGAGCGTCACGACCACGTACCCGGCGAAGACCGCGAGGCCGGACCATGGGGCCAGGGTGCCGTCCTCGGGCGTCAGCGCCATCACGGCGCTGCCGGCGATGCTGGGCAGGTACGGGGTGATGGCCTCGGCGATCGAGTCCGGCAGCAGCGGGGCCAGACCGGGCACGATCAGCAGCAGACCGGCCAGGATCGCGATGGCGCCGGCGCTGGAGCGGATGAGCATGCCGAGCGCGACGCCGAGCACCGCGACCAGGCCGAGATAGAGGCCGGCGCCGAGCAAGGCCCGCAGCACACCGTCGTCAGCGAGGCCCAAGGCGTCGACATTGTCGTTGAGTACGGCCGACCCTGCTGCGAAAGCGGCGAAGGCGCCAGCGGTCATCGTGACGAAGGCGGCCGAGCCAACCACGAGGCTCTTTGACCACAGCACCGGCAACCGGCGCGGCACCGCGGCGAGAGTCGCCCGGATCATGCCGGTGGTGTATTCGCTCGCGCCCAGCAGCGCGCCGAGCACGCCGACGGACAGGGCGGCAAGGGCGCTGCCGGACAGGACCAGGCCCACCGAGCTCATGTTGTCGCCCGCGAAGGAAGCTGAGGCGATCATGCCGAAGGCGATCAGGAGGAAGACGGAGATGCCGGTCGTGATCCAGGTGGAACGCAGCGAGGAGAACTTGGTCCATTCGGCGGCAATGACGCCGCCAGGGGTGATCTTCATCGGGCGGCCTCGTATTCGACAGCGTCGCGGGTCAGGTCCATGAACGCCTCTTCGAGCGAGGCGTTCTGCGGGGTGAGTTCGAACAGGGGAATGCCGCGGGCGGCCGCGGCCAGCCCGATCTGGCGGGCGGAGACGCCGGCGACGAGCAGTTCCTCGGCGCCGGTCGAGGTGACCGTGATGCCCGGGCCGGCAATCGTCGTGCGCAGCGCGTCGGGGGCGGGAGTGACGACCCGGATGCCGTCGGCGGTCACGAAATCGGTCACGGTGGTGTCGGCCAGCAGTCTGCCCCGGCCGATGATGACCAGGTGGTCCGCGATCAGCGACACCTCGCTCATCAGGTGCGAGGACAGCATCACGGTGCGGCCCTCGGCGGCCAGGCCGGTGAGCAGGTTACGTACCCAGAGGACCCCCTCGGGGTCGAGACCGTTGACCGGCTCGTCGAGCATCACCACGGCCGGGTCGCCGAGTAGGGCGGCGGCGATGCCGAGCCGCTGGCCCATCCCGAGGGAGAACGCGCCGACCCGCTTGTGGGCGACGGCCGAGAGACCGGCCTGGCCGAGCACCTCGTCGACGCGGGAGCGCGGAATGCCGTTCGTGCGAGCCATGGCGAGAAGGTGGCTGACCGCCGTACGGCCAGGGTGCACGGCCCTGGCTTCGAGCAGAACGCCGATCTCGCGCAGCGGTGTCTTCGACGATTTGTAGGGCTTTCCGTTGACCAGCACGTCGCCCGAGGTCGGCGAGTCGAGGCCAACAATCATCCGCATGGTCGTCGACTTGCCGGCGCCGTTGGGGCCGAGGAATCCGGTGACCTGTCCGGGCTTCGCGGTGAACGACAGGTGGTCGACGACCGTCTTCGCGCCGTATCGCTTGGTTACTTCGCGTACCTGAATCATGGTCACCACGCTAGGTGCGCGCAGCGCCAGGATCGTGGTACCGCAGTCGGCACTTCTCCGCCCCCCGTGGTACCGCGGTACTACCGGCAACTAAGCCGCTGGTGAAAGAGCACCTAGACGAGCAGGGCTTGAACCTCTACTGGCGTAAGCCGGTTCGGGCGGCCCGCTCGACTCTGGCGATCAGGCGACTGTTGTGGGCGGCGTGCTCGAAGCCCGGGGTGTGGTGGGTGCCGTTGGTGATGTCGCGCGCCAGGCTGGCGTACACCTCGCCCACGTTGATGGACGCGCCGCTCCAGATATCGGCGGCGGTCGGGCCGGTGCCCGTGGCGACGGGGCGGTCGGGCGCGGCGAAGTCGACGCTCGACGACAGCGTGAGGTCGCCGACCTGAACGCCCGCCGGGTGGTTGCCGGTCAGTCTCAGCCAGCCGTCCGACCCACGGACCTCCAGGCTGAAGGTGGCGTCCGTCGGGGGTACGCCGGCCAGGATCTGCACCCCCACGCTGGCGCCCGACGAGGTCTTGACGATGGCGTCGAGGTGGTCGGGCACCTCCCGGACGGAGACGGCGCCGGTGTCCACCAGCTTCACCTCCGGCCACAGCGTCTCCGTGCGCGCGTCCACCTCTATGACGTCGCCGAGGACAGCCTCGACCACGTCCAGAACGTGGCCCGCCGCGATCGTCAGGAAGCCGGCGCCCGCGGCGGCCTTGTCGAAGTACTCGTATGCGCTCACCGACTCGGGGCCGTTCCCGAAGGTCGTCGCGGCGACTCGCGCGGACAGCAGCCGACCGAGTCGCCCCGCCTCGATGATCTCTGCCGCGCGGCGCACCGAGGGGTTGAGCCGGCCCTGGAGGCCGATCGCGGTATACAACGATTTGGCGGCTTCGGCCATCTCCTCTGTCTGCGCGACTGTCGCTCCCAGCGGCGACTCGGCGTACACGGCCTTGTTCGCGGCGAGGGCTGGGAGCACGAGGTCGCGGTGGGCCGGGACCTTGACCGCCACGGTGACGAGATCGATCGACGCATCGTGGATGAGTTCGAGCGGGTCGGCGTACCAGCGCTCGGCGCCGAAAGTCACCGCTGCCTCGCGGGCACTCTGCTCGTGGCGTGTGGCCACGGCCGCCAGGACGAACTGTGGCTGTGCCGCGAGTGCGGGGATGTGTGCCGCCCCCGCCCAACTGGCCTTCGTGTCCGCGCCGATGATGCCGACCCGAATCACCTTGCTCTTCATGATCTGTCTCTCCATTCGTTGACCTGCGACCGCGGCACGGCCGCCGCGTACGTCTGCGCTGCTCACCCGTCGATGGCGGCCATGTCCGGCTCGGCGTGGCGATCGCCGGACGCCGGGGCCAGGTTGTTCAGCCGGGCGATCTGGCCGGCGGTGAGTCGGATGCTGTCGGCGGCGCAGTTCTCCTCCAGCCGGTGGACACGCTTGGTGCCCGGAATCGGTGCGATCCCTTCACCCTGAGCGAGCAGCCAGGCCAGGGCGATCTGTGCCGGCGTGGCCCCTACCTCGTCGGCGACGTCGCGGACCTCGTCGACGATGCGCAGGTTGCGGGTGAGGTTGTCGCCAGTGAACCGGGGGTTGGTACGCCGCCAGTCGGCGGCGTCCAGGCCGTCGAGCGAGCGGATGTCGCCGGTGAGGAAGCCGTGCCCGAGCGGCGAGTAGGGCACCAGGCCGATGCCGAGTTCCCGCAGAGTGGGCAGCACCTCCGTCTCGGGGTCGCGGGTCCACAGCGAGTATTCCGTCTGGACGGCGGCTACCGGGTGGACCGCGTGGGCCCGTCGGATCGTCGTCGCGGACGCCTCGGACAGGCCGATGTGGCGCACTTTGCCCGCGGTGACAAGGTCGCGCAACGCTCCCACCGTCTCCTCGATGGGCGTCTCGCGGTCGACCCGGTGCTGGTAGTAGAGGTCGATGTGGTCGGTTCCGAGCCGCCGCAGCGACCCGTCCACGGCGGCGCGGATGGTGGCAGCGGTGCTGTCCGGACCCGGTCTACCGGTGTGGGAGACGAGACCGAACTTCGTGGCCAGGACGACCTCGTCCCGGCGGCCCCTGATGGCGCGACCCAGCAGTTCCTCGTTGACGTACGGCCCGTACGCCTCGGCGGTGTCCAGATGTGTGACGCCGAGGTCCAGAGCGCGCTGGATGGTGCGGATCGAGCCGGCTTCGTCGTGGCCGGCACCGGTGTAGAAGGCCGACATTCCCATGGCTCCCAGGCCGATGCGGGAGACCTCGAGGCCTCCCAGCGATGTGGTGTGCATCAAGCGGTCCTTCCCTGGGTCGGTGGCTGTTCGCGCCTCCAGGGAGACACGTCCGACTGAACTTGACGCTTCAAGTTGTACACCCTCAAACTTGAAGCGTCAACAAATCGCTTGTATCGTGATCCCCATGACCAAGAAGGGGGCGGAAAGGCCCAGCGGCTCCGTTGCCGGATCCCGGTGGTTGAGCGACGACGAGCGGGCGGCATGGCTGGCCAACTCGGCGATCATGATCAGCCTGCCGGCTGCCCTGGACGCACGGATGCAACGCGAGTCTCAGCTGACCTTCTTCGAGTACATGGTTCTCTCGGTTCTCTCCGAGGAACCGGAGCGCACGATGCAGATGAGCCGCCTCGCCGCTCGTACTGCGGCGTCGCTGTCCCGCCTGTCACACGTCGTCGAAAGGTTGGAGAAACGTGGGCTGCTCGCCCGGGCCCGGGTCCCCGGCGCTGGCCGGCGCACCAACGCCGTGCTCACCGAGGTCGGCTACGAGGCGGTCGTGGCCGCGGCGCCGGGGCACGTCGCGGCGGTTCGGGAATACCTGATCGACCACCTCGAACCCCACGAGTTGGCGACGTTGACGCGCATCGGCACCGCGGTCGAGGCCGCCATCAACCGCCCCGCGGCATCGTCCGAGGCGGCCGCGCCGTAACCGTGGGGTCGGGGCTCAACGCATCGGGTGGCGCTCGGCGAACTCCCACACGATCGCGCTGGCGTCGGGGCCGGCGTGATCGGTGTAGCGGCCGTCGCCGTCCGGTCCCGGCCACGCGTGCCCCATGCCCTGGACGCGGTACGCCTCAACGACCGACGAACCGTCCGGTGCCGTGGTCGTCGAATGCGTGTACGCGTGCCGACGGTCGGCGGCTGGCACGGACACGGTCTCCTCGGTCGCGTCGAGGCTGCCGTTGGCCAGCCCATCGTCGACGAGATCGCCCACCGCGGTCCAGTGGGCGACGAGGCGGGTGGCGACCAGGGGTGGCACGACCTCGTCCCGCTCGCCCTGAATGATCAGCAACGGCACCCGTCGGGCCCGCTCACCCATCTGGGCCCAGGCCTGACGTGCCGTGTCCAGCGGCGACGTCGAATCCGGGTCGTCCGGGTCGACCTGGTTGAGCCCGTACTCCCCACCGGCCACCGAGGTCACCGTGGCGAAGACGTCGGGGTGGGTGGCGGCGAGGATGACGGCGGTCCCCGCGCCCGACGAGGCCCCGGCGACGTGCACCCGCGCGGGATCCGCGTCGTACTCCTCGACCACCTGGCGGGCGACACCGGCGAGCAAGGCGGGTTCGCCGGCGTGCCGCTGCTGGTCCCGTGGGTCGGCGGAGTTCCAGCAGGCGATGACGTTGCGGGAGATCAGTTGCGTGGGGTAGACGACGATGAAGCCCTCCCGGTCAGCCAGGCGGTTGAACTGCGTCGTGGACTTCATGGAGTTCCACCCGTAGCCGGTCATTGCGCAGCCGTGGATCGCCATGACGACCGGCAACCTGGCTTTCCCGTCCTGTTGGGGCGGAACGTGGACCTGGTAACGCTGCGACCCGGCGTCGCCGTTGTAGACGTGGTTGCGGTCGCCCTCGTCCATCTGCCAGGGCGCGCCGAGTTGAAGACCGGCGACGCCGAGGCTGGCGGCGGCCACGACGGTGACGAAGATGCCGGAAACGATCCGGAGCCATCGTCGTCGTGGACGACGCGGCGGGTGCGGCGGCGCGGTCACGCGGGCCTCCTTTTCGGTACGGGATCCACGTCAGACGGATGCCTTGGCCAGTTCCTTTGCAACAGGGCCTCAGCTCCGAGGAAGCACGGAAATGGCCACGATGGCGCTGTTGACGACGGTGGCCGTCACGGTGCGGGTCACGGCTGCCGCCGCGGCGTCGGCGCCCCAGTCGCCCTGTTCGAGTTCCTTGGCTCGGTTGATCACCGGTGCGGTCCACGGGATCTCGCGGTGGAACTGCGGGAGCGTCCCGCTCGCCGAGAGCAGCGCCGTGAGCGCGGCGACCCGGGCTTGCGGCTGCGCACCGTCCACGAGAACCTGCCGAACCTCGGCGAGCAGGCGGGCCCGTCGTTCGGTCCGGCCGTCGCGCAGGGCCGTCGTCCGGAACAGGCCGAGCACCTTGCGGGGCTCCTGGTCGATGTCGCCGCGTGCGACGAGCCGTCGCAGGACCGGCTCGCGCAGGACGGGACCGATCGCGGCCAGTGCTGTCTGCACCCCTCGGGGTTTCTCGGCGAGGTAGTCGTAGGCCGGGCGCAGGAGGCTGTCCGACGGTGGGTGACCCGGCACGCCGCTGACCCGCCCCCGGTCCGTCGTGGTCACGTGCTCGCCGAGGGCGAGGTCGGCGAGGACGGCTCCGCCGAGGACGTAGAAGAGGGTGTTCTCGCCGGCGATGGTCCCGGATGCGGGTTGGAACAGGAGCAGCAGGAGGTCTTCGACGAGGGTCGGGGTGTCCGAGCGGGGGTCGGTGCTCATCGGCGGGGCTCCCAGCGGAAGAGTCGGGTGGCGAGGTTGACGGCGATGACGACCCAGCCGAGCGTGGGCGCGAGCAGGAGCAGGGAGTCGGTGACGGCGACGCCGCCGTTCCAGGCGTTCATGATGAGTTCGGTGGCCGCGCCGCCGGGCAGCAGCCGCTTGAGCCAGGCGAGGTTCTCGGTGCCGGAGATACCCACCCACGTGGTCACGGCGATCACCCCGAGGGTAACGGGGAGGGTGGTGACCTGGGCGTGTTCAGGGGAGTTCGTCAACCCGGCCGTGGCCAGCGCCAGGCCGATCAGCATGGCCAGGGTCGCGAGGATCGCCACCACCAGCAGGGCGACGTTCGACGGTCCACCGGCGACCACGGCCAGGGCGGTGAGGATCGCGGCCACCTGCACCGCCGCGATGACGAGTACGGGCAGCAGCAGTCCGGCGAGGATGCCGGGGTCGCTCTCGGCGGTGGAGCGCAGCCGCTTGAGGAAGAGGTTCTGCCGCCGGGAGGCCAGGGTGGTGACGGCGGTGGCGTAGAGGCCGAACGCGGCCACGGTGAACGTCACGATCGCGGCGATGTAGCCGAGGCTCCCGAGGGCGGCGTACGTCTCGTGCTGACGCACGAAGAACGCGCTGACCGCGACCGGGATGATGAGGCTGGTGATCAGTATCAGTCGGTTGCGGAAGATCTGGATCAGTTCGCTGGACGCGATGGACAACACGGGTGAGGCTCCTTCGGGATGCGCGGATCAGTTGCTGATGGCGCGGAAGACGTCGTCGAGCCGGGTCGGCCCGGCCGCCAGGTCGCGCAGTTCCACGGCGTGGGCCTGCGCCCAGCCGAGCAGCAGGTGCAGGTCCTTCTGCAGCTCGAAGGACTCGACGGTGACCTTCCCGTCGGCGTCCACGTCGGCCTGCAGCGGTAGCGGCGGCACCGGTGCGGCGAGGGAGAAGCGGATCACGCCGGGGAGGGTGCGGGTCAGCTCGGAGACGGTGCCCTCGCGATGGAGGACGCCCTGGTGCATGAGCCCGATCCGGTCGGCGCGCTGTTGCGCCTCCTCCAGGTAGTGCGTGGTGAGCACGATGGTCGAGCCGTTCTCCCGGAGCCGGTCCACCGTCGCCCAGACGGCGTCGCGGGACTGGATGTCGAGGCCGGTGGTCGGCTCGTCCAGGAAGATCAGCTCCGGGGTGCCGTAGACCGCGGTGGCGAAGTCCAGCCGCCGCTTCTCCCCGCCGGACAGCTGCGCGACCTTGCGTCCGGCCCGGTCGGTGAGGTCGACCAGGTCGATCACCCGGTCGACGTCGTCGGTACGCCGGGTGAGCCGGCCGATCAGGCCGACTGACTCACGGACGGTGAGATCCGGGGAGAAACCGCTCTCCTGGAGCATGACGCCCATTCGGGGACGTGTCGCCTGCCGGTCGTCGGGGCGGTGCCCGAAGACGCGTACCGTGCCCGAGGTTGGCCTCCGGTGACCCTCGACGACTTCCAGGGTCGAGGTCTTCCCGGCTCCGTTGGTGCCCAGCAGTGCGTAGAGCTCTCCGGGTCGTACCTCGAAAGAAAGATCCTTCACAGCGTGGAAGTCACCGTAGGTGAGGTTCAGCCGTTCGACTTCGATGACGGGTGTGGTGGACATGCACCAATGACAGCGCGGGCGGGGCCGTCCCGTCAGTGGCGCCGTGTCATCACCGCATGTGACGTGGTGTCACTGGTCGTGGCGTCCGGCTGCCCGATACTGGTCTGGTGACCGCCAGCTCACCGCGCTTCACCGAGTCGACGCAGGGAAGGCTGCGCCGGCTCAATCTCGCCACGTCACTGCCGCCGGTGGTGTTCGCCGCGGTGGTCCTGGTCTACACCGACACGCGTACCTGGTGGCACCTGATCATCCTCGCGCCGGGGGCCGCGGCCGCCCTGGTGGCCTTCGAACGGTGGACGGCCAACGACCTCGCCCGGGTCGTGCTGCCCTGCCTGGTCGTGGCCGCGACGGTGTGGCCACTGGGAGTTCTGGTGAGCGGCAGCCCCAACGCCTACTGGGGGTTCTGCGCGGTGGCCTCCCTCGCCATGCGCGAGGTGCGACGGCACCGGAAGCTGGTGCTGGCCGCGCTGTTCGGCTATGTCGCGGTGGTCGGCGCGGCGCGGTTGCTGGTGCAGCGGGACGACATCGGCCACGTCCTGGTCACCTACGTTCTCATCCCGACCGTCCTGACCATTCTCGTGACGGTCTTCACCATCGTGGGCGAGCGGTTCTTCGACCTCATCCGCGAGCTCGAACAGACCCGGGAACGTGAGGCGGAGCTGGCCGTCGTCCGGGAGCGCGTGCGGTTCGCCAGCGACCTGCACGACATCCAGGGCCACACCCTGCACGTGGTCAAGCTGAAGATCGCCCTCGCCCAGCGACTGCTGCTGCGGGACACCGCCCGGGTGGAGCAGGAGCTGCGGGAGACGTACGCGCTGGTCAGCGACACCATCGCGCAGACCAAGGAACTCGCCTACGCACAACGACGGCTCAACCTCACCGCGGAGATCGAGAACGCGAAGAACCTGTTCGAGGCCGCCGGCATCCGGGTCCGGGTGACCCGGGAGGCCGAGGTCGACACCCGGGCCAGCGAACTGCTCGGCCAGGTGCTGCGGGAAACGACCACGAACATCCTGCGGCACGCGCAGGCCAGACAGGTGCAGATCACCCTCTCCGAGTCGGGCATCACCATCGTCAACGACGGGGTGAGCGCCACCGCGCCCCCGGAGCTGCGCGGGCTGGCGGCGCTGCGGCAACGGGTGGCGGGCGACGGAGGCGAGCTGACCGTGCAACAGCAGCAGGGGACCTTCCGGACGGCGGCGACGTTCCCCGCCGCGCGTGCCGACACGGAGCGGGGTGACGGCCGATGACCACAATCGTGCTCGCCGACGACGAGGCGCTGCTGCGCACCGCTCTGGCCGCGCTGCTGCCGATGGAGGGCGACGTCACCGTTCTCGCCGAGGCGTCCGACGGCGAGACGGCGGTCGAGGCCACCCTGCGGCACGAGCCCGACGTGCTGGTCATCGACCTGGAGATGCCGGGCGTGGACGGTCTCGGCGCGGTCGCCGAGATCCGCCGTACGCGCCCGGAGCAGGTCGTCCTGATGCTGACCCGGCACGCCCGCCCCGGCGTGCTGCGCAAGGCGCTGAAACTCGGCGTGCAGGGCTTCGTCAGCAAATCCGCCGAGCCGGCGCACATCTCCTCGGTCATCGCCACCCTGCACGCGGGCAAACGCTGGATCGACCCGGACGTGTCCGCGCTTGCCGTCACCGAGGACAACCCCCTCACCGACCGTGAGGCCGATGTCCTGCGGGTCACCGGCGAGGGTTACTCGGTCGCCGACATCGCCGTCCGGCTCCACCTCGCCCCGGGCACCGTCCGCAACTACCTCTCCAACGCGATGCGCAAGACCCAGACCCGGACCCGCCACGAAGCGGCCCGCTACGCCCGCCAACACGACTGGCTGTGACCGACGGGTGACCATGTCAGACCAGCATGGACACCGCCGTTTCCGTCTTCGACCGCATGCCGGATCCCTGCCACTGTCGAGTCCTGTCCGACCGGCGCGCCCGCGTCGGACTCACGGCACCGACAAGGAGCGATCATGATTCGTGCGACACACCGTCTGGTGGCCGCGGCGGCAGTGGTGTCAGTCGCCGCTTGCGGCCCCGTCGATGCCGCCGAGCAACCGGCCGGCGACGAAGGCCCGACACGCGGCGACGATGTCCATCCACCGAACCTATACCCGGAACGCATGGACAAGGTCGCAGGGATCACGATGGGCATCGTTCGTCGGCGGCCCGAGGCGCCGCCGACCTGACCACTCAGCAGAAGCCGTACGCCAGGTGGAGGGGTCCGGGATGCCGCTGCGGCCCGGACCCCTCCGGCCTCATCCGCCTGCCGGTGTGGGACGGAGGAGGGGTCTCTCAGGTCACCCGCAGCGTTGGCCGTTGAGGGTGAAGGCGGTGGGCGCCGGATTGGTGCCGCTCCACGTGCCGTTGAAGCCGGTGCTGGTGGACGCGCCGGGGGCGAGTCTGCCGTTCCAACTCATGCTGTCCGCGGTGACGCCCGTTCCGTTCTGTTTCCAGGTGGCCGACCAGCCTTGGCCGACCTTCTGGCCGGCGGTGGGGAAGTCAAATGCGAGTTTCCATCCGTCGATCGCGGCGGTGCCGGTGTTCTTGATCGTCACGGTCGCGGTGAAGCCGCCCGGCCAACTGTTCGCCGCGTAGGCGACCGCGCAACTGCCGGTCGGGGTGGTGGTCGCGGTGCGCACGGTCAGGCCGGGCGAGGCCGCCGAGACGTTGCCCGCCGCGTCGCGGGCGGTCACCACGAAGGTGTACGGGGTGTCCGGCGTCAACCCCGTCACTGTGTACGTGGTGCCGGTGGCGGTGCCCACCTTCACGGTGCCGGTGGCGTCGACCCGGTGCACGTCGTACCCGGTGACGGCGGTGTCGTCGGTGGACGGCGCCCAGGCCAGCGCGATGCTGTCGCTGGTGATCGTGCCGGCGGTCGGCTTGCCCGGGACGGTCGGCGCCCGGGTGTCGCCGGGGGTGGTGCCGCGCGGCAGCACCAGGTGGGTGATCGAGTTTGCCGGGAAGGTGGTCGTGAGGCCACCGGCGGTCACCGGAAGGTCAGCCTCCCGGACGACACCGGCGAGGTTCGCCCCGCTGTAGCGGTAGACCTGGGCGGTGCTGGCGGAGGCGCCGCTGAGGGCGACCGAGCTGGTCAGGTCGTCGCCGGTCTTGTTGACGACGACCACCGTGAGTGCCTTGTCGGCGCTCCGCTCGGCGGCGTACACGGCTAGTTTGCCCTGGTCGGCGCTGGTGGCCTGGACGGAGGTCTCGCCGAACGCGCCGCCGGAGCCGTCGTAGTTTCGGTAGATGCGGAAGGCGTTGGTCACCGGCTGGTCGGCCGTCGGTGCGGTCCAGAGGGTCGCCAGGTCGAGTCCTTCGCGGCCGAAGATGCCGAGTACGTCGGCCTGGGCGAGCGCGCCGTTGAGTGAACCGTAGCCGCCCCAGTTGTATTCGGTCATCGCGATCTTCGTGCCCGGGTAGTGCTGGTCGACCAGCTCGCGCAGGCGCGGGATGTACCGGACCGGCTGGTTGATCCAGCTCTCGTCCACGTAGGTCGGGTCCCAGAGCTGGCGGGTCGACCGCAGTCGCAGTGCCTGGGTGTTGGCGTCGCCGGCCGCGTCGCCGAGCACGCCGGACTGCTGCGGGTAGAGATGGACGTCGAAGTAGTCGAGGATGCGGGTGCCGTGCTGCTGCTCGTACTCGCGCATCCGGTCCAGATACCACGGGCCGAGGTCCTGGCCACCGTGCGCGGCCTTGTCCGGGGGGTTCGACCAGCAGCCGGTGCGTGAGCAGGTGTCCTGATCGAGGCCCGAGTAGAAGATCGAGTTCAGACCCCAGCCGACGGGACCGAGTGTCTTCGCGCCGGGGTCGGCAGCCTTGATCGCGGCGGCGTACTCGTAGGTGCGGTCGCGTAGCTCGTCGTAGCCCAGTCCGGTCGGGCGGACGTCGCGGTGGGTGGAATGCCACAGGTCCGGCTCATTGTCCAGGTTGTAGAACTGGACCCCGCCGTCGGCGGCGGCGCCGAACTGCCCCTTGAGGTGGTTGACGAAGTCGGTGGCGTACTCCGGGCCGGCGGGGACGCTGGTGTCCTCCGGATCGTTGCCGGTGACCAATGACCCGTCCGGCTTCTTGCCGTTGCCGCAGTCCGGCGCCCACTGGTCGGTGGACTCCTGCGGGCCGTACTTGGCGACGCTGAAGCCACAGGCCCGCGACCGGTCCTTGGCGATCCAACCGAGCATCGGCATTGTCATGACGGTGGCGGCGCCGGTGGCCTTGTTCTGCTGCACGAACCGGTCGGTCTCCGAGCCTGCCGGGAGATCTTCCGGAGTCGGGTTGTCGTTGGGGATGTTCTCGAAGTACCAGTCCGCCGCGCGGTTGGTGGTGTCGGCACGGAAGTTGTAGCGGGTGGTGGCGTTGCCGCCGTAGCGGTGCACCGGCAGCCGCAGGTCGCGGGCGAGCGCCTCGTCGGCGAAGTTCATGCCGTAGATGTACGGGCTGATCTGGTGCCGGGCGGTGGTGGTGTCGACGGCCAGCGCCGGACCGGCTACCGCCAGGGCGGGCTCCGGCAACACCAGACCGCCGAGGGCTGTGGCGAGCACGACCGGGAGTAGAGCGGTGGTGGGACGCACGAGCCTTCCTTTCGAATAGAAGCCCAACGATGGGAGCGCTTCCACAGGATTGCGCTCTCCTGACTCCTAGTCAACGCCGAAGGCTGATTGTGGATCATCTCGAGGCGAGCGATTTACGCTCGGGTGAGCGGCCCCTCGGCCGGGTCCGCTGGTGCGCGCCCGGTCCAGCACCACTGCCAGTGACATGGTCGCGGTCCGCGGCTGACCGAACTGCAGCGCGGAATCTGTGATCGGCGACGCGTCGCGGGTGCCCTCTCATCCCGATGACGGCTTGGCTGCCGCCCGCGCCGCCCTTCGCCGCACGGAACCCGCCAGGAGCAGGACGGCCAGGAGACCGCCGGCGCCGGGGCCGAGGATGGCCATCCACGACATCGACCGTCCGGTCCGCGCCGGATCGTGCTGGTCGGCCTTCACCTGGGAGACCGGACGGTCAGGCTTCTTCTCGTCCGGGCCGACCAGGCGGCCGACCGACGCGTCGGGGGAGAGCGCGAAGCCCCAGTTCAGCAGCGCCGCCGCCTCGCCCAGGCTGCCCAGCGGTGCGGTCTCCGCGCCGAGCAGGGTCACGGCGAGCCGTCGTCCGTTGCGTTCGGCCACCCCCACGTACGTCTGCCGGGCCAGGTCGGTGAAGCCCGTCTTTCCGCCGAGCGTCCCCGGGTAGCGGTCCAGCAACGTGTTGTCGTGGGTGAGGGAGAGGCCGGGCCGTCCCGGACCGGCCGGTATCTCCGCCACCCGGGTGGCGACGTACCGCCGGAAGTCCTCGCGGGCGTAGGTGGCCCGCGCGATCAACGCCAGGTCGTATGCGCTGGTGTACTGGCCGGGACCGTCCAGGCCGGACGGTGTCGCCGCGTGGGTCTGGTTCGCGCCCAGCCGGTGGGCCTCGTCGTTCATCGCCTGCACGCCGCCCGGCCGGCCGGTGGTGCCACCGCCGACACGGGCCAGCACGTTGGCGGCGTCGTTTCCCGACTTCAGGAGAAGCCCCAGCCACAGGCTCCTGATCGAGTACCGGCCGCCCGGCACCACCCCCATCACCGAACTGGCCGGATCGAGATCGTGCAGATCCGCCCGGGTCACCTCGACCACCTGCGTCGGGTCGAGGTGAGGCATCAGGGCCGCGGCGAGCAGCGTTTTCTGCACGCTGGCCGGCGTGCGGCGTTCGTGCGGTCCGCACCCACCCAGCACCGCGCCACTGTCGAGGTCGGCCACCAGCCACGAGGTGGCGGTCACCGCCGGGGCCTTCGGCGCACCGGCCGGAATGGACAGTCCGGCCGTGGCCAGCGACTCACCGCCCACGGCCAGGTCGGCGGGACCGACCGGCGGCGGAGACGGTGCGGGCGGTGGGGCAACCGGCGGCTTCACGGCCGGGCAGGGCACGTACGGCGCGGCCAATCGCGCCGGTGATGCGGGCACCACGGCGGGCGTGGTCAGACTGAGCGCCACCGCGACAATGCAAATGATGGTCACGTCAAAGGACCGTAATCGCCAATGGTGCGGGCGTGGCCCGGTTGCAGAAAGTGGTCCCGGGAGGGCGGGTATTCCCGGCCTTGGCCCGGACGGCACTGCTTCTATCGCCTTGTGCCGTTTCGCGCGGCTCCGAGGGCCAGTGGGGACGGACGTGTCAGCGATGTTTCGGCCATTACGTCGAAACGGATGTGAACAGACATCGCCGGCCTGTTCGTGTCATCAGGCGGCTGTCGGAATACCGGAACAGCGGAAATGAGGCCGGCGAGGGTGCTGAGGTAGGTCGCGGCGACCGACTCTCAGCACCCTTCCGCAGCGCTCGCTGCCCTGGCCCGGATCTACTCGTTCAAACCCGGGATGATGTTGTGGTTCACGCGGAAGATGTTCGTCGGGTCGTAGCTGCGCTTGACCGCAACCAGCCGCTCGTACGTCTCCGCCGGGTAGGCCGCCGCGACCCCTTCCGCGGTGGCGTCGCTGGCGCCCAGGAAGTTCACGAAGCGCCCGCCGGTGCTCCACGGCTGGATGGCCCGGACCAGGCGGGTCAGGTAATCCTGGAACGCCGCGGCCTGGTCCGGGCCGCCGATCGCGACGGCGTAGAAGGTGAAGGCCGCGTCCCGCAGGTCGATCGCGTTCGTCGGCTCCGGGCGGCGGTCGAAGGCCCCGCCGAGGTGCCGGATCTCCAGCACGGTCAGCGGGCTCCCCGTGCCGGGGCCGGCCTGGGCGATGATCGTGTCGACCAGCTCCGGGGTGAACTCCCGTAGCAACGCCGAGCGGTCCACGAACGGAATCGGGGTCGGCGGGTCAGCGTGGATCGAGCCGATCGCGCTGTACGGCATGTCGGTCACCGAGTCGATCAGTGTCGGGGCGATCGCGCGTAGTGGGGCGATCAGCCGCTCACCGTCCTCCGCCGCGCCGAGGTAGGCGATCCGTACGTGCGCCACCAGCCGGCCGCGGAGCGGCTCGGGAACCTCGGGGACCGGAGGCAGTTGCAGCAGCGCGACCGACGAGGTCAACTCGTCCGGCACGCCGGCGGTCCATCGGCCCCACCCGTTGAGCACCTCGGCCGCCTGCTCACCAGGGAAGAAGAGGCCACCGCCGTAGATCTGGCTGACCGGGAAGAGGTCGAACTCCAGCGCGGTGACGACGCCGAAGTTGCCCTTGCCGCCGCGCAGCGCCCAGAACAGTTCTGGCTCGTCGGTCGCGGTCACCGTGCGTAGCTCGCCGTCCGCGGTGACGAGTTCGATCAGACGGACGTGGTCGGCGGCGAAGCCGAAGGTGCGGCCGATCGGGCTCAGTCCACCGCCGAGGGTGTAGCTGACCGCGCCGACGGTCGGAGCAGCCCCGCTCAGTGGCGCCAGGCCGTGCTTGGCCGCCGCGTCGACGACCTGCTGCCACCGGACGCCGGCTTCGATCCGGGCGGTACGCGCCTCGGCGTCGATGACGACAGCGTCCATCCGCCGGGTGGTGATGAGGAGCGCTCCGGCCGAGGGAAGCGCGGAGTGACCGGTGGCGAGCACCGCGACCGGCAGGCCCTGCTCGGCGGCGAAGCGGACAGCGGCCTGGACGTCGGCGGCGTTGGTGGCGCCGACCACGAGCGCCGGCTGCTGCGGGATGGCGAGGTTGTACGACGCGCACTCGACGTCGTACCGCTCGTCACCGGGGAGTAGGACTGGTCCGACCGTCTGGGCGGTGAGCCGTACTGCGGCATCCCCCGTGATCGGAGTGCCGTCCTCGGCTGGATTATGGATGGGATTCATCGAACTCTGCCTTCCGCAAGTCGGAACGTGGCGACCGCATCCGGACGTCATCGCGCGCCGAATGGTTCGAAATTCTGTTCCTGTGAGAGCTGTCTCACGCTGCCGATGGGCCTCCACCAGGCGGTGACGGTGGCGGCGCGATCGTCTGCGGGGTTACGCGATCAGGTGGATCCCCTGAGTGACGTCGCGCTGGCTGCGCTGCGCCTCTCGGTCACTGGTGAAGACCACAGTTCTGCCGTCGACCGCCGGCCACGTGCCGTTGCCACGCGTGCTCAGCTGAACCGCCGGTGTCCAGCCCGTTGCCGCCAGACGAGACGTGAAGATTTTCCAGCGCCAGTCGGCGGAACGGGAGTCGTACCAGACCGCGCGGACGGAGCCGTCGGGGTCGACGCCCAGCCGGGGACGCTGGCTCATGGCGTTGGCGTCGAGACCGACCGCTTCGGCCGCCGACCAGGTCGTGCCGTCGGCCGACCGGCTCGCCCGCAGCGAGAGATTGGCCCCGGAGGCCGAGAGTGCCTTGGTTTCCCAGATGACAACCAGGACACCGTCACGGCCCACGGCGACGCTCGGGTGACGGTCGGCCGCGTTGTCGTTGGCGCTGACCCGTATCGGCGCGCCCCAGCCGTCCGACCGGCTGCTCCGGGCCGCCGCCAGGATCTCCCAGTTGTCAGGGTTGGTGCCACCACTGGCGGCCTGGCCGGTCGGCGGGGTGTGGCCGGTCCAGCCCGCGTCCGGGTCGAACCGGTTGTCCTGCCAGGTCACGACGATGCCACCGTGCTGAGTCACCGCCACCGACGGGAAGAGCGAGGCCGGGTGAATGGGCGAGCGGGCGTCGTCCGGCGTACCGGGGACGATGACCTTGCCGGCGGCGGAGATGTTGACCGGGCTCCGGTCGACGCCGACCACCTGAACGTGGACGTCGAACGCGCCACCGCTGTTCTGCGCCCAGGCCACCACGGGGTACCGGTCGTCGAGCAGAGCAAGGGCGGGCTGCTCGGCACGGGCCTGGCCGTTGCTGAGCTTCACCGCGGGCTCGAAGCTCTTGCCGCCGTTGCGGCTGTGGCGCAGGTAGATCTCCGGCCGGTGGGGCTGCTCGTGGCCTCGGGAGTCCTGCCACACCACCCAGACGTCGTCGCCGGAGGCCGCTACCCGGGGCGCCCGTGCCGTACCCGAATCGCCGGAGAGCACGACTCCCTTGTCGGCGTGCTTGTTCCCGTGCCCGTCCAGCCGGCGGTACACCACCGACGTACGGTGGTCCCGGTGGGCCTGGGCGACCACGTGGGTGACCCGACCGGCCTCCGCGACGTCGGCGAAGCCAACGAACTCGCCCTGCTCACCCAGCACCAACTCGGCCCGGTCATTGCCGTTGGCCGGCTGCGGCAGTGCGATCTCGGGCGCCGGTTCGGCTGCCCGCCGCACCGACACGAACACCGGTGACGTGGCGCCGCGCAACTGGTCGGGCAGGTTCGGGTCGACGTCGCGGCCGGAGACCTCACCCGGCCCGCGCGCCTCCACCCGGTACCAGCTGTGGTCCCCGGTCAGCGTGAGCGGGAGCAGGTACGTCTGGTCGTCCTTGGTGGGGACGAAGGTCGCGACAGGGCCGGCCGAGCGGCCCGGTGCGGCGTAGACGAGTACCCGCATGCCGATGGCGGACCTGGCCCGGACCCGAAGCGCGGCGTGCTTCGGCAGCTTGCGGCTGGCGACGATCACCTCGTCGCCGCCGATGGCCTCGAACCGGCCATCGCCGTTGACGTCGGCCTCGATGGTGACGAAGGGCCCGCCCGGGCTCAGCGATACCGTTGTCCGGCCCGCCTTCAACGCGTCGAGGATCGCCCGGACGGAGCGTTCTGCGGCAAAGACCCAGGTGGTCGGTCGACCCGGGGCGTTGGTCGGTCGCAGTTCCTTGAAGTGGCTGTCGCTGGCCGCTACCGCGCCGAAGCGGAACCCGTGGTTCCAGCGGTTCTCGGCGTACTCGATTTCGACTTCGGGGTTGCTGCTGACGTTCCAGACCTCGACGGTGTCGATCCCCTGTGCGCTCGCGTTCTCGTTCGGTCCGTCGGCCGGGGTGTACTCGCCGTCGTCCGGGTGGGCGACCGACCAGACCGCGTCCTGGGCGTGCGCGTCCCAGATCGACTGCTGCACATGACGAAACGGCGCCGAGCCCGGCGGGTTGCCGCCGTCCACCACCGTGTCCACCGCGCCCAGCACGATGGCGTGTGGTGATCCGTTCGCCTCCTCACCGTTGAGCAGAAGCAGCCGGTCGGACTTCCAGAGCGGATCCCAGTGCTGGTCGAAGGTGCGGTGGTCGGTCAACGGCAGGAAGGCCAGGCCGACCGACTCCGCGTAGCTGATCTGGTCACTGACCGGCAGGTTTCCCGGATCGCGCTGGTTGGTCAGCTGACGTGGGGCGCTCCCGTCCGACGAGTGGTCGTCGTGGACGTGGGTGTCACCCGGCAGCCACGTGCCCTTCGGCTCGTCGTGCCCACCGGTCTTACGCTCCTCGCCGGTGTCCGCCCAGGCCGCAGCCCCCGGCAGCAGTCCGGCGGCGGCGACCGCGCCGGTCACGGCAATGAACTGTCTGCGGTCTAGTTCCATCTGGTCCCCATTTCACGCGAACCGCGTCAACCCGCCGCTACACGACGCCTCGACCGATTCGATCAAGATCATGCACGGGAGACGCTAGCCAGCCGAAGCGGTCGACCTGGTGAACCGGAAGTGAATCCGCAATGGCGGCGGCACTAGCTACCTACCAGTACGGCGCAGGCGCTGATCAACCGACGGAAACCACTTGAGCAGGCAGGGGGACCCTGATCCGGGATGTGCGTCAACGCGGGCCAGACTTTCGGGCCTTCCCGATCACGCCGAGGTGGGTGTGCTCGAATCCTTCGGCCGTCTTGAGGCCGTAGCCGAGGCCGCGATCGACGCCGATGTGGAACACCCAGGCGAGGGCCAGAACTCCGAGCCAAGCGATCTGGTCGCCGAACCCGGCCGCGGCCACGGCTACCGCGCCCAGGGCTGCTGGCAGCGTGTAGGAGTGCGCCAGGTTGTAGCAGAAGGCCCCGAGGCGTGGCCCGCGCAGGTAGCCGAGCATGGACAGGTCGAAGACGAGGAAGAGGGCAAGCAGCGACCACCACGGGTACCCGGCGGTGACGGTCACGACGACGGCGAGAGCCGCGACGACGAGGCCCTCGACGCGCTGCGCTGTGATCGGACTCAGATACGGCATCTCCCACCTCGATGTCGGTCAGGGGCACTGGCGGTTGTCTTACCGTCGCTGGCCTGACCTCGGGCAGAGGATAGACCGGCGGTGACGACCCTCGTGCTCTCTTGCCGGACGCCAGCGTCGTCGAAGGCGTCGCAGTACGGTTGAGGACGGCAGCCCGCCGTGCACGATCAACTGTCCGACGGGGTTGCGCCTGATCTGCGGGGGCCGGTCCGGGTCTCGGCCCCGCCGTCCACGAGTTCGTACTGCAGCGCCCCCGAGGGGCAGCGCCCCACCACTTCGGCCAGGCGCTCGGCCTCGGCACCGTCGGGCCGAATCCACGGGCGCTGGCCCGTGTCGAAGACCTCCGGCAAGCCGCGAACGCACTCGGCGGCGTGCCAGCAACGCCCCGCCTCGAACGTGACAGTGATCTTCCGGCCCTGGTACGCCTTCTTGTTGGTTCCGCCGCTCACAACGGCCTCCCTCGTCGCGTCGTCGCCATGCCCGGCCGTTCAGTCACTGACCCTGCTGTGGGCCTGGTACACCAGGTCCTGATACTCGGGGTGCCTGGCGATCCACCCCGCGATGAATGGGCAGGTGGCCAGGACCAGCAGGTGCGCGGCGCGCGCCTCGTCGAGGGCGGTGCGGGCCAGTGCCGCCCCGACTCCCCTTCCCTCGTACTTCGGCGAGACCTCGGTGTGCACGAACGCGACGAGTTCCGTGGTGCGGATGTACTGCGCTACGCCCGCGACCGTGGACTCTCCGTCGACGCGGGCCTCGTATCGCTTGGCCTCGGGGACGTCACTCACTCTTACTGCCATGTGCCCTCCAGGTGTCTTCAGCGTGGATCTCACGCCACGGTGGTTCGGTCTGGCTGGTGCGTCACTTGGTGTCACCGGTCTCCGGGCCCGGACCCGCTTTCGGGACTTGGTGGACAACGCGTCGCTGGACGTCGCCAAGTTGTGCGGGCGCAGCCGTCTCCGCGTCGCCTCGGTAAACGCCGGGCATCCCGCGGTCACCACCCAGTGTCCGTCAGCAACCGGCCGCGACCAGTGACACCGCGTCACATGCGGTGATGACACGGCGCCACTACCGGATCGGCTGTGTACGCGCTTCCAGGAGGCGTGTCCAACCAACCGGTCATCGAAGTCGAACGGCTCAATGTCATCCATGGCGGCACTCATTCAGTGAGGGCGCTCTCTTCCAGGCACGGCGGCAGTGCGTGGGTGCAGGCGCAGCCCCAGGGATGAGCGGCGGGTACGTCCCGGTGGGTGCGGTCGCGACCGGCGCGAAGCAGGTCTTCATCGCCGGCCAAGTGGCCGTCGACGCGGACGGGGGCACGGTCGGCGCCGGAGACCTCGCCGCGCAGGTCGAGCGCCCTCGCCGGCCGCGACTACCTCGTCGAGGTCGAGGCCACCGCCGTCATGGACTGAGAGCTACAACCTCCATCGACCGGACTCACTGTCCGACACGCCCGGCCGACCCACATTCCAAACGCGCTCTCAGCCGCCCCGGAGCCGCTCGGACAGCTCGCAGACCGCCGCCTCGTATCGGTCGTCCGTCACGCACGGCTGATGACCGCACATCGGGGGCCACACCGTGTCGCGGCCTCGGGCATCGAGATCCTGCGGGTCCCGAAGCCGGCGGTCCACCTCGGACCGCTGCGGCAGCGCGTCGTCACCCCCGCGCCCGGACGTGAAGATCCAACCGCCGATGGGATCGGTGTCACGCCACAAGTTCACCCAGCGCCAGCCCAACCGGCGGCCGGCCTCACTCAGCACATCCCTGCCTACGTACGCCGGGAACAGCGCGCTGTAGAAGCGTCTCAGCGGGGAACCGTGCGTCAGCAGGGCGACCCTGGAGCGCACGGACGGTTCCAATTGCAGGACGCTCGCCAGAGCGAGTACCGACCCGTGGCTGTGCGCCGTCACCAACACATAACTCCCTTGCCGGACCAGCATGCTGATGCGGCACGCGAGTTCGGGTACGGCGCGCTCGGCGTAACACGGTGGGGCGAAGGGGTGAGCGGCACGCGGCCAGAACATTCCGAGGTCCCAGAGCATGCCGATATAGCGACGAAAAGTGGTCGTGCGGTAGGCGAACAGCCCTCCGAAGAACAATCCGACGAACAGCAACGCCATCAGGTAGCTCCCCAACTGAGTGCCCGCACTGACGAAATCGGACGGCAGGCTGACCAGGCCCTCCACGGCGACACTCGGCTGCAGTTCGTCCAGGGCCAGAGCTGTGAAACCCAGGCTCAGCGCGACGAGGCAGCAGTAGGTCACTCCGAGCGGACACAGTCGTTCCGTGAATTGCGCCCGGGCGATCGCGTCGCGCACTTGTGCCCGCCGTCGGGCCGTCCCTGCATCTGCCTCAGGAAAGTCGCGCGCGACGATGCTATCCGCTGTCCGCCGTCGGTGCCTCCGCGTGAACAGCACCATCACCGCACCCGCGACCGCTGCGCCAATGACCGACGCGAAGAAGCCGAACATCGTCCACTTGTATGGCAGAACAGGGCTGGTGGGCAGCACATCGGGGGTGGGCAGGTCGCGGTCGAGGTAGTCCGATACGCGGTAGTTGAATTCGGTGGCGAAGCTGACCGCCAGTCCCACCGCCAGACACGCGAACAGCGGTGCACCGGACCAGCGCAGCCTCGCAAGGCTGCCCTCCCGGCCCATCAGTGCGGCGATCCCGAGCAGCACGAGCAGGACGCCCTGTGTCCCGAAGAGCAGGACGACCGCGATGTTGTGGCCGGGCAGCCCGTTTTCGGCGGGCCACTCGCTGCGGTCGAACGCGACCCGCCCGATGACGGCGATCGTCACCACCACGGCAGTCGACCGCAGGGCATGGACCACCCCATCGACCACCGGGGTGCCGGCTACGGCGTCGATTACGGAAGGTACGCACGCCAGTGCGACAGCGGTGACAAGGACGAGCACGGCGCAGAGCGTGAGCAGGATGTTGAGGAGGCTCGGTCCACGCGCAGCCCACAACGCCGCAATCAGACTGAGATCGAGCACAGCGAGACCGGTCGCCACATGGATGGAGCGAAGTCGCACCACCCCTGGCGTGGCGTTATGTGTCCCGATCGAGCCCAGTGCCGTGTCGGCCGGCTCGCCCGTAGGCGGGATGAAGTTTTCGTACCAGTGACCGCACCGGGAGCCCACCAGCCACAACACCCAGATCGCGGCGACGGGCACCAGCGCTAGCAGCGCAATGCGCAATCCGATCGGTTGACCGCCGAGCCAGGACAGCCAGGTACGGCCCCCGAGGCAACTGCCGAGGGACATGCACTTGCAGGCGATCAGGTCCAACGCCACGCCGACGAAAGACAGGACGTACAGGGCCGTGAGGCTCAGGCCGATCAGCCTGCAGCCCACCCAGACCACACCGCCGCTGACCTTCGCCCGCGGCCGCATCCAGGCCGCCGCGTTGCACGCCATGAACGGCAACAGCAGCACCAGCGACAACGTCCTCGCGGCGGCACCGCTCCGTAGATCACTCCATCGGTACGTCTCCAACACCACGCCGCAGGCGCCTCGGGAGTCACCATAGCCACTGCGGGGCCGGTAGAAGCCGCCCTTGCTGTCGCCCGCGACCCGCTGCACGTGCGGCCGATCCAGGATGTCATCCGCGCTGGCACCCATCACGCCGTGCACCCGCAACTCAACGACGTCACCCGGCGGGTGAGACCCACCCGATGTACGGCACGGCGATGATTCCGGCATTCTCACCTCGCGGGCTGGGACAGACCTCGGAGCGAAGCGCTGGCCAGCCGCATACCCGAACGGACCCATTACAGACGGGACAGCGTAGGTTTCCGTGTTGATCCGAGTGCGGTCCGTGGGACAGTGCGGTCAGAAGGGTGTTGAGGTCGGTCGTCACAAACGGATCTTCAACACCCTTCGTCTACGCCAACACCTGCATACGTCCACCGCCGCCCGGCCCGCGACTACGAGACCTACCCCAGCACGTGAGAGGCCGTAATTCGATGGGCTGCGCGCGGCGGCATGCTTCGCCCTCACCCAAGGCAAACCGCCACCCGCCAACAACGCCGCGCTTTCAGCACGCCCGAGTGACACAAAATGCGAAACCCGCTCTCAGTGTGTGGATGGTGCTCACGGTGCCTTGCGTACGTCGGACAACTCGCGCCTGAACGTATGGACTTGGCACCTCGAGAGGCCGGGACTGCAAATAGGCACCCGCCCTCTTCGGCCGGCCGTATAGTCACCGAGAGACTGCCGTCGGGACATCTTCCGCTGAAGGGGAGTCGGTCGCGATGCGAGAAATTAGCGATGAGTTTTTTTTGACAATGGCAGAAGTTTCTGCTGCTCTTGTCGGCACACTTCTCGTCGGAGTCTTTTTCTACCTCGACTCCGACCTGCACAAGACCCGCCAGGGCGCAGCCGCGGCCGACCGCTACATGCGCTCGGGAGTGCGGTGGATCTTCTTGGTCTCGGCCGTGCCGCTCATCGTGTCCCTCACGCTCGCCGGCCTGGAGCCGTTCTGGGGTGCTCTCACCTTCATCGCGCTCTCGGTCGTACTGGTTGCTTCAACTGCCAACACGACCTACCGCACAGTCGCTCGCGGCGCCTCGGCTATATCGACCGCCTTCGTTGTAAACGAAATCGTCACCACGGTCGCAGTCGTCGTCCTTGTCACGCTGCCCTGGGTGCTTGGTGGCTGGGTGCCACCGCCACCTGCCTTCGTGCCCTCGCTTCTGCTGGCCTTGGGATCTGGCTTCTTCAGCATTGTGGCGCTCGTCATGACTCTCTTTGGGCCGGCCCGGCAGGACGACACCCCTCCGTAGCACCCAGCGTGCGCTCAGGAGGCTCCGCCCTGCTTGAAGCTGCCGGTCCGCTTGGAAAGTACCCGGGCCACCGGCCGTCGATAAGCAGAGCGGGCACGGTGACCCCGAGGGCTGGGGCCCGGGCAGCACACGGAGGTGCTCCCCGGCGAGGGCGTCGTCCGCCGCCGTCCATTCACCGCCGCGCAGTGCGCGGGGCGACACAGCCCCGCCCAGGACGGCCGGCCATCGACTTCGATGACCGGCTCACTGGGAGGACCGCGCTGCGCGTCGATGCTGAGACCCAGCGATCGGCTCAGCAGCGCGGTCACCCTCGTTGTGGCAGGGTCACGCGGAGTTGCGCCACTTGCGGCCGTGTCGGCCGATGAGCCGGTCGGCGTCGGTCGGGCCCCAGGAAGCGGCCTCGTAGGTGGGGATCGGCGAGTTGTCCTGCTTCCAGTTGTCGATGATCGGGTCGACGATCCGCCAGCACTGCTGCACCTCGTCGCTGCGGATGAACAGCGACGCGTCACCGATCAGCGCGTCCAGGAGCAGACGCTCGTACGCCTCCGGGGACTCCTCGACGAACGTCTGGTCGTAGGAGAACTCCATCGTGGCGGTGCGGACCCGGAAGGAATGGCCGGGCACTTTGGCGCCGAAGCGCAGCGAGATGCCCTCGTTCGGCTGGATCCGCAGGATCAGTGCGTCAGCGTCGAGGCCGGTGAGCTGGTCGGTGGGGATCGGCAGGTGCGGCGGCCGTTGGAACTGCAGTGCCACCTCGGTGAGCCGGGCCGGCAGGCGCTTGCCGGTGCGTACGTAGAACGGCACTCCGGCCCAGCGCCAGTTGTCCACGTTGAGCCGCATGGCGGCGTAGGTCTCGGTCCGCGACAGGGGGTCGACGCCGACCTCCTCGCGGTAGCCGGCCATCAGCTCCTCGCGGGTGCCGCCCCGGGTGTACTGTCCCCGGACCGCGGCCTCGGCGATGTCCCGGTCGGTAGGGAGCCGGATCGCCTGCAGCAGCTTCACCTTCTCGTTGCGCAGGCCCTCGGCCTCGAATGAGGCCGGTGGCTCCATGAGTGCCAGCGCGAGGACCTGGAGCACGTGGTTCTGCACGATGTCCCGCATCGCGCCGGCGTCCTCGTAGAAACCGCCGCGGCTGCCGACGCCGAGGGTCTCGGCGACGGTGATCTGCACGTGGTCGACCCAGGAACGGTCCCAGATGGGCTGGAAGATCGAGTTCGCGAAGCGCAGCGCCAGCACGTTCTGGACGGTGTCCTTGCCCAGGTAGTGATCGATGCGGAAGACCTGGTGCTCGTCGAACGCGCTGTGCACGACGCCGTCGAGTTCGCGGGCCGTGACCAGGTCGCGCCCGTACGGCTTCTCGATGACCAGGCGGGAGAAGGATCCTTCGCGTGGCTGGTTGAGCCCGACAGCGGCCAGTCCGTTGATCACCGGCTCGAAGGCCCCGGCCGGGGTGGACAGGTAGAAGAGGCGGTTGCCGGACGTGCCCCGCTGTGCGTCGAGCTCGTCGAGGGTCTCCACGAGCCGCTTGTAGGTCTCCGGGTCGTCGTAGCCGCCGGCCACGTACCGCACGCCGCCCTGGAGCTGGTGCTTGCTGGCGAGGGTGCGGTCGCCGAGGGCGCTCTCGGTGAACTGCTCGTCGGTCATCGACGTGCGCGCGACGCCGATCAGCGCGAACTGGTCCGGGAGGCGCTCGTGGCGAGCCAGGCTCTCCACTGCGGGCAGCAGCTTACGCCGGGTCAGGTCACCGGAGGCACCGAAGATCACCAGCGTGGCCGGCGGGGCAGTCCGCTCCTGGATGAGCTGAGATGCGTGTTCCATGGTCTGCGTTCCTCCGGGCACAAGGGGTGGGGGTGGGGGGTGCCGTGTTGCCATGCCAGGGATTGTGCGGCTACGGGTAGGGGCTACCCGCGGGCAGCCTGCCGGTGCTGCCGCGGGCTCACGCCACGGCGGCGCTTGAAGGCGGTGCTCAGGGCGAAAGAGCTGCCGTAGCCGACCTGGTGGGCGACCGCACCGACGGTGGCGTCCCGTTCGCGCAGCAGGTCGGCGGCGAGGGCCAGCCGCCATTCGGTGAGGTATGTCATGGGTGGTTCGCCGACCAGCGCGGTGAACCGGCGGGCCAGCGCGGCCCGGGAAACCCCGCTCTGGGCAGCCAGTGATGCCACGGTCCAGGGTTTCGCGGGGTTGTTGTGCAGCAGTTGCAGGGCCCGGCCGACCACGGGGTCGCTGTGTGCTCGGTACCAAGCAGGGGCCTTGGCCCCCGGTCGGGCGAACCATTCACGCAGCGTGGCGATCAGTAGTAGGTCGAGAAGGCGGTCGAGCACGGCTTCCTGACCGGGGTCGTTCTTGACGATCTCGGTGGCCAGGAGCGGTACCAGCGGGGTGTCCCAGGATTCGCGCCGGACGACCATCAGCGGCGGCAGCGCGCCCAGCAGTCGCTGACCAACGACGCCGTGCGTCGTGTACGTGCCGGTGAGCAGGATCGTCGAACCGTCCAACCCGTTGCCCCACGTCCGTACGCCCAGTTGGGTCATCTCGAACAGTTCCTGGCCGTCCGGAGTGGTGCACCGTTGACCCTCATGGATGATCACCTGCGGTGCCGTGGCCGGGTTGTCGGCGACGGTGTACGGGCCGGGGCCGCGCATGATCGCCACGTCTCCGAGGCCGAGCCGTACGGGAGCGCCGTCTTCGGGAACGATCCAGGCATCGCCCCGGACGTTGGCCAGCAGGGCGAGCGGCGCCTTATCCCTGATGGCGATCGACCAGGGCGGCATCAGGACCGAGCGGAGCAGGAACGCGCCCTGCGCCCGGGGTCCGTCGAGCAGACCGGAGACAGCATCCACGTAGACGATTGAACATGACCATGCGCGTCTTGGCTATGTGTAGTCTCACCGATTCGCACTTCAATGGTTCGTATGACAAACAAGCGAGAGCAGAAGGCGGTCTTGGTCCTAGGCGGCACGGGCAAGACCGGGCGCCGCGTCGTAGAGCGGCTGCGGGGCAGGGGAGTGTTGGTCCGGGTCGGTTCTCGGGCCGCCGAGCAGCCCTTCGATTGGACGGACCGGACGACCTGGGCGCCCGCGCTCCACGATGTCGGCGCCGTGTACGTATCCTTCCACCCAGATCTCGCCGTACCTGGTGCGCCGGAGACGGTCGGTGCGTTCGCCGATCTCGCGGTGGCCTCGGGGGTCTCCCGGCTGGTGCTGCTGTCGGGCCGGGGTGAGGACGAGGCGCAGGCTGCCGAGAAGCTGATCCAATCCGCCGGCGTCGAGTGGACGATCCTGCGGTCGAGTTGGTTCAACCAGAACTTCAGCGAGGACTACCTGCGGGAGCCGGTCGTGGGCGGCGAGGTGGCTCTCCCGGTCTCGACCGTGCCCGAGCCGTTCGTGGACGCCGAGGACATCGCCGAGGTGGCCGTGGCGGCACTGATCGAGGGCGGACACGCGGGGCAGCTCTACGAGTTGACCGGTCCGCGGCTGCTCACCTTCGCCGACGCGGTCGCCGAGATTGCCGGGGCCACCGGCCGGCGCATCGACTTCGTTCCGGTCTCTATCGAGGACTACACGGGGGCGTTGACCGCCGAGGGCGTGCCGGTGAAGGTCGTCGAGTTGCTGACGTACCTGTTCACGGCCGTCCTCGACGGTCGCAACGCCCACATTGCCGACGGGGTGCAGCGTGCCCTGGGCCGTCCGCCGCGCGACTTCGTCGACTACGCCAAGGAGGCAGCCGCCGCCGGTGCCTGGAACAGGGCGTAAGGCGGGGAGTGCGCGGGGCCGCGACCCTGGGCACCTGCCGTGCCCGCACCCGCATGGATCAGCAACCTCGTAGTAGTGCCGCCGTCCGTGCATCGCCCTATCGCGCCGGCTGGTACACAGGCCGTTCAGCGGTGCGGGCTGCGGCCCAGAACGCCAACCATCTCGGCGTCGTGCCGATCGCGGTCACCCGGCGCGGAGCGCCAAGCCCGTCGCCGCCACCGGCCGTACCGGCAGTGCCCGCCGCCGTTCATCCAGACGGGCAGGCGGATCTCGGACAGTGCGATGCTCCTGAGCTGCTCTGATCCGCAGGATGCCGGGTAGCCCCCGGTCGCACCGGCGTCAGTCAGCCGCCGTCGCCGGCTGCTGGACGATCGGAGATGCTCATGACCAGCCCGTTGGGCTCGCGGCGGCACTGTCCCAGCGATGATGTCCGGCGGCTGCACGCCGCGTTGCTGCGGATGCCCGTCGACATCGCCACCGACGAACTCGTCGACGCCCGGTACGGGCCGACCACCCGCCGCGGAGTGGCCGAACTCCAACGGGCGCACAAGCTGCCGGTGACCGGCGTTGTGGACGGGGCGACCCGGGACGTGGTGCAGATGGTGCTGGCCGAGCCGCCGTCCCGGTTCGTGGTGGTGGGCCGGGTGCGGTGGGCCGACGGGCGGCCGGCGAACGCGCTGACGGTCGGCGCGTTCGACCGGGACCTGCGGCACGCCGAGCAACTTGGCGAGGCGAGCACCGGGGACGACGGGCTGTATCGCGTCGACTATTCGCGCGACCAGTTCACCCGCTCCGAGAAGCAGTCCGCTGACCTGTTCGTCCGGGTGTCGGCCGGCGATCGTCTCCTGTCCGACCCGCCGCTGGGCGCGGTGCTGTTCAACGCCCCCGAGCTGGCCGTGCTCACTGTGGACCTGTCCGGGGGCGGGGAGCGGGAACGCAGTGAGTACGAGCGGATCCTCGCCACGATCGTCCCGTTGCTCGGCGAGGTGCTGTTGTCCGAGCTGCGGCAGGACGACGAGGCCGAGGACGTGACGTTCCTGGCCGCGGAGACCGGACTGCCCGCGACGGCGCTGGCGCACTTCGGTGTGGCGCAGAAGCTGGCCGCGTCGTACAAGCTTCCGGCGGTGTTCGGTTACGCGCTGCTCGCCGAGCGGACGCTGTTGACCGCGAGTCGTACCGGCGCCGCGCTGGCCCGGTTCGACGTCGATCTGAACACCGAGCTGCGGCCGCTGTACTACGACATCGCCCTGCTCGACGAGGACACCGTCCGCAACGCCGTCGCCGACGCCGTGCGCCACCGGTACGTCCCCAAGGACCTGCTCGGCGAGCTGGACCGGATCCTCGAGATGCTGGCCCGGGTGCGGTCGGAGGCCGAGGAGTACGTCGCGCAGGAACGGCCGAAGGTGTTGTACGGGCGGGTGGAGCGGTTCCTCGTCGACGGGGCGCACGAGCGGGTGCAGAGTCTCCTCGCCACCGACGCCGCCGGTGACCTGCCCGGGCTGATCGCCCGGCTGGCCGACGCGGCGGTGTTTCCCGACCGGTCGGTCGCCGAGGCGGCTGGCGCGGCGAGCGTGCTGGCCGACGTGCTGGGCTACGACGAGGCGATCGTCGACCGGGTCCGCCACCGCGAGGGGATCGAGCGGACGGCCGACGTACGCCGGCTGGCCCGGCTGGCCCCGGCGGACTGGCGCCGGGTGTTGGGGGACAGCACCGCTGATGTCCGGGTCGCCGGTCAGCCGGTCCGGCCGGAGCTGATCGACCTGCACGCCGGAGCGCTGGCCCGCAAGCTGGAGCGGCGCTATCCCACCACGGCCTTCACCGCGCAGCTCGAACGCGATGCCGGCGCCACGGTCGGGACCGCAGCCGACGCCGACCCGGCAGCCGACGCCACGGGCGGGCGGGCCGACGGCGGTGACGAGCGGGCCAGCGTGGCGGAGCGCGCCTTCGGTGGGCACCGGGACGCGGTGCTCGAACTGCTCACCGCGAACCCGGATTTCGACCTCGCGACCGGCAACGTGGAGGGGCTGCTGCGTGACCACCCGGCGCGGTTGCGCACCGGGCGACCGGCGCTCAAGGCCGCGCAGCGGATCTTCAAGCTGGCGCCGACCTACCGGCAGACCACGGCGTTGCTGGCGGCCAACGTGCCGTCGGCGGCCCGGATCCACGCCCTCGGCGAGACCCGGTTCGTGGCCACCGCCGTGGACACCGGCCGGTTCACCGACGAGCAGGCCCGGTCGGTGTATCGCCGGGCGGTGGACGTGCACGTGGCGAGCGGGCTGCTGGCCGGCGAACTCCAGAGCGCGGCGCGGGCGCTGCCGGTCCAGGCGTTGGGCGGTTCGGCGGCTCCGGACCTCACCCCGGTCAGCGCCGACTTTCCCAACCTGGCCAGCCTGTTCCGGCTCGCCGACTCCAGCTACTGCGAACCGTGCCGCAGTGTGCACAGCGCCGCCGCGTACCTGGTGGACGTCCTTCAGTTCCTCGGCAACCGGCTGGTCACCGACGCCGACACGCCGGGTCCGGCCATCAAGGTCGCCCGGGATGTGTTGTACGGCCGCCGGCCGGACCTCGGTGACCTGGATCTGAGCTGTGACAACACCGACCTTCCGCTGCCCTACCTGGACGTGGTGTGTGAGCTGCTGGAGGAGGCGGTGGCGCCGGACGCCGGCCTGGCGTTCGCCGGCCCGCTCAGCGGCGGCGTCGATCCGGTGGAGGCGCCGTCGGCCGGGCTGCTGAGTCTGTTGCAGGGCCAGGGTTGGCCGTTCACCGACCGGTCCCTGGTGTATGAGCCGGACCTGGCCGGGGCCCGCGTGGTACGGGACACCGACGTGGTGGCCAAGGCGACCCCGGACGGGTCCGGTGGGTGGTTGGTGCGCCGACTGCGCCAGAGCACCGGCACCGCGGCGGAGCTGGCGGCCGCGCCGCAGTACGTGAACGGTGCCGCCTACACCGTGCTGGCGGGCAGCCGGTACGCGTTCGCCCTGCCGTTCGACCTGGCGCACGAGGAGACCCGCAGCTACTTCGCCCAGTTCGAGATCCCCCGGGCCGACCTGATGCGGGCGCTGCGGCGGCCGATCGGCCCGAGCGACGAGGCCATCGCGGCCGAGGAACTGGGGATCAGCGAAGCACAGCGGAACCTGGTGGTGAATGCCGACCCGGGTGCGCAGGACGACATCTGGAACACCGCGCCGCTCGGCGCTCTGGGCGGCATCGCCCGGGTGGACAATTTCCTTCCCCGGGCGCGCCTGGACTATCGGGAGCTGACCGAACTGCTGGCGTTGGCCTGGGTCAATCCCGGGAACGTCATGTTCGTCAAGCACCTGGACACCGGGTCCGACCTCAGCACGAAGCGGATCCAGCAGCTCACCGACGCGCGCCTGGACCGGATCCACCGGTTCCTGCGCCTGCTGCGCGCGCCGGCCTGCGCCGGCTGGACGCCGCAGCTGCTGGACCGGGCGATCCGCGCCGACGCGCTGGGCGGTGGCGCCCTGGACGACGACTTCCTGGTCACGGTGGCGGCGCTGCACCGGCTGGCGGCGCGGCTCGGGCTGCCGTTGCCCGTGGTGGTCGACCTGTTCGCGCCGCTGGACGAGGCGCGGTACGCCGAGGTGTTCCGCAACGCGGCGAACGGCCCGGTCCTCGAGGCGTTCGAGCCGGCCAACGTGCTCGCCAACGAGCAGGCGGAGCTGACCACACCCGGCTCGGGTGCTCCGCTGTCGGCGCACGAGGCGTACCTGGCGACCTGCCTGGGTGCCACGACGGCGGACACCGCGCTGCTGGTGGCCGACCTGCCGGCCCCGGCGATCGTCAGCAACGCCAACCTGCACACGGTGTACGCCGGCACGCTGCTGTCCCGGGCGCTGGGGCTCACCGCCACCGAGTACCTGATCATGAAGGATCTGATCGGGTCGGATCCGCTCACCGCACCGGCCACCGCGTTGGCCTTCGTCGAGCGGTTCGACGCCGCCCGGGCCGGCACCGGCATCCGCCCGGCGGACCTGCGCTACCTGCTCCGGCACGAAGCCGACGACCTGGCCGTGCGGGACCTGCCGGACGAGACGTTGACGGCGGTGCTCACCGGGTTGCAGGCCGCATACCAGAGCGCTCACGCGAGCACCCGGCCCGCTGTCGACCCGGCGGCGCCGCCCGAGGAGAACCTGCCGGGGATGCGGGCCCTGCTGGCCACCGTGCCCGGAATGACCGAGGCGGACCTGGCCGGCTTCGTGTCCATCGTGGACGGCAGCTGGACCGATGTGGCGGTTACCCCGGCGCAGTTCGTCGACGCGAAGCTCGCCGCCCTGGTGGACACCACACCGATAACGGCGGCGATCGTGGCCAACCCCACCGAGGCCCAGCAGACCACGCTGCTGCTGGCCATCACCACGGCGCTGTCCAGCTACGCGTACACCCGTACCAAGCAGAAGCTGGCGACGACGGCGGTGGCCGACACCTTCGGGTTCTCGGCGGACGCCGCCGCCACGGTGCTGGCCGGTGCGGAGCTGACCCGGCCGCTGCTCGCGGTCCTCACCGACGACGCGCTGGTGGACCTGGTGAACGAGCCGCCGGCGCCGCCGGCGGTCACCCCGGCCGGGTTCGACGAGCAGCACCGGGCCCTGCGCCTGCTGCACGTGCTGAGCCGGCTCGTCGACCACCTGACGGTGCCCGACGCGGACCTCGGCTGGCTGCTGACGAACGCCGCGTCGCTCGGCTGGCTGGCCCCGGACCGGGTGCCGTACCAGACCGGCCGGCCACCGGCCCCGTTGGCCGACTGGATCCGGTTGGCCGCCGGGGTCGAGCTGGCCCGTACCTACCCGCCGGTGGCGAACCCGCTGGACGCGGCCGCGCCGTGGACGGTGCACGGGCTGTTCGACCTGGTCCTGGCGGCCGGCACCACCACCGCGCAGGTCCACACCCATCTGGCGCAGCTCGCTGGTTGGGACGTCACCACGCTGGCCGACCTGGACACCCACCTCGAACTGTCGGCGGCGAACCTCACCGCGTACCGGTCGCCGGTGACGATCCAGCGGTTGGCCGAGGCGCTCACGGTGCTACGCCGGCTGGGCCTGCCGGTAGCGGCGGCGGTGCCGCTGGGCCAGCCGGTCACCACGGCGGCAGGCGTGGCCACCATGCGGCAGGCCCTGAAGGCGCGGTACGCCGAGGCCGAGTGGCTCGGGGTGCTCCAAGGTGTGCAGGACCGGCTGCGGGTGGCCAAGCGCGACGCGCTGGTCGCGTACCTGCTGGCCGAGAACCCGGCGCTGCGCGACACCAACGACCTGTACGACAACTTCCTCATCGACGTCGAGATGGGCGCCTGCATGGCGACGTCGCGCATCGTGCAGGCGCACGCCACAGTGCAGTTGTTCGTGCAGCGCTGCCTGTTGGGACTGGAACCGGACAGCGTCGCAGCGGTCACCGAGGACCCGGGTTGGGAGCAGTGGGACTGGATGGCCAACTACCGGGTGTGGGAGGCCAACCGGAAGATCTTCCTGTACCCGGAGAACTGGATCCAGCCGGAGCTGCGCGACGACAAGTCGGAGTTGTTCAGCGAGCTGGACGACCAGTTGCAGCAGGACGAGCTGACCGACCTGGCGGTGGAGAACGCCACCATCGCGTACCTGGAGAAGCTGGACGACCTGGCGCACCTGGACGTGATGGCCTGCTACTACCAGCACGACAGGCATCTCATGCACGTGTTCGCCCGCACCCGGGGCGGCGACCCGGCGGTGTACTACCACCGGCAGTTCGAGCGGGAGCGGTACTGGACGCCGTGGCGGCGGGTGCCGCTGGACATCGCAGGCGACCACCTGCTCGCCTTCGACCGCAACAGCCGGCTCACACTGGCCTGGCCGGTCTTCACCGAGGAGACGGACACGGCGCAGACCTCCCAGATTCCGGACCCGGACGGCATCCCGCCGGGCGGCACGGAGACGGACCGGCCGCGCCGGCGGTGGCGGATCCAGCTGGCCATCGGTGAGCGGGCGCAGGACCGCTGGCAGCCGAAGAAGATCTCCAAGGACGCGCTGTACTACCCCGCCAGCGGCTACCAGGAGGACCTGCCCTCGGCGAACGAGTTCACCTGCTTCGCGTACGCGGCCGGGGAGGCCGGCCAGGCGATCAGCGTGCTCACCGGCGTCGAGTTCGTCGGCTCGTTCGCGCTGACCGGCTGCCGGGGCTATCCGGAGCCGATGCCGGGCGGCGGTTCCGGCAGCCTGCTGCTGTCGCCGGTGTTCAAGGACACCAAGCTGCTGGCCGAACGGTTCACCGAGCTGGTCTCCCGGACGCAGAACGACCTGGCGATCAGCACTCCGCTGATGGGCACGTACCAGACGTTGGTGGCGCAGACGCCCGGCCGGTTCCGGGTGACGTACCCCATGCAGATGTCGTTGCTCGACTGGATCATCATGCTGCTGGGGATCTGGCAGAACGCCCGGGGTATCCAGGACCGCCGGCCGGTGCTGCCACTGGGCACCCTGATGCCGTACTTCTACGGCGACTACGACCGCGGTTACGTGATCATCCCGGGCTTCTACGACCGGCGCGCCGAGGACCCGACGGACCGGATCGAGAAGACGTACAGCGACGTGGACCAGTTCGTCCGCGACGTGCTGGCGCTGCTCACCGAGTACCTGCGCCGGTACGCCGAGGACCCGGCGCACGACCTCGCCGCCGCCGTGCAGGCGATGACCCAGGACGCCGAGTACCACCGGCTGGTCGCCGAGTTCAAGGTCTACGACACCCTGTCGTACGGGGTGAAGTTCGCGAACTTCTACCACCCGCTGCTGTGTTTCCTCCGGGCCACCGTCTACCGCTCGGGCGTGTCGGCGTTGCTGAGCCGGAGCACCCAGCTCACCAACACGGGGTTCGACTTCGCCGCCACCTACCAGCCGCAGCCGGTGGTCGTGTCGCCGTACCCGGTGGAGGACCTGGACTTCGCCGCGGACGGCGCGTACGCGGGCTACAACTGGGAGCTGTTCTACCACCTGCCGTTCGACATCGCGATGCGGCTCAACCGGGACCAGCGCTTCGCCGAGGCGCGCAACTGGTTCCACCACATCTTCAACCCGGTCGGCACGGCCGACGGCGCCACGGCCCCGCAGAAGTACTGGGTCACCAAGCCGTTCTTCCAGACCGGAGCGCCCGAGCTGATCAGCCAGCGGATCGGCGACATTCTCACGGCGATCGCGGCGGACCCGTCGGGGGCCAGCATCACCGACCTGAAGTTCGCTGTGGAGCAGTGGCGGGCGAAGCCGTTCAACCCGCACGTGGTGGCCCGCAGCCGGCCGGTCGCCTACCAGCTGGCCGTGGTGCTCGGCTACCTGAAGAACCTGGTCGACTGGGGTGACCAGTTGTTCCGGCAGTTCACCAGGGAGTCCGTCACCCAGGCGACCCAGCTCTACATCCTGGCCGACAAACTGCTCGGGCCGAAGCCGAGTGTGGTGCCGCCGCTGGTCACTCCGGCTCCGGCCACCGTCAACCAGCTCCAGGCCTCTGTGGACCTGTTCGGCAACGCGCTGCTGGACCTGGAGAACCTGATCCCCGACCTGGACCTGCTGCCGCACGGCGGGGCCGAACTGCCCAGCCCGTTGAGCTACTCGGCGCTGTACTTCTGCGTCCCGCCCAACGAGGAGATGCTCCGGCTGTGGGATCTGATCGCCGATCGGCTGTTCAAGATCCGCAACTGCCAGAACATCGACGGGGTGGAGAGCATGCTCGCCCTGTTCTCACCGCCGATCGACCCGGGGGCACTGGTCCGGGCCGCCGCCGCCGGCATGTCCGTCTCGTCGTTCCTGGCCGGGCTCGGCGCACCACTGCCGAACTACCGCTTCCGGGTACTGGCCCAGAAGGCCACCGAACTCGTCGGGTACGTCGGCGAGCTGGGCGGCGGGCTGCTCGCGGCCATGGAGAAGCGCGACGCCGAGCAACTCGCCCGGCTGCGCGCCGGCCAGGAGATCGCCCTGCTCGACGCGGTACGGGCGGTCAAGCTCGCCACCATCGCGGAGGCCGAGGGCAACGTCGCGGCCCTGGAACTGAGCCGCAAGGTGGTGGAGGAGCGGCAACGCTACTACGCCGGCCGGCCGTACATGAACGCCTGGGAGATCACCGCCACGGCGCTGTCGGGGGTGTCGCTGCTCGGCGAGGCCGCGATCGCGGTGGGCTACATCCTGTCCGGCGGGCTGAAGCTGATACCTGACTTCACCACCGGCGGCGCCGGCTTCGGTGGCTCACCCACAGTGACCCTCACCATCGGCGGGGACAAGGCCGGCGCCGCCGCCGATTCGGCGGTGATGACCCTGGAGGCGATCGCCCGGGCGCTGGACAAGGCCGCCGGGATGGCCGCCAACCAGGGTGGCTACCGCCGCCGGATGGACGACTGGGAACACCAGGCGGCGCTGGCCGGCCTGGAACTGACCCAGCTCGACCAGCAGATCCTCACCGGGCGGCTGCACGTGGCGATGCTCACCGACGAGTTGGCGGCGCACGACCGGGAAGCCGACAACGCCCGGGCCACCGAGGAGTACCTGCGCGGCAAGTACACGAACACCGAGCTGTACCAGTGGATGGTGAGCCGGGCCAGTTCCGTCTACTTCGGGGCGTACCAGCTCGCCTTCGACGTGGCGAAGAAGGCCGAGCGGTGCTTCGCGCACGAGCTGGGCAGCGAGGCCACGTTCCTGCAACCCGGCTACTGGGACAGCCTGCGCAAGGGACTGACCGTGGCCGACGCGCTGCGCCACGACCTGAAGCGGATGGAGGTGGCCTACCTCGACCGGCACAGCCGCGAGCGCGAGCTGACCCGACACGTCTCGCTGGCACAGCTCGACCCGGCCGCGCTGATCGAGCTGCGGGCCACCGGCAGTTGCCTGATCAACGTGCCGGAGGCGCTGTTCGACCTGGACCACCCGGGCCACTACTTCCGCCGGCTGCGTACCGTCAGCCTGTCCATTCCGTGCGTGGCCGGCCCGTACACCCCGGTCACCGCGAAGCTCTCCCTGATCGCCAACCGGTACCGGACCGGCACCGCGGCCCGGCAGGGCGCCACCAGCGCCAAGGACAAGTACACCGAGGTGCCCGGCGACGACCGGTTCGCGTACAACGTGGGCGGAATCGAGTCGATCGCCACCAGCAGCGGCCTCAGCGACAGCGGCATGTTCGAGCTGAACTTCGCCGACGACCGCTACCTGCCGTTCGAGGGCAAGGGCGCAGTCGGCACCTGGCGGCTGGAACTGCCGACGGCGGTCCGCCAGTTCGACTACGACACCATCAGCGACATCATCCTGCACCTGCGGTACACCGCCCGCGACGGCGGCTCGACACTGCGCGGCCTGGTCGAGGACTCCCTGCGAGAGGTGCTCAACGAGATGCTGGTCGACGCCGGCCGGACGGGCCTGTACCAGGCCTACAGCCTGCGCCACCAGTTCCCGGACGAATGGTGGCAGCTCACCCAGCAGCAGAGCACCGAGCTGACCATCGGCCCGGAGCACCTGCCGTACCTGGCCCGCGACCACCAGCCGGTGGTGGACCAGATGACCTGGTACGCCCGGGTGGACGGTGATCCCGGGACGTACGACCTCACCGTGGCCGGTGACCCGGTGACGTTGAACCGGGACGACGACCTGCACCAGTGTGTGGGCCAGTCCGACCCGCTGGTGCTCGGCGCCCCGGTCACGCTGGCGGCCGACCCGGACGGCCTCACCGACCTGGTCCTCCTGCTGCACTACCGGCTCGACGGCTGAGGGGGCGGCGTGACGACCAGCTATCCGGTCGGCGGCGGATCGTGGGGGCCGGGGCCCGGCTCCCGGTGGCGCGGCTCCGCCGACCCGACCGGCGCGGGCGCTCCCGACGCGGCGGGTGGAGCGTTCGGACCGGGCGGGCCGACGGCCGACGCGGCCGGCACCGGCGCACCGCCGGCCGGTCAGGGCGCGGCCGGGCCAGGGCTCGGCGGACCGGCGATCAGCCTGCCCACCGGCGGCGGCGCGATCCGGGCCATCGGCGAGACCTTCGCCGCCCACCCGGTCACCGGGACCGGCGGCATGTCGGTGCCCATCCCGGTCAGCGGCAGCCGGTCCGGGTTCCAACCCGACCTGACGCTCAGCTACGACTCGGGCGCCGGGAACGGCCCGTTCGGCCTCGGCTGGCAGCTGCCCGTGCCGGCCATCAGCCGGCGCACCGACCGCGGCCTGCCCCGCTACGACGACACCGACACCTTCCTGCTGTCCGGCGAGGACGACCTCATCCCGGTGCCCGGCGGCACCCCGGTCGCCGGCCACACGGTGCAGCGGTTCCGGCCGAGGACCGAGGGGGCGTTCGCCCGGATCGAGCGGTGGACCCGGGACTCCGACGGTGACGTGCACTGGCGCACGGTGTCCGGGGCGAACCTGCTGGCCGTGTACGGCCGCGACGGCGACTCCCGGATCGGCCGGGGCGCGAAGGTGCACACCTGGCTGCTCTGCGAGACCCGGGACGACCGGGGCAACGCCGTCACCTACACCTACAAGGCCGAGGACACCACCGGCCTGGACCTGGACCGGCCACACGAACGGCACCGCACCGACCGGCACACCAACCGCTACCTCAAGTCGGTGCGCTACGGCAACGTGGTGCCGCTGCTGGACGCCGACGGTCGACGCCCGGTGGACCTGACGCCGGCCCAGGTCGCCGACGCCGGCTGGTTGTTCGAGGTGGTGTTCGACTACGGCGAGCACGACCCGGACGACCCGCGCCCGGCTGACACCGGGGACTGGACCTGCCGTCCGGACCCGTTCTCCACCTATCGCCCGGGATTCGAGGTCCGCACCTACCGGCTGTGCCGCCGGATCCTGATGTTCCACCACTTCCCAGACGAGCCGGAGGTGGGCGCGGACTGCCTGGTGCGCGCGGTGGAGCTGGAATACGCCGCCGGTCCGGTGCTGTCCACCCTGGTCGAGGTGACGCAGCGCGGCTACGCCCCGGCCGTCGGCGGCGGGCACACCAGCGCCGCCCTGCCCCCGGTGACCTTCGAGTACACCCCGGCCACCATCGCAGCGACCACCCGGGAACTGGACCGGGACAGCCTGGCGAACCTGCCGGCCGGTGTGGACGGGCGGACCGAGCTGTGGGTGGACCTGGACGGGGAAGGACTCGCCGGGGTGCTGACCGGGCACGAGGGTGCCCTCTACTACCGGCCGAATCTCGGCGCCGGCCGGATCGGCCCGGTCGCCGCGCTGCCCACCGTGCCGTCGCTGACCGACCTGGCCGGCGGACGCCAGCAACTGGTCGACGTGAACGGGGACGGGCGGATCGAGCTGGTCCAACTCGGCACCGCCCCGGCGGGCTTCGTCCGCCGCACCGACGACGCCGGCTGGTCCGACCTGCAACCGTTCCGCGAGTTGCCCGCCGTCGACTGGGCCAGCCCCGACCTGCTGCTGCTGGATCTCACCGGGGACGGCCGGCCCGACCTGCTGCTCACCGGGGACACCGTGCTGACGTGGCACGAGTCGCTGGCCGAGGCGGGGTACGGCCCGGCGCGATCCGCGCTCTGGCCCGCCGACGAGGATCGCGGCCCACGGCTGCTGCGCTCCGACGACCGGCAGAGCGTCTTCCTCGCCGACATGTCCGGCGACGGCCTCACCGACCTGGTCCGGGTCCGCGACGGATCCGTCTGCTACTGGCCCAACGTCGGCTACGGGCGGTTCGGCGCCAAGGTCGAGATGGACGACGCGCCGTGGTTCACCGGGCAGGACGAGTTCGACCCCGCCCGGGTGCTCCTCACCGACGTGGACGGCACCGGCATGATGGACCTGTGCTACCTGGGCCGACGGGAGATCCGGCTCTGGTACAACCAGTCCGGCAACAGCTGGTCCGCCCCCGCCGACCTGCCCGACCTGCCGCATGTCACGCCCGACTCGACGGTGACGGTGACCGACCTGCTGGGCACCGGCACCGGCTGCCTGGTCTGGTCGTCGCCGCTGCCCGGCGACGCCACCGGTCCGGTGCGTTACCTGGACCTGGCCGCCGACGGCAAGCCCCACCTGCTCAGCCGGGTGGTGAACAACCTGGGCGGCGAAACCACCATCCGGTACGCCGCCTCCACCGCCTTCCACCTCGCCGACCGGCGAAACGGCCAGCCGTGGGTCACCCGGCTGCCGTTCCCGGTGCAGGTCGTCGAGCGGGTGGAACAGGTCGACCGGATCGCCGGGACCCGGCTGGTCACCGGCTACCGCTACCACCATGGGCACTACGACGGCGTCGAGCGGGAGTTCGCCGGCTTCGGCATGGTCGAGCAGTTCGACGGCGAGTCGTTCGTGGACCACGTGCTCGGCGTCGAGGCGGTCGACGGGAATCAGGACACCTCGCCCGAGCTGTTCCAGCCACCGGTCACCACGAAGACCTGGTACCACACCGGAGCCCCGGTCGACCTGTCCGCCGAGTGGTACGCCGGCCGGCACCTGCCCACCGTGGAGCTGCCGGTCGGAGTCTCCGCCGCGGAGCTGCGGGAGAGCCTCCGGGCGCTGCGCGGCCTGCCGCTGCGGCAGGAGGTGTACTCGTACGACGGCACTGCCGCGCAGGAACACCCGTACGGGGTGGTCGAGCAGACGTACGAGGTGCAGCGGCTGGACGCGCGGGTGTTCGTCGCCGTCGAACGGGAGGCGGTCAGCCTCTCCTATGACCGGGAGCCGGATGAGCCCCGGATCAGCCACCGGCTCAACCTGGTCCTCGGCCCGTACGGCACCGTCGTGCAGGCCGCCGCGGTGGTCTACGGCCGCACCACCCCCGACCCGGACCTGCCCGCCGAGGTGACTGCCGAGCAGCGGCGCCGCCACGTCACGTACGGCGAGCAGAGCTACACCCCGGACATCGACGACACGGTGCCCGTGCCGGCGTACCGGATCCGCACCGCGTACGAGGCGGTCGGCCACGAACTGACCGGGCTGGCCCCGGCCGGCCTGCTGTTCACCCGCGCCGAACTGCTCGCCGGGATCGCAACGGCCACCCCGATCGGGTACGAGGTGGTGGCCGACGGCCTCAGCGCGCAGCGGCGGTTGCTGTCCCGGTCACAGGTGCGGTTCCGGGACAACGCGTTGGCGCCGCTGCCGGCCGGGCAGTGGGACAGCCTGGGGTTGGGACACCAGACGTACCAGCTCGCCTTCACGCCGGCCGCGCTGGCTGCCGGCTACGGCACGGCAGTCACCGGCGCGGACCTGGCCGCCGCCGGATACGTGCAGCTCGACGGCGGCCCGGACTGGTGGATCCCCTCGGGCGAGCTGCGCTATCCCGCCGATGCGGCCGCGCACTTCTACCTGTCCAACGGGGCCCGGGACGCGCTCGGCCTGGCGACGGCGGTCACCTTCGACGACTACCACCTGCTCACCGAGCGGGTGACCATCGACCAGGCGGCCTGGTCGGTCACCACCGCCGTCAACGACTACCGGGTGTTGGGCCCGAGCCTCGTCACCGACCCGAACGGGCAGCGCCGCGCGGTGCGCTACGACGAGTTGGGCCGGGTGGTGGCCTCGGCGCTGCTCGGGCGGCCCGGCGCCGGGGACGGTGACACGCTCGACGATCCGACGTTGACGTTCACCTACGACCCGTTCAACTGGATGGTCAACGGCCAGCCCGCCTACAGCCGGGGCCTGCACCGGGAACGGCACGGCCCGACCAACACGCGCTGGCTGGAGAGTTACGAGTACAGCACCGGCACCGGTGGGGTGGCGATCACCAAGTCGCGGGTGCATCCCGGCAGGGCCCTCGAGGTGGGGGAGGACGGGGTGGCCGTCGAGGTGGACGCCGACCCACGCTGGGTCGGCACCGGCCGCACGGTGGTCAACAACAAGGGCAACCCGGTGAAGCGGTACCAGCCCTACTTCAGCACCACCCACGAGTACGAGGACGCGGCGGCGCTGCGCGAGATCGGCGCCACCGCGATCCGGTACTACGACCCGTTGGGTCGGGCCGTGCTGACCCGGTATCCGGACGGAACCCTCAGCCGGGTCGAGTCCACTGCCTGGTCGAACCGGTTGTTCGACGCCAACGACACGGTGCTCGACAGCCAGTGGTACGCCGAGCGGGGCAGCCCTGCCGTCTCCGATCCGGAACCGGTCGACCCGGCCGTCCGCGCCGCGTGGCTCGCCGCCGCGCACGCCGACACGCCGTCCGTGGTCCACTTCGACAGCCTGGGTCGGGCCGTCTACTCGGTGGCCGACCGGGGCGCCGGTCAGCGCTTCGGCGTACGCACCACCGGAGACCTCACCGGCCGGTCCTCGGACGGGTACGACGCGCTGGGTCGGCACATCGCCAGCGCGGCCACCGCCATGCACGGCGCGGGGGTGCGCTCGTGGAGCGCGGAGAAGGGCGAACGGTGGGTGTTCCAGGATGTGCTCGGCGGGGTGCGCCGGATCTGGGACGAACACGGTCGGACGTTCCGCACGACGTACGACGCCCTGCACCGGCCGGTGGGCGTGTACGTCACCGAGTCCGCCGGCGCGGAGCGCTGCGTGCAGTACGTGGTCTTCGGCGACCGGCACCCGGACGCGGCGACGCTGGGCCTGCACGGCGTGCCCTATCTCGTGTTCGACCAGGCGGGCCAGGTGCGGGTCCCCGCTGTCGACTTCAAGGGCAACCCGCGGCGGGCCGAACGCAGGCTCGCCACCGATGACGTCGCGGGCCCGGACTGGTCGCCGGTGGCCGCCGCGCCCGACCACGCCGCGCTGCTGGCCGCCGCGGCGCCGCTGCTGGAGAGCGAGGTCTTCGGCACCGCCGCCGAGTACGACGCGCTCAACCGCCCAACACTGGTCACCCTGCCCGACGCCACCGAGCTACGACCGACCTACCTTGAGGGCGGCATGCTGGGCCGGCTCACCGCGCGGCTGCGTGGCCAGGGCGCGGAGGTGGAGTTCCTGTCCGAGCAGGACTACGACGCGCTGGGCCGGCGGCGGTTCGCCCGGCACGGCAACGGCCTGGTCACCGAGTACTTCTACGACCCGATGAGCTTCCGGTTGGAGCGGCTGCTCACCGCCGGGGTACGCGACCTGCGCTACACGTACGACCCGGTGGGCAACCTGACCCGGGTGGCCGAGCCGGGCGCGCCCACCTTCTTCGCCAACGCGGCGGTGCCGGCCGGCAGCGACTACGCGTACGACCCGCTCTACCAGCTGGTCCGGGCGAGCGGGCGGGAGCTGGCCGGGGCGCCGAACGACGCGATCCGCGACCACACCGACGTGCCGCCGGCCGGCAGCCTCACCGACGCCGGGGCGGTACGTGCCTACACCGAGGAGTACGAGTACGACCCGCTCGGCAACCTCACCGTGCTCCGGCACCGCTTCCGGACGCAGGCCGGGGTGGGTGCCGGCTGGACCCGGCACCACCGGTACGCGTACCAGGACGACCCGGCCGACGCCACGAACCGACTGGCCGCCACGAGCGTCCCCGGTGACGCCGAGGGTGGCCCCTACTCGGCCGGGTACGCGCACGACGCCGTCGGCAACCTGACCGTCATGCCGCACCTGCCGGCGCTGGAGTGGAACGTCCGTGACCAGCTCAGCCGGGTCGACCTCGGCGGCGGCGGTGAGGCCCGGTTCGTCTACGCCGCGAGCGGGCAGCGGCTGCGCAAGATCGTGGACCGGCCGGGCAGCGTCCAACTGGAATGGATCTTCCTGGGTGCGGTCACCGTGTTCCGGCGGCGCAACCGGGTCACCGGCACCCTCCAGCACGAGCGCTGGACCACCACGATCGCCGACGACACCGGCCCGGTCGCCCAGGTGGACGTCAAGACCGTCGACGTCGGCGGCTTCGACCCGGCCAACCCGCTCGGCGTTCCGCTGATCCGTTACCAGCTCACCAACCACCTCGGCTCGGCCGCGCTGGAGACCGACGCGGCCGGGGTGATCATCTCCTACGAGGAGTACCACCCGTACGGCACTACCGCGTACCGGTACGGCCGGCCGGGCGTCGACCTCAGCCTGAAGCGGTACCGCTTCGGCGGGCACGAGGCGGACGACGAGACCGGCTTCTGCTATGCCGGGGCGCGGTACTACGTGCCGTGGCTGGGCCGGTGGGCGAGCACCGACCCGGGTGGCTTCGTCGACGGGGGCAACCTGTTCCGGTACTGCCGCAACAATCCGGTCGGGATGGCCGACCCGGCGGGGTTCAAACCCATCACGGTCAAGGGGCCGGAGACCCACGACATCTCCATCTCGGAGCCCCACTTCACCGGATCCGAGAACCCCACGGTGGAGGACTTCCGCCGCTATCTCAGCAGCCACGGCGCGACGCTCGATCCCCGGATCAACAACAAGAACTCGGTCATCTACTACCAGCCCAACGTCACCCTCAACCTGGAGGGGGGCACCTGGTCCGAGCACCCGGGCGGCACCTGGGTGCTGCACGCCGTACTTCCGCCGCCGGCACCGCCGAAACCGAAGCCGGCGCCGCCTCCGCCCCCGCCGGAGCCCCCACCGGCCGAGCCGCCACCACCCGCACCGGCTCCGCCACCCGAACCGCCGCCGGCCGCGCCGCCGGCCGACCCCGGCGGCGAGACGCCGGCCGCACCCGGCGTCACCGGTGGCGCCGCCGCGCACACCGCGCCCGCCGCCGAGAAGTTCATCTGGAACTTCAAGTTCAAGGGCGGCCGGGGGACGTTCCGCGGCAACATCCTCGAATGGCTGTACGGCATGCCGTGGCGCGACAACACGGCGGACTTCGACCTGGAGACCGCGACCACCGTCAAGCAGATCAAGTCGACCGACGTGTACGACAAGGCCGGTGACATCGCCCGGGCGGCGACCCGGGACGCGGACGCCGCGATCCAGGCCAACCCGAGCGGCACCATGGCCGGCAAGCGGTCCCAGGCCGTCATCATCACCGAGACCGACGCGCCGGCCAGCGTGGGAAACGCGATCCGCACGGCGACCAACCCGGGACGGGGACGGAAGATCCCGGCCACCGCCACGGCGCCGGAGCACGTGCGCGGACTGCCGGGCCGGACCGGCATGGCCGGCAAGGGGCTCAGCGTCGTCGGGTTCGGCCTGTCGGCGTTCGCCCTGTGGGGTGACTACCAGCAGGGCGACTGGGAGATGGGCGTCGGTGACGCGCTCGGCGCGGTCGGCGGTGGCCTGGAGTTGTACGCCATCGCCGTGCCGGGCGCCACGGTCGCCACCGTCAGCGCGATGACCGCCGGACTGGTGATCGGTGGCATCGGTCTGGCCGCCGTCTCGTACGTCAGCATGAACCGGGCCGCCGAGGCTGGCGACACCCCGGGGGTGGTGGCCGGCGCCGTCGGCATCGGCGCGGGTCTGGCCATCGCCGCTGGTGCCATCGGCGTCGCGGCCGGCAGCGTGGTGATCGCCCCGGTCGTGCTCGCGGTCGGCATCGTCGCCGCCATCGGTGTGGGGATCTTCCACGCCGGCCGCTACTTCGACTGGTGGTGACCGACGGCGCGTACCGGGACGCGCGCGGCCGAGGGTCTAGGCCCGGAACCGTCGCCTACGGGCGGCGACGGTTCCGGGCGCGGGCATTGACGTTCTTGACAGGCTCCAGATAGTACGGTTAACATCACCGAAACCTTGTTAGCGCTAACAGCTGCCCGTCGCTGATCCTCGCTCGCTGGGCGAGACCGAGCCCATGAACGTGCGCGCTGAGCGCCCAGCTGGTCGAGCGGACCCGCCTTCTCCCACCCTTCTCGGCTATTCGAAGGGTGCCTCACACCCAGCAACCGACCACGTGAAGTCGGTTGTCCGAAAATCGGGCGACGCCGTTTGTTGTTAGCGCTATCACGACCAGAAGGAAGGTGGGACCTGATGGTTATCGAGAGGACCGCCGGGAAACGACGTCGAGGGTTGGCAGCCATTGGCCTCGCTCTCCTGGTGGGAATTGGGGTGGGTCAACTGGCACCGATCGTGCCGGCCGCGGCGGAGAAGCCCGTGCCGTCGGCACCGCCGGGCGTCGGACCGCAGACCCCGTCCGCCAAGGTGCCACTGGCCGGTGTCGACATGGCCCAGACGTACGTCAACCCGATCAACCTGCCGGGGATGGCGGTGCGCAACATCGTGGGGACGATGCCACCCACCGACGCGAACGTCGCGAACACGTCGCAGATCCCGGCCAGCTTGAACCTGGAGACGTGGACGGCAGCGTCCGGGCGGACGCTGGCGGGCCGATCCACAGTTGGCTTCAGCAGGATCTCGGAGAACTCCGCCCGGACCGGGGCGGACTGGTCCGCGCTGAACGTCGACGGGACCATCTACCTCTACGCGTCAGGTGCCATGCAGAACGCACCGAACAACAACCGCACCGTCTGGTCCACCACCGACTACCTCACGTGGACACCCCACCAGATGAACCTGGGCCTGGTCGCGCCGACCGTCGTCCAGCTCGGCGACAAGTTCTACATGGCCGGCAACAACACGCCGGTCTATCAGGCCGACTCGCCCACCGGGCCGTGGACCAGCATGGGCAACTTCCTGCGCCCGACCGGCCAGACCCTGAGCGTCGGCGACGTGCAGTTCTTCCCGGACACCGACGGTCGGCTGTATCTGACGTACAACATCGGCTCACCGATCATGGGCGCCGAACTCGACCCGAACAATCCTCGCCAGCTCATCAGCGACCCGGTCGTGCTCTGGACTTTCGACCCGCGCCAGGAGTGGCAGCACATCGGTGACAACAAGGCCACCTACACGCACGGGTACGTGGAGGGCTCGCAGCTGTTCAAGGTGGGGGACACCTACTACCTCTCGGTCGCGTCCGGCGGCACGGAGTTCACCACGTACGCGACCGGCGTGATGACCTCGGACAAACCGCTTTCCGGATTCAAGGTCACCCAGCAGAACCCGATCGGCTACGGGAACAACCACCCGAGTGCGGTGTACCCGAACGCCGGGCACGGCAGCTTCGTCCTCGACAACTCCGGAAACCTGGTGTTCTTCTACACCTATGTCATCGCCTACGAGGAGTTCTTCGAGCGGCGACTGGGCATGGACGTCTGCACCGTGATTCCCGCCGGTCCGAAACGGGGAGCGATCGACTGCGAGTTGTCCAACACGCCGCAACTGGCCCCGGGGAAGAAGATCTCGGGCCGGGACGATGTCGGGCTCTACAACGTGGCCACCAACAGCCAGGCGTACTGGGCAAGCAGCTATGCCCCCGGGCGTAACCCGTACTACGGATCGGACCGTTCCCTCTCCACGTGGTGGGAGCCGGCGGACAGCGACGCCGCGCCCACGTACATCAGGGGCTTCGGGACCGTCTTCCACATCTCCGCCGCGCAGATCCAGTGGAAGGAGCTCGGGCGCACGTTCACCAGTGACAACGCGGTGCGGTACACGCTGGAGTACAAGGACATCCCCACCAACACGTGGCGGCCCCTGGTCGACAGGAGCACGAACACCACCGCGTACACGGCTGACTACGTCACCTTCGACCGGGTGCTGACGAACGCGGTCAGGCTGAAGGTCCTGGGTACGACCGAGAACGTCAAGGTCGGCGTCCACGAACTCAACGTGTTCGGCGAGAACTACAACCTGGCCGTCTCGAAGGGCATGATCACTCCGTAGTCCGGTCGCGGGCCGAGCACGAGGGGAGCGGGCGGGATGATCCCGCCCGCTCCTTCCCGCGCCACCCCTCAGCGGTGCGGGTTCCTGGGCTGGCTACCGCACCGTCAACTTCTGATAGTCACCGGCGTGGGGCTGGTAGGTCGGGTTGCCGGAGTAGGCGACGTGGACCCGGTACGACCCGCGCCGCAGACCAGCGGTCGGCAACTCGACGACGGCCTTACCGTCCGCCAGCGGCACGACCTGCACGGTGCCACCGAAGGTGACGGTGACCTCGCCGGTCGGGGTCGGAGCGTTCTTCTTGGGCCCGCCCGCCGGCCCCACGCTCACGTTCAGCGTGAACGTGTCCCCGCGGACAACCGACGCCGGCGTGGCCTTCGCGTGGACCTTGACGGCGGCCGTACCGGAGGGCACCTCGAACGACGCCGTGGCCTCCGACGCCTTCAGGTAGTCGAAGCCCAGGTATTCGGCCTTGACCGTCCGGGCACCCGCAGGCAGGCCCGTCGGCAGCGTGACCGTGGCCGCGCCGTCGCTCAGGTGGGCGAGCGTCGACCACGAGCCGACGCTGAGCCGCACCTGACCGCCGGTCTCGAACCCGTCGGCTGCCGTGACGGTCACGGTGGCCGTGGTCGCCTGGGCACCGCTCGCGTACGGCTGGACGGCCACCTCGGTGGTGGTCGCGACGTCGCTGTTCGGGATCCCGCGGATGTCGTTCCACTCGCGCACGGTCAGCGGGATCACGGTGCCGTGACGCGGACGGACGACACCCGCGTTGGTCATCGTGATCGCCTTGGCGTTCCAGGTCGGCGCCTCGATGTTCTCGTGGCACGCGGCCTGGTACCCACCGCCGTTCGTGTACCGGTCACCCCAGAGGTAGAACTGGCCGGGGCAGGCGGTGTCACCGGGGTTGGCCTTGAAGATGACCGGTCCCTCGTACCCCTGGTTGGCGACCCACGTCGTGCGCCCCAGCGCCGGCGCGACCAACGTCCAGTTGTCGATGTTGCTGTCCAGGAAGTCGGTGTGCTTCTCCGAGAAGATGTCCGAGCCCTGGTTGCCGGCCTCGTTCTTGGTCACGCGGTAGTAGTTGTCGCCGACCCGGATCGCTGTCGTGTCGATCCGCGACAGCGGGGCCGGGTTCTGCCAGACCTGTGGAGCGGAGAACGTCTGGAAGTCCCGCGTCGTGGCGTACCACATCTGCGCGTTGCCCTGACCCGTGCGGTTCACCGGGTCGCTCCACAGCGACTGGGCCCAGAACACGACGTAGGCGCCGATCTCCTCGACCCACAGCGACTCCGGCGCGAAGGCGTTGCCCGCGTTGTCGGGCGCGACCTTCACGTGCCGCTGCGGGGTCCAGTTCACCAGGTCGTGCGACTCGAACACCTCGATGTACTGGGTGTCGTTGATGGCGTATCCGCCCTGGTCGTACCAGTTCAGGTCGGTGGCGATCATGTAGAACGTGTCGCCGTCGGGTGAGCGGACGATGTGCGGGTCACGAAGGCCCTGGTCGCCCAACTGGGAGATGAGCGACGGCCGACCACCGGTCAGGCCGGTCCAGTCCAGCGCGGTGTTCCCGTTGGATGTCGCGAACATGATCTGCTCGCCGTCGGCGATCCCCTCACCCTTGAAGTACCCCATGAAGTACCGCTCGTACTCCTCGGAGCGCGGCATGGCGACGACGCGCACCGGGAACGACTTCGTCTGCGAGGTCGCGCCCTTGGTGATGGTCGCGGTCAGGGTGGCGGCAACATCCGCACGGCCGAAGGCCGGGCGGGTGACCACACCCGTCGGGGTGACGAGGTCGGTGGTCGACCTCCAGGTGATCGTGGAGCCGAACTCGCCGCTGGCGGCAAGGTCGAGGTTTCCGCGTACGTCGTTGGTGGTGTTCAGGGCCAGGTCGAAGGTGTCACGGTCGACAGCCTGCGCATCGTCGAACTCGGCCTTCACCACGACGGGGATGTCCCGCGTGCCGACCTCCTGGGCGCCCTTGCGGACAGTCGCCGTGAGCGTGGCCGTCGCGTCCGGCTGCCCCTGCGCGGGCCGGGTGATCCTGCCGGTCACCGCCACCTTGCGGGCGCTGGCGACGGCCGGCGGGGTGTGGACCGCGACGACCGACGGGTCGGAGCTCGTCCACGTGATGGTCGAGCCCGCCACGGAGCCCACCTTCGGCAGCGTGATGTCACGGACGATCGCACTGGTCAGACCGAGGTCGATGGCGTCGGTGTCGGCGCGGACGCCGTCGGAGACGGTCCGCTGCGCGAGGGCGAGTGTCTCGTCGAGACCCACCGCCCGGTCGTACACCCGGAAGTCTCGGATCGTCCCGCGGAACGAATAGTGGCCGGACGTCTGCGAGCGACCCAGGAAATTGCAGTTCGTCCCCGCGGCGTTCACCGAGGGCGGCGTGGTCAGGTTCGTCGACGTCGCGTGCAGCACGCCGTCGAGGTAGAGCCTGCCGGTCCAGCTCGTACCGGTCGAGTTCAGTGACTGGGTGAAGGTGACGTGCGTCCACGCTCCCTCCAGCATGCGGACGCGGTTCTGCTGGACGTTCGCCGAACCCACCGCGACGCGGAACCGCTGGGTGTTCGACGCGAAGATGGAGCCCTCGGCGCCGGTGTCGACGTCGCAGGAGCCGGACTTGCGACCAAAACCCCACATCTGGTGCTCGCCGACGTTCGCCGGGTCAACCCACACGTCATAGTCGACGGTGAGGTTGGACATGCCGGCGGTGATGTCGTTCGGCAGCTTCACGTACGCGCCGTCGAGGGCGCTCTCGTAGGAGCCGGGGTTGAACCTGACTCCCTCGCCGGTCAAGGTCGCCTTCCCGGGGTTCACCAGTGTGGCGTTCGCCGCCGAGCCCGCGCTACCCGAGTTGACCAATGTCGTCCCACTGGTCTCGTCGAGCGCGAAATGGTGCACCAGACCGTCGTCGAGTTGCTCCTCGGCAGCGTGCGCGGGCACCGTCGCGAACGAGACCGAGAGCAGCGCACCCAGTGCCAGGACCGCGACACCTCTACCTCTCCGACTCAACCCGAGACGTGGCCTTCGCTGTCGCAGTCTCAATGGACCCTCCTTGACCGGTGGATGGCTCCCTCTGATGTGGACGGGGGTTGTTAACGCTAACTACGCTGTGCTGCCGGGTCAACGCAGCACGTTGCGGCCCGGCGCCACGGACTGCGTGGTTGACGGTGGGCACTCGGGGTCGGCCTCACCCAGAGCGACGAGGAGGCCCATCCCGCGCCGGCGACGACGGCCGAGGGTCAGGGCAGCGGCTGACCGGCGGCCAGGCCGCCCTCGTCGCCGGGCTCCGCCAGCCCGCGCGACACCGGTGCGGGTGGTGCCAGCCGCGCCGCAGGCGGCAGCGGCGAGGCATCCGGGCTGGCGCGGAATGCCTGGATGGCGAGCGCGGCGAAGCGCCGGGACGCGGCGACCCTGGCGGCCGGCGACGGCGCGTGGATACCGCTGTTGGCCATGAGTACGAGGATGACGTCGTCCAGGGCGAAGTCGGGGCGCAGACGACCGGCTTCCTTCGCCCGGCGGGCCAGCTCGGCGATCGACCGAAGAGCGTATTCGCGGCGCGCGTCGAAATCCACGGCATTGGGAAACGTCGAGATCAAAGCCGCGGTAAAACCCCCGTCGCGGGCGTTCAGCTCACACATCTTCTCAATGACAAGACAGAAACCGTGCCACGGATCCGGATCGGCGAGACCCTCGTCGACGACGGCGCGGCAGGCGTACATCTGCTCTGCGAAGGCCTCGGTGACCAACGTCTCCTTGGTCGGGAACCGGCGGTACAGGGTGGCCGGCGCCACTCCGGCACGCCGTGCGACCTCCCGCATCGGCACGTCCAGACCCGCAACGGCGAAGACCGCGCGGGCGGCGTCGAGGATGCGCTCGCGGTTGTCCAGCGCGTCGGAGCGAAGGGTGTGAGACAAACGGGCGGTCACTGCTCTCACTTTAGCGAGGTGAACGGCGCAGGCGCGTTAGCGTCCCCGCACATGAGGGCTCTGCAATTTTCCCAGTACGGTCCCGCCAGTGTGCTTGCCGTCTCAGAGGCACCGGAACCGCACGCCGGACCCGGGCAGATCCGGGTGGCGGTTCGGGCCTCGGGGGTCAATCCGGCCGACACATACGTCCGCGCTGGCCGATTCCAGGAGTGGATTCCGCTTCGTCTGCCGCACGTGCCCGGCGTCGACGCGGCCGGAGTGGTGGATGAGATCGGTGACGGGGTGACCACGGCTCGGATAGGCGACGAGGTGTTCGGGATCACGGACTACGCCCAGATGGGCGGAGCGAACGCCGAATACGCCGTCCTGGCCGCGTGGGCACCGAAGCCGGCCGCCCTGAGCTGGGAACAGGTGGGCGGCGCGGCCGGCAACATCGAGACGGCCACCCGCGTGCTCGACCTGCTGGGCGTGCGGGCCGGCACCACGCTGTTGATCGAGGGTGCGGCCGGCGGGGTCGGCACGACGGCGATCCAACTCGCTGTCGCTCGCGGCGCGGCCGTCATCGGCACGGCCAGCGACCGCAACCATGGCTTCCTCGCCTCGCTCGGGGCCATCCCGACCACCTACGGCTCCGGGCTGGCCGGGCGGGTCGACGCGCTGCTGCCGGGCGGAGTGGATGCGGTACTCGACTGTGCCGGCTCCGGCTCGATACCCGACCTGGTCCGGCTGGTCTCCGGCCCGGACAGGGTGGTGAGCATCGCTGACATCAACGCCCCGGAGTACGGCGTACACCTGTCGCGGGGCTCTGGTCCCGGCGCGGACTCACCGGCTCTCGAAGGCATCGCCGCCGCCGGCGAACTCGCCGAGCGGGGCCGCTTCATGGTGCCGGTCGCCGCCGTCTTCTCCCTGGAGGAAGCGGCCGCCGCCCACGAGTTGAGTGAGTCCCGCCACGCCCGAGGAAAGATCGTGCTGAAGCCGTAGCGCGCCCGACCGCCCGCCCCCTGGGGCGGGCGGTTCCGGAGTTCTGCTACTCAACGGCCAATCCATCAAATCCGCTTGATGCATCACTTCTGCTTGATGTACCTTCCGGTCATGGTGCTGTCGAGTCAAGCCGCCCCGGCGTTCGTGCGTCTCGCCGCCCATCCGCTGCGGTGGAGGCTGCTGACCGCGCTCGCGGCCAGCGACTACCGGGTCCGGGAACTGGTGACGCTCGTCGACGAGCCACAGAACCTGGTCTCCTACCACCTGCGGCTGCTGCGCGACGGCGGGCTGGTCACCACCACACGCAGCAGCTTCGACGGCCGCGACAGCTACTACCACCTGGACCTGGAACGCTGCGCCGAGGCGCTGACCGAAACCGGCAGCGCGCTGCACCCGGCGCTGCGCCGCGAGGCCCTCGTGCCCCACCTGGACCTGCGGCGCGTACCCCGCCTTGACGTGCTGTTCGTCTGCACCGGCAACAGCGCCCGCTCACCGATCGCCGAAGCCCTGCTCCGGCAGCACACCGGTGGTCACGTCAGCGTGGCCAGCGCCGGCAGCCAGCCCAAGCCGCACCTGCACGCCAACGCCGTACGGGTGGTGCGCGAGGATTACGACCTCGACATCACCGACCAGCGCCCCCGGCACTGGGACACGCTGACCGGCCGCCGGTTCGACTACGTCATCAGCCTGTGCGACAAGGCCCGCGAGGCCTGCCCCGACTTCCCCGACCACCCGCGCAGAGTGCACTGGAGCATCCCCGACCCCGCCACTGCCGGCGACACTGAGCAGGCCAGCTACCCCGCCTTCCAGCGCGTCGCGGCCGACATCGACACCCGCGTCCGACACCTGCTGCCTGCCCTCAACGCCACCCGAACCTAACGGAGAGATGCCGCCATGACAGCGACTGAGCAGCACGCCAGCGTCCGTTACATCGTCGATGACGTCCAAGCGGCCCTCGGCTTCTACACCACCCATCTCGGCTTCACAGTGCACACCAGCGCCGTGCCCGCCTTCGCCGACGTCGTACGCGGCCCGCTGCGGCTGCTGCTGTCCGGACCGGCCAGCTCCGGCGCCCGCGCCACCCCCGACGACGCCGCGGACGCCGGACGCAACCGCATCCACCTCACCGTCGACGATCTGGATGCGGAGATCGACCGACTACGCGGCGAGGGAGTGTCGTTCCGCAGCGACGTGATCGCCGGCCCCGGCGGGCGCCAGATCCTGCTCGCCGACCCCGCCGCCAACCTCATCGAACTGTTCCAGCCCGCCCCCCGCCCCGCCACCCAATGACCTCGTGGTGACCGGCCGGCGACACGGTGGACCCTGCCAGCGCGCGTCGGCGCTGCCAGGCCGTACGCGCTACCGGCCGTGGGGCCGGATGTTGTGGTTGAGGTGGAACACGTTGTGGGGGTCCCAGACCGTCTTGAGGGCGGTGAGCCTGGCGAGCTTGGCGGCCGGGTACGCGCGGCGTACCCCGTGTTGCCCCTCGTCGGCGGCGAGTGAGTTGACGTAGACGCCGTCGGCGTACGGGCCCAGTGCCGCTCCGGCACGGCGCGCCGCTGCCATCCGAACGTCGTCTTCGGACGGATCGGTCCAGCGGGAGCCGGCGCCGAACTCGAACGCCGTACCGCGGTGACTGAATGCCGCGTCGGCATCCGCGACGTCAGCGATCGCGCCACCGTACGCCTGCAGGCCGACGCCGGGCAGGTGGGCGCCGGCGTGCAGGTCTGCCGCACCGCGCAGCAGGAACGCCTCGATCGCGGCGGTGGGGAACTGCCGCAGGTAGTGCGCGCTGGAGTACCGGCGGTAGGCGTGGCCGCCGACGGTGTCGTCGCGTTGCTGCAACTGCAGGTACGACGGGGTGGTGACCCGCTCGGCGACCGGGCGCCCGAGGGCGCGCATCGCCGGCAGCAACCGGAGACCCGGTGCCGGGTCGCCGACCCACACGAAGCCGACGGTGGCGATGGGGCCGCTGGCGGCGTCGTGGACATCAGCGGTGAAGGTGGCCTGCCGTGGCGCGACGGCGTTGAGGTCCCGCCAGCCTTCGAGCACCGCCACGGCGTCCTCGGCGCGGAAGTCGAACTCGGCCACCAGGGTCCGCGTACCGATGTGGTGCAGTTGGAACTCGAAGTCGGTGACGATGCCGAAGTTGCCGCCCCCGCCGCGCAGGCCCCAGTAGAGGTCGGGGTTCTCGCTTCGGCTCGCGGTGACCACCTCCCCGTCCGCGGTGACCGTCGTGTAGGAGACGACGTTGTCGCAGGCCAAACCGTGCTGGCGGGCGAGCCAGCCCATGCCGCCGCCGAGGGTCAGGCCGCCGACCCCGGTGTGCGAGACGTTGCCGGCAGTCGTGGCGAGGCCGTACGGCTGTGACGCCCGGTCGAGTGCGCCGAGCAGCGCGCCGCCCTGGACCCGGGCGCGTCGCCGGATCGGGTCGACCCGAACGCCGTTCAACGGGGTCAGATCGATCATGAGGCCGTTCGCGGGGACGGCGAAGCCGGCCACGTTGTGCCCGCCGCAGCGTACGCCGATCTCCAGGTCGAGGTCGCGGGCCAGGCGCACCGCGGCCACCACGTCGGTGACGCTCGCGGCCTGCACGATCATCAGCGGTTGCCGGTCGATCATGGCGTTCCAGACGGTACGGGCCGCGTCGTAACCCGGATCACCGGGGATGAGGACGCGGCCGTCGAAGCGAGGACTGGTCGTTGTCGTCATACAACTGAGCCTGGCGGAAATCGGTACACCCGGTAAGGTCCGATTCCATGGGGCGAACCAGGACCAATTCGAGCACCGCGGAGGACCTGCTCATCCATGTCGACCGGTCCGCCGGCGAACCGCTGCACCGCCAGATCGCCGCCTCGATCCGGGGCGGCATCCGGGCCGGCCGGTTGCGTCTCGGAACGTCACTGCCGCCCACCCGCACCGTCGCCGCCGATCTGGGCGTCGCCCGTGGGGTCGTCGTCGAGGCCTACCAGCAACTCGTCGCCGAGGGCTACCTCACCAGTCGGGCGGGCGGGTACACCCGGGTCGCGGTCGAGCCGGCCCCACCGCCGGCAGGTCGGAGCGGCGAGGACCGACCGGCGGCACAGATCGACTTCGGGTACGGCCGCACCGACGTGTCGTCGTTCCCTCGGGCCGCCTGGCTGCGTTCGGTGCGAACGGTCCTCACCACCACCCCGAACGAACGCTTCGCCTACCTCGACGGGCGCGGCGTACCCGAACTGCACGTCGCCCTGACCGACTACCTCAACCGGGTCCGCGGCACATCCGCCCGTCCGGAGAACGTCGTGATCTGCAGCGGCTACGGCCAAGGCGTCGCGCTGATACTCCAGGTGCTCGCGGCGCGCGGCACCCGCAGGGTGGCCGTCGAGGACCCGTCCGCCGACGACGACGCCCGCCTCGTCGCGGCCGTGGCCGGCCTGGACGTGATCGGCGTCCCGGTCGGGCCGGACGGCCTCCTCGTCGAGGAGCTGGAACGGACCGACGCGGACGTCGTCGTGCTGACGCCCTCGCACCAGTGGCCCACCGGCGGCGTCCTGTCGGCCACCGCGCGGGCCCGGGTCATCGGCTGGGCCCAGCGCCGCGGCGCCGTGGTGATCGAGGACGACTACGACGCGGAGTACCGCTACGACCGGGCGCCCGTCGGCGCCATGCAGGGGCTGGCACCCGACACCGTCGTCTACTGCGGCACAGCGAGCAAGACCCTGGCGCCAGGGCTGCGCCTGGGATGGCTGCTCGCGCCGGCACACCTGGTCGACGAGATCACGGCGGCCAAGGTACGGGCCGACCGCGGTTCTCCGGTCATCGACCAACTGACCTTCGCCGACTTCCTCACCCGCGGCGAATTCGACAGGCACCTGCGGCGCATGCGCCCGGTCTACCGCCGCCGCCGCGACGCGCTCCTGGCCGCGCTGCGCGCACGCCTACCCGAACTGGAGCCGGTCGGTGTCGCGGCGGGCCAACACGTCGTGACCTGGCTCCCGCAGGACCTCGACGAGGCCTCGGTCGTGGCCGCTGCCGCCCGGCGCGGACTGGTCGTGCAGGGCGTCTCCCGGTACCGCGTGAGCCCTGCCGGGCTCGGCGGGCTGATCTTCGGCTACGCCACCCTCACCGAACGCTCCATCGCCGACGGAGTGGAAGTCCTGACCGACGCGATCGCAGAGGTCCGCGCGCAGGTCCGCCCCGAGGTGCCCGCCACCGGCAGTGGCGTGGTCGCGGGTTCCTGAGCGAGCCGGGACCACAACCACTGACGACTGTCGATGTTGCCCGAACGGTCGCAGCTGTGCTGGAATGGCGACCATCGCTGCAGCGCGGGGGCAACCGCGCTGGGAACGGTCAGCGCGGGAGCAGCACAGTGCTGGCAGAGCGCCGCCCCGGCGGACGCGCGCCGCACCGCCGAACCATCTCCACGACGACGGGCAGATGCCTGCCGTGAGGTCCGAAAGCACTGATCCGGCCCTGCCCGCGCGGCAGGGACCCAACGCCATGAAGGATGACCATGCGCCGTTCCCTCGCGGTGATCACCGCTGCCCTGATCCTCGGCACCACCGCCGGCAGTGTCCCGGCCGGCGCGTCGGGTGCCCCCCACCGCTCGTGCGCCGGTGGCCTGCTCTTCTGTGAAGACTTCGAGCGCCTGCCGCGAGGTGGCGCCAGCACGTTGGACTGGGGCGTCGACACCCGCAACGGCACGCTCACCGTCGAGCGTGCCCGCCACGGCAACCAGGTATTGCACGTGCACACGGTCGACAACGGGCGGGCCTTCCTGCGGGTCGACGATTTCGCCGCGCCGGGCAACCGCTTCTACGGCCGGATGCGGCTGCGCGTCGATGCGTTCCCCACCGCCCCCGACTGGGCGCACTTCACGCTGGTGGAGGCGACCGGCACCGGTAGTGCGGAGGTCGTCCGGCCGGTCGGCGGCCAGTACGCGCCCACAGTCCCCGGCATCTTCTGGGGCGTGGGCGCCGACGGTGGCCCGACCGGCGACTGGACCAACTGGCGGGAGTCCGCCCCGGTTGCCGAGGACACCTGGCAGTGCTTCGAGTGGAAGCTCGACCCGACCGACAACCGCGTCACGGTGTGGATCGACGAGGTGGCGATCCCGGGGCTGACCGCGTCGACGACCGATCACGGCGGCAACGACGTGCCCTTCGTCCTGCCGACGGTGAACACAGTGAAGATCGGCTGGCAGCTCTATCAGGGCGGCACCACACCCCGCGACTTCGACCTCTGGATCGACGACATCGCGCTCTCCACCAAACGACTGGGCTGCTGACGTCGCTCGTCACCGGGGGCGTCGAGCGTCTCGACGCCGGCGCCCCCAGGACTGCCGTCGGCTTTCCGACTCACCTGCTCGGACCCTCACCGCTCTGGCCACCGTCGCCGCCTTCGCCGGGCACCGTCATCACCCGACGTGGCCCAACCGTGCCATCCGCGCCTCGCGCCGATGCACGTGGACACGACTCCCACCTGCGACTACGTCAGGTGACGCCGGTGCCCGGCCGGTCAGCCCGGCACGACGACCTGGACGGCCTGTGCGCCGTCGCCGGTCCTGTTCACCTCGAAATGGCCGTGACCTGGGCTCCGCCGGGACCGGTCATGGGGTCGAAAACATCGCCCAATCAGACGTTTCTATGCCGAGTCCCCTCCAATCACAATGGTTCCCTTGGATACGGGGGGTGATCGCCGCATGACAACTCTGATCTTCGTGCACGGTACGGGCGCGCGCACCCAACGGTACGAACCGGTGCTCAAGAGGTTCGATGCCGCGATGCGTGACCGGTGTCCGGACACGACAGTCATCCCGTGTCTCTGGGGTGACCGGCTCGGCTCTCCGCCACCGGCCCCGCGCAGGTCCATCCCCCGATACCGGCCGAGCGCCACCGCGCAGTCCCCGGTGTCCGGGTGGCCGACCGCCCGATGGACCATCCTGGACCTGGATCCCTTGCACGATGTCCGGGTCTGCGCGGCGGTCAGCGCTCGTACCCGCCCGGCGCCTCGCCTGCCGGGGCAGCCCAGTAACGCGGACCGCATCTCCCGCGCCGTGGCCCAGATGTCCCAGGCGGCCACGCTGAAGGAGGATCTGGTCGCGACCGGGCTCGCCGAGGGGTTCGACATGGCGGTGGACTCGGTGCTGCGTTCGGCACCGGCCCGCGAGGCGATCGCCCAATCCCAGGGCGACGCCGCCTGGGGTGAACTGGTCGACGCGCTGGCCGAAGCGATCATCGCGGAGACGTTGCGCCACCAGTCCTCCACGACACGCCTGGCGCCCGCCGATCGGCGGCGGCTGGTCGAGTCGGTGATCGACGCCTTCCAAGGCGGTCAGCTCGGCGTACTGGGCACCGCGGCCAGGATCAGCGCGGAGCTCGCCATGCGGATGGGTGGCGCGTGGGCGCTCGACCACTGGCGCGGCCCGCTCAGTGACAGCGCCCACCCGTTCGTGGGCGACATCCTGCGTTACCTCGCCCGCGGCGAAGCGATCCGGCGGCTCATCGCCGACTGCGTCCGGGACGCCGCCGGCCCGGTCGTCCTCGTGGGGCACAGCCTGGGCGGCATCGCGGCGCTGGACACGCTCGTCCTTCGGTCGCTGCCCGCTGTCGCGGCGCTCGTCACGGTCGGGTCCCAGGGGCCGCTCCTGCACGAGATGGGCGCACTGCCGAGTCTCGACGCCGGCGAGGACCTGCCCGGATCGGTGCCCCGCTGGCTCAACGTCCACCACCGACGGGACCTCCTGTCCTACCTGGCCGAACCGATCTTCCCGGGGCGGGTGGAGGATGTCGAGATCGCCGGAAACGAGGTCATGCCGGAGGCCCACAGCGCCTACTTCGACCGGAAGGACTTCTACGACCTACTCGCGTCACTCGTCGAGGAGGTGGGGAGGGTCGCCCCATGAGCACCGCGCCGGCTCTCGTACCCGGGGGCCTTTCCCAGCGGACGTTCGCGCTCGTCGTCGGGGTGCAGGACTACCCGGATCTCGGCCCTGACTTCGCCCGCAAGGGCATCGCCGACGACGCCGTCGGCTTCGCCGAGGTCCTGGTGAGGTTCGGTGTTCCGGCGGCCAACGTCCGGCTCCTGCTGTCGGCCGAGGAGATTCCGCCGATGCCGCACGCCCTGGAGGTCGCCGGTCCGGCGACGTCCGCCGCAGTTCGTGCGGAGATCCTCCGGTTGCCGCAGCACGACGGGGACCTGCTGTGGGTGTTCTGGGCCGGCCATGGTTGGTACGCCGACCTGCAGTCGCGTCTCCTCCTCGCCGACGCCACAGCGGCACACCAGATCAATATCAGCTTCGAGGAGTTGGTGACGCTCTGCGGCTCCGAGTTCCTGCCCGGCTTCGGCCGGCAGATCTTCACCGTGGACGCGTGCCGCCTGCCGAACGCGCGGCTCCCGAGGCCCGAGTCGCTGCCGGAGAAGGAGGAGGGCAAGAGCGAGTGCTGGCAGGCGATCATGTACGCGGCACCGCCCCGTCGCGCCGCCGGGTACTCGTACGGTGACCGTGGTGGGCTCTTCTCCCGCTCCCTGTTGGACGCGTTGAGGCGCGCCGACACGGCGGTGTGGCCCCCCTCGCTCGCCGACCTCTCGACCACGGTGCTGGCCGGGATGAAGGACCGGGGATCGTCCGACAGTGAGCCGACCACCTGCTACTTCAGCCCAGAGACCGGAGTGAACGAACCCGGCCGCCAGCTTGTCGCGGGCCCGGCGGCCGACGCTGCCAAGGCCTACGAGCTGGCGGGGTACGTGATCCCCTCCGGCTGGTCGCCGGGACGGCTGGTGCCGGGTTGCAGCGAACGAACGGCGGTCCGGCTCGACCTGCGGTGGATCCTGGACCGCGCACCGGCCCATGCAGTGGTGGCGGAGCCGTCGAATGCCGACCTGGCGACCGACCTGAACGGCGCGGAGCTGGTGCTCCGGGAGCACTCCCGGATCACCGTCACGCAACGCCGATGGCTCACCGTCGAACCGGGACGGTCGGGCGATCCATGGCGGCTGTCCGACGCCGACTCCGCGTTTCTCGACGCGGGCGGGCCTGACGAGGATCGGGCCTTCGTGCTCCGCGTCGACGTCGAGGTGGCCGCGGAGGGCCCGGACGCCGCGACGGCGAGCCTGTGCCGTGCCTGGACGGCGTACCTTCGGGACCGCTTCCCCGCGTCGTCGGTGGTGGTCGCCGTACGGGCCCCGACGCCGGTCGACGCCATGCTCACCGCACAGCGGTTGGCCGAGGCGCTGACCAGAGACGGGACCGGCTGGTTGACGGTGACCCGCTTCCGGCCGGGCGAGCGACCGACCACCGCCACCCCGCTCCCGTCGGGCAGCACCCCCGCGACGCCGGTGCTGCCCGCTGTCGTGCACCGGCTGCGCCAGGAGGCCGTCCGACGTGGGCTGAAGCCCGTGCTCCCGCCGCTGCCCGGCTACGCCGGGCCGGACCTCGACAGCGTTTCCCCTTCGCTGCTGGCCGATCTGGTCATCAGCGAGTTGGAGGACGGCGACGGCCGGCTGGTGGAAACCGACCTGATGTGTGCCGTCCGCGACTTCCTGCCGGGCTGGTATCCGCAGTTCCTGACCGCTTCCGGCGCCCGGCGCACCGGCGCCGGCTGGGTCGCCGGGCTGACCGTGGCCTGCGCCTTCGACGCCGACGTTGTCAGGTGGCTGGACTCAATCGGTGATCGCCGGGTGGCACCGACCGACCTGCCCGCCCCGCTGACCGAATCGGTCGTCGAGGCGCTGGTGCTGGCGGCCCTCCGCGATCCGGCCGCACGCCCGAAACTGCCCGGCTGGGAGTCCGCCTTCGCCGGCCGCGCCATAGCGGACCTGGTCCGGGTCATCGCCGGCCACCCCGCCACCCCGGGCGACGGCACGGCGTCGGCGCCGACACCGGCCGAACTGAGCCGGGAAGCGGCACTTCTCACCGGGCGCATCGGCGTGGCCGCCGCGATCGTGCGCGCGGCCCGACCCGCGGACCGGCTGACCGACGCCTACATGGCTGCCCTGCGCGCCTGCCCGATGAGCGCGGATCTGATCGAGCTTCTGACCGGGCCGCCGGACGTGCCGTCCGCCGTGGCGATGGCGGTGGGACTGCGGCCGGTGGATCCCCGCACCGAACAGGTGCTCATTGACCGTATCGCCGAACTCAGACGCGTCCTTCACTACCTTCCGGCTCACCCCGACGGAGAATGCGCATGATCGAGACCTGGTACTTCTGTTCGGCGGTGCACGCGTCGCCGCACCACGCGGAGGCGTTCATCTCCGTCACGGAGGCGCTCACCTCGCGGCACTCCGGCGCTGACCTGCTGAACGCGGCTCTGCGTCAGCTCGCCAACTGTGAACCGGCAATGCGCCGGTACGCCGCCCCGCAGGTGCTGGCCGTCGCCGTGCGGCCCGGTGTCGAACCGGGCACGGCGGCCCTGGCGCGCAGTGCGCTCGACGACACGCTGGCCGTGCTGGACGGGTCGATCCGCACCGCGGTGGCGCAGGCGGTGGAAGCCATCTTCACGGCCCGGTCGGCCGAGACCGTCGCGGGTCATCTGTCGGAGGCGGCGCGACGAGCGCTGGCGCGCGTGCGTCCCGGCCGCGCGGCGCACCCCTATCTCGACATCGAGAGCTTCACCGCCGAGGTGGTGGTGCTCGCCGCCTGCGTCGAGGCGGCACGGCGCATCCCGGCGTCCGCGCGACTCGTCGTCGACGAGACGATCGGCAAGCTCAGCCGGGACGCGCTCGCCGGCCACTGCGGCCGCCGAGCGCAACTGCTCGCCGTGGAACTCGCCGCCATGGTCGGCGACGAGCTGATGAGCTCCGACGACGTCGTCACCCAACTCCTCGATCCGCGCATCGGCGCGGCGTTCCAGGAGCCGGACCTCCTTGCCGCGATCGCCCGGCTCACCTTCGGATTCCCCGGGACGTCCGCTCCGGCCGGCCCGGCGCCCGGTGCGGCCGGCCTGATCTCGAACGAGGTCGTGACGCTGTCGCACCTCCGCCGGCTGCGGCGCGGGCGACCCGATCCGTCGACCGCGTCGGAGGCCCTGTCACGGCTGGGACTGTCCGGTCAGCACCCGGCCACCATCGCCATGGTTCTCTGGCAGGCCGTCCTGGACGAGCTGTCGGCCGAGATCGATCCGCAGGGGACGGCGGACGCGCTGGCGCACCGGTGGATCGCACCCCACCGGGAGATCAACAAGCCGATCCGGGTACGGATCCCGCTGCCGACCCACGAACTGAACGCGTGGCAGACGAGCGCGGCGTCGCTCGCCCGACTGCGGACCGGGAACGAGAAGCCGGTGGAGTTCGTCGTCCGGTCCGGGCCCCTGCAACTGTCGAGCTGGTTCTCCGTCGCCGTGCTGTCGCCGTGGTTCAACCGCCAGAACAGCGCGTACAACGCCCGCTTCACCCGAGATCCGGACGAGCAGATCAGGGACTCGCTGTTCCCGATGGGTGGTGACTCCGTCCTGCTGCTGCGGCTGATGCTCGCGGTGTGCACCGCCGTACGCCTGCTCCGCAGCGTCGAGACCGGCCGGGCCGAACATCTCGCCGCACTCGCCCTGCACGCCGCGGACGTGCTGTCCGACACCCGGCACCGGTCCTTCCTGAGCGAGCTGGCGTACCGCCTGGAGTCGCCGAACCCCTCGATGTCCCTGCCGCTGGCCGGGCTGGCCCTGCACACCTACCGGGAATACGAGCGGGCCGGCGACGGCAGGTACCCCGAGATCGAGCCGTCGGTCTTCGCGGATCTGCTGCTCGCCGACCACCACGAGGAGGCGCTGCCGCAGCAGGAGCGGTGGTTGCGCGGCCGACCGGGGGTGTCCCTGGTGACCGGCTGGATCGAGAACGCCCTCAGCGGCACGGTGCCGGACCTCGACACCGGTGGCCAGGGGCGATGGCGGCAGCCGGTCGCCGGTGGGCTCAGCCTCGCCGAGCGGGTCCTGATCCGCGCCGTCCAGATCCTGCCGCCGTCGCTGACCAAGCGACCGGCAGCCCTGTTACGGCTGCACTTCGGGCGCGACGAAGAGGGCGCCGCCCTGACGCCGTGGTACGAGCGCGACGTTCACCCGTCCCGCGTCTCGAACCAGTGGGAGGTCCTGGCCGTTCCGCCGCTCAGTGCCGACGGCTGGCGACGCTACCCCAGTCTCGTCAACGATCGGCACGGCGTTCAGCTCGCCCTGCTGACCGAGCGTCTGGCGGCACTCCTCGCCGAGCCGGACCTGATCTCTGAGGCCGAGCGCACCGACTGGGTGGAGCAGTGGCGCACCGCGATCAACGCCGTGACCAAGGTGCGCGAGCTGTCCCGGCCGGTCCGGATGCGCCTGCTCGCCGCGCTCGACCAGGACATCGAGGGCCACTCCTGGCAGCGGTTGATCCTTGAGGACATCATCGACACCGAGATCGAGTTCGGCCTCGGCACCCCACTCGACCGCTGGCTCATGTTCGAGCGGCTCGGGCCGACAGCGGTGCTCCCGCCGTACCTGGCCGAGGCTCTCCGGCATCGTCTGCTTCGCGGCCTGTACCAGCGGCAGTCGGTGGACCAGCAGGAGCGCCTGCTCAACAACCCGTGGCTGTCACTCGGTGTTCGGCGGAGCAACGCGCTGCTGACCATGCTGATGCAGCGACTCGTCTTCGAACTCGGTCCCGCCGACGTCGTCATCGGTGGGCACACGCTGTCCGACTTCGTCCTGCAACTGTGGCAGGACGCCCATCAGAACCTCCGCCTGACGGAGCTGAGCATCCCGGTGGACGAGGATGAGGGGGCACACGGCCTGGTCGACCCCCGGCTCCTCGCCGGGCTCACCGTCGACCCGGTGGACGGCGTGCTCCGGGTCCACTCGCGACGATCGCCGCAACTGCGGACGTTCTCGGGGGCGAGCGTCGAAGACCCGTTCCGGCTCTCACCCGAACAGTTCGGGCGCCTGCTCGGCAACGACCCCTCGTACGTCATCGGCATGGTCTGCGCGGCCAGGGACGGTCAGGTCTGGGTGAACTGCGGCCTGGCCGACCCGCTGGCGGTGCCTGCGCCGGTCGACGTCGTCCGGGTCGGCGACCAGGTGGCGGTTCCGCTGCGCCGGAGCATCGCCGGACCGGCGGCAGCGGGTCCGATCGAGCGGCTGGCGTCGTTGCCGGTCGTCGGCGACCTGCGGCCCGCGACGATCGAGCGGCCGGCCAACGGACGCCTCGTCGTCCGGGTGGCCGACGCCATGCCGTTCGATGTGGCGGCCCTTCCGCAGCAGGCACGGCGGAGCTGGGATCCCGATCTCCTCGGTGAGCTGGAGGAGCTGCCGGTGGGCGAGTACCCGGCCCTCGCGCGATGGGAGGGCGAGCACTGGCTGCCCGTCGACCGTGAGTACGTCGAGTTCCTGGCGATCCTCACCGGTCGCGGCGAACCAGCGCCGATCCGGCTGGTGGTGATCGAGCTTGTCCGGCAGGGCCGCTCGATCCGGTTCTCGGCCGGCCCCGGCTGCAACGTGGTGCTGGACAACCAGGTCTGGGACGACGGTGACCGCGCGGACCTCCTCGCCGCCGTCCGCGAGGCCGCCGGTGACCCGTGCGGCCTTGTCGTGACGGCCGATCTGCACGGCGACGACGTCGGCGCGCCGCGGCTGCGCCTGCGCCGGGAACCCGGCCGGCCGGCCGAGGATGCGCTCGACGTGCGCGCGTTGCGGTGGCGTGACCTGTTCCGGGACGGCTCGGACCACGAGGCGCGCCTCGTCGACGGCACGTGGCGGTTCGACCCCCGGTTGGCGGACCTTCCGGACGTCGTCGTCACCGGGCTCGACGCGCCCGGAACCCTGTGCCGCTTCACCCCCTCCGCCTGGGGGGAGGAGCAGCAGCGGCGGCGGCAGGTCGCCGGGCGGGTCGTGCCGGCCCGTCATCTGAACCTGCCGGATCGGCCGGATCGGGAGCTGTTCGAACGGCTCGTCGATCTGGCCGACGGGCATGTCGTTCACCTCCGCACCACCGTGGCGGAACCGCAGTGGGGCATGCGGCGCGGCTACACCGTCGAGGGGATCGCGGTCGACGTGGAGGCGGAGTCGATCTGGCTCGGGCCGGTCTCCGCCCGACACAGGGTGCATCAGCGCCTGCGACAGAACCGTCAGTCCCAGGTCTGCGACGTGCGGACCTTCGAGCTGCCCACCGGTGACGGCGAGCCGGCGCCGGTACCCAACATCAACCTCACCGCGGGCCTCGCCGAGGCCGACCGGGAGGCCGGCGAGGACGCCCTGGTGCGGCAGCACGAGTTGCGCGGCATCGTGGTCGACGCGCCGATCACCCGGAGCCGGGCCGACGTCTACACGGTCCTGCTCGACCTCGGAGTGGACATCGCGGTCTGCTCTCTGCGCCGGGAGAACTTCGACCGCCCGCCGACCGGCGTCGGCGCGATCGTGCGTGGCCGCCGCAGCCGGCACGGCTGGATCTTCACCGCGTACCGCCGGCGTATTCGCGTCCGGGCGGTCTGGGAGTACCAGAACGAGGTTCCTCCGTCGGACGCGATCGGCCTCGGCGTCGTGCAGTGGCGAGGACAGCGCAAGGCGCTGGCCCAGTCGACCAACCGGCCGGTCCTCTACCTGTACGACGACCTGTCCGCCACGGCGCATCTGCGACCGGTCGGAGCGAACGGCGAGGAACCCGCGCTGAGCGCCGGCACTGTCGAGATGTCCCGGGTCTACCCGGACCGCGACCGGCGTCGCATGGCGGTCCGGTATGCGGACCGGCGTGGATCGGCCGAGGTGCACGGTGAGACGCGCTACGTCCAAGCCGGTCCGTTCTCCCGGGTCGTCGGTGTCGACGTGGCGCTCGAGGACGTGGATCCGGGACATGTCGTGGTCCGGCGCAGCTTCAGCCTGTCCACCGGGGTCGCGCAGCAGCCAGCCGCCACCCCCGCTCCGGGGCAGTCGAGCACCGACGGTTACTACCGCTATCTCGCCGGTGAGCGCTCCCCGTTGACGGCGACGCTCAGCGGCTCCACGGTGACCCTGCAGACGGAGTGGACGGTGCCGACGCCCACCGGAGGGTCGACGTGGCAGATCCCGCTCGCCGAAGGCGAGGAACCCTGGGTGGCCGTCGCGTACCGCAGCAACGACGTGCGGGTCGTTCTGCTGGAGTTGGCCGGCGGCGTGTTCGCCAGCTACCGGACCGCGCCCGCGCTCTCCATGGCGGAGTTCTTCCGGCACTTCCAGCGACAGGGCATCCGCCTCGGGATTCGTTCGGATCTGCGCGGGGCGCGGCTGCACTACGTCGACCGCCGGGAGACGGCGCAGGGGGTGATGCACCGGTTCGAGTGGGGCTACGGCCACACGCTGGAACTGAACGAGCAGGCCCTCACCATCGACGGCAGACCGGCGGCGGACAACGCCGTCTCCCTCTTCCACGGCGACTTCGTCACCGACGTCCTGATCGACCAGCGCGCCGGCACCCAGGACCTCGTCCTGGACATCCGGATGGAACACATCCGCTGGGGTTGGTACGCGCAGCTCCACCGGGAGGCCGCCAACCAGGTCATCCACCTCGCCGACATCGTCGCCGACCAGGACGGTGGCCGCCCACGCATCAAGGCGCTGCACGTGCGCTGGCGCAAGCAACCCGCCGACGGCCCGGTCTACCGGGACACCCAGACGGTGGTGCTGCGCCGGCTGCGGCTGGCGCCGGAGGCCAGCCGCCGCATCACCGACGCCTGGCAGGCGGAACGGCGCGAGGCCCGGCCGGACCGCCCGAACCAGGCCCTCGTCCGGCTCGACGTCGACAAGTTCAGGCGCAGCGGTGGCGCGCAGGTCGAGTTCCACTTCATCAGTCCGACGTTCGACAACGGCGAGCTTCCGCAGGGATGCCGCCTGTTCCTGACCGCTGACGAGATCCGCCCGCTGCCCAACGACGTCGCCCTCACGCTGCGCGGTGGCGATCTCATCGGCGGCGGATCGCGGACGGGTTTCGAGGTCGCGGTGCTGCGCCGTGACTTCTCCCGCCGGCAGGCGCTCCTGCAGCACATCCACCGCAACGCCGAGCCGGGAACCCACCCGCTGCGTGGCGCCGTCTACCTCGTCAAGCTGACGCGCATTCATCCGGCTGACAATCGCGCCGAGGGCTCGATCGTGGGCGGCCCCGGACGCCCGCACGCCGCCCTGATGAGCCGGCTTGCCAACGACGAGACCCCGTGCTTCGCCACAGTCGTCCGGCAGGGCGACCGGATCGAGCTGGAGGTACGGCCGAACGTCGTGTTCCGCTTCAGCGCCGATGCCGTCGCCAACGCGGACGAGGCGCGCAACGGATCGATCGTCCGTCTGCTGCGTGGGCCGGACCGGTCACTCATGGTTCGCCAGGCGCTGCTCGGTGACGCGGCGTATCTGCCACGCGAGGGCCGGCCGGTCCAGCTGCTGCCGATGCAGAACCTGCTGAGCCGGCGCGATGACGGCGCGACAGCGCTCGGTCGGGGCTCGTACACCGTCGTCGGACTCCCGTCGGTCATCGTGCCGGCCTCCCGCCGGGGTCGTGCGCCGGACGCCCAGGCCCGGGAGTTGATCGCGACGCCACATCCGAAGCTGGGCATCGTCCGGCGGGAAGCCCGCAACTCCTACCACCTGGAGCGGATCGGCAGCGACGTTCGCGTGGGCATCCTGCGCCGCGAAGCCGATGGCACCCTGTCCGCCACTGGCAGGGGCGCCGATGGGGTCGCCTGGCGTACGCGGGTCCGCTGGGCGCAGGTGTCCTTCTTCGACCGTGGCGCGAATGGAATCCGGGAGTGGTGCGACAAGTCGTCCTGGGAGTACCACGACAGCACGACCGGGTACCGCGAGGGCGAGCGCCTGGAGACGGTCACCACCGAGCGGCTCAATCCGTCCGCCACGGTCTGGACCGACCCGGTGTTCCTCGGCAGCGGCGGGATGCTGCGGTACAGCGCTGACGAGCTACGGCAGTACGGTCTGCCCGCCACCGAGCTGGTCGACGGCGGCGCCGGTCGGAAGGTCGGTCGCCCCCGTACCTACGCGGTCGGCGGCGTCACCCACCGCGGCGGCCGCCCGAGCGGCCTCTGGATCGAGGTCGCTCCGGGCCGCCTCATCGAGGTAACCGGTCCCATGATGTCCACACCGGACGGAAACAGCCTCGACGGTGTGGACTGGTCGAGCTTCGCCCCCGGCGACCGCGTCACCCTGTCGGTGCAGCGGCACGATCCCACCGAGATCGGCGGCCTGGTGCTGCACGAGTGGATCTCCGGCCCCCGGGGCGCGCTGGGGCGGCGCGCGCTGCTGCCGATCGGGCAGACCGACACCGCCCGCCGCAGCGTACGGATGGGGGTCGGGATCTGGTCGGCCACCCTGCCCACGGAGCCCGACGAGGCTCACCGAAAGGACTCCCTGGTCTGGCTCACCGACCGGAACGAGGTCACGCCGGCAGGCGAGAGACCTGTGGTCGGTCGCGGTGACACGGTCCTTCTCGCCGAGGGCGAGGCCGGCCTCAGCATCGTTGGCCTGCCGGATCGTGTCCCCGTGGTGGCCGGGAGCGACTCCATGGCGGGATGGCTCGTCGCGACGTTGAAGGACCCGGCGGATCGTCGGGCGCTGTTCGAGCTGTGCGAGGGTGCTCTGCCCGTCACGGTCGAGGAGGTGTCCGGGACGACGATCCGCTGTTCCCGGCGCCGGCACGACCGCGACCTGAGCCCGGGTGAACTGACAGTGCTTCAGCCGCTCGGTGTGCTGCCGTCCGGTGAGCTGCTGCTGCGCCGGGGATTCCGGCTGGCTGTGGGTGCCGTCGGTGACCTCGTTCCGGGTCTTCCGCTTCCCCTGGTCGACCAGGCCATCCAGACGATCCGCCGCACGAGGCAACCGCTCTGGGCGTACGCCGACCGGTCGACGGGAGTCCGGCTCGGGTTGCCCGACGAGCCGAGCCGACCCGCCGAGGAGATCACCGTCAGGCCGGTGGGAGTGATCGGCACCGGTGCCGACGCCGGCATCATCTGCCTCGAACGGCGCACGAACCGGCCCCGCTGGCTGCCCGCCACCGAGGTCGGCTGGACCCCTCTGGACGCCGAACACCTGCACCACTACCTGGGCCGACCGAACAGCCGGCAGCGCCTGCGCGAGCTGTCCTGTCGGCTGCTACCGGACGGCACCGTCTCGCTGGTCCGCACGGCGGCGAACCTGCAGCGCTTCGAACAGCTGAGGTTGGGCGACCCGCTCCGGGTGGAGGTGGTCGGCGAGGAGGCGACCGATCGCCTGGCGGACGGACGGCACCGGTACATCGTCCGCGCGTACATGTCCGACATCCTGCTCGACATGCGGCTGGAAGGGTCGGCTCCTCCGCTGACCGCCGAACCCCGCCTGTGCGAGGTCGACAGGCGTCTTCTGGACCGTGGTTCCCCACGGATCAGCGTCTGCGACCCCGACCAGCGTCACCTCGCTCTCGACCTGCCGGCGTGGTTGATCCCGCAGGCGCCGGACCGGTCATCCGCGGTGGATCCGTCGGCACGGGGCGAGTACCAGGCGTTGCTGGCCGGCGCGGGTGCGGTCGTACACGGGGACGCCGGGCCCAGCGAGGACCATCAGGCTTCCCTCGGGCGCTGGCTCGCGACTGACGCGGCGGCCGCTTTCGGGCTGGGCGCACCCCGCGACATCGAGCTGGCGCCCGCGGTGGCAGCCGCGCTGCTGCTCGACGCAATGCGCGGGCACCCGTCGGTCGGGGCGACCGCCGCGGCCGCGGCCGTCCACCTGTGCCGACAGTTGGCGCTGCGGGCGATCCGGTCCCGGCACCTCGAGCCGCTCCTGCACGACTGGATCGGTGACCCGGACACGGCGGTCAAGACCGACCTGTGGCGGCGGTTGGATCAGGTGAATCTGGGCCCGGTGCTCAAGCCCGCCGATTTCCGGACCATCAAGGACGTGCAACGAGGCATCCGGGCCCGGACCGCCCTTCGGCCGGACCGGGCGCTCAGCATCGTCATGGAGAGCCTCGCCGCGAGCGCCGGCGCGCACGTCAGCTATGACGAGATCGAGGGGTACGAGGGCGTACTGGGCAGCGTCGCCGCGCTGGGCCGGCCGCTGGCGCCGTCGCCGGGGCAGGTGACGGCGCAGCGGGAGCTTCTCCCGGCGCAACGGGACGCGCTCGGGCGGGTGTTGTGGGGGTCGATGCAGCGATGGCATGGCCTGACGCTGCTTCCGGTCCCGCCGATCGTGCAGGATCCGGACTGCGCTCGCAGTGCGCAGCTGCTCGAGGGTCTTGTGGGGGTGATACCGGCAGCGGAACCACCGGCCAGCCAGGCGTGACGGGCTGAGTCCGTCCGCCACGACGCTTCCGATCGACATGCCGTCGTGCGCGAGCTGATCGATGGAAAGACGGGGCTCGGACCTCGATAGCTGTTCTCCCTCGACCGTCGCCGAGAAATTTCCTGCGAAAGGCGGTAACCAAATCAGCTGACCAACCCGTCTGGTCAGCGACGGATCACCGCAGCGGGTGGTCGGCCGGGGAGAGGGGTTCGGGACATGGGTGACGTCCGTGTGCGTTTCACTGACGATTTGGCCCGGCACCCCGCCCCGCCGTTGGGTGATCTGGTTCAGCAGTCGATGGTCCAGGGCCGCCGGCTGCGCCGTCGGCGCCGCCTGGCGCAGTTCGGCGCGGGCGGCTCGGTGTTGGTGATGGTGCTCGTGGTCGGGCTGGCTGTCGGGCCGTTCGGCGTCGGCGCGAATGACGTCGGTCCACCAGGCGGCGCGGCCGGTGGCTCGCCGGCCAGGCCGACCGGCTCCGCCCCGCCGTCCCCGGTTCAGCGCTCCGATGGGCCGCCGGGTCCCATGGGCGTCGACGACGAGGGGCGGGCGAACCCCTTCCGGGCGGGCCTGCCGACTTCCTCGACCACGGTGATCGGCACTGTGCGGATCGGCGCGGTGCCGGACGGTGACCTGCTGCCCACCACACCGCAGGGGGCCCTGGAACTGCTCACCCGGCTTCTGCCCGAGGGCAAGACCAGCGGTTACGCGAGTCTGCAGGGCAGCGGGGCGGGCCCCGGCACGCCGTACGTGCAGCTCTACCTGGATCGGGGCGCTGGCCCGGGGATGCTGCGGCTCTCCGTCTACCAGGGCGGCCTCGGCGGCGCCCTTGCCCCGGGGACGGTGGAGCTGACCGAAGTGCCCGACAACTGCGTACAGAACAAGATGGTCACGGTGCATCACCCCAGTGGTGTGCAGGTCAACGTGATGATCTCGTCGTGTGTGGACTAGGGCGCCAAGGGGACCTTGCCGGCACGACCCGTCCTGTCCGTGGACGAGGCGACCGCTGTCGCCGCGAGCCCGATGTGGGGGACGAAACTGCCGGCGGAGTTCGTCGTCACCGGTTCCAAGAGGTTCCCGTCGCTGGCCCGGTCGAATGGCTGACGAGGAGTTTGTCGAGTTCGCGCAGGCTGCCGCTGGCCGCCTGCGCGACGCCGCGTTCCTGATGTGCCGCGACTGGCATCTCGCCCAGGACCTCACCCAGACGGCGCTGGCCAAGGTGTACGCCAACTGGCGGCGGGTCCGCCGCGCCGACGACCCGCACGCGTACGCCCGCAAGGTGCTGCTGCGGTGTCTGATCGACCAGCAGCGTCGTCGTTCCAGCCGTGAGTTGGCGATGTCGGCTCCGCCGGACCGGGGCGAGGAACATCCGGCCGAGCTGCGCATGACGCTGCTGGACGCGGTCGCCACCCTGCCGTTGCGGGATCGGGCGATCATCGTGCTGCGCTACTGGGACGACCTGAGTGTGGAGACAGTCGCCGAGGTCGTGGGCGTCTCCGCCGCGGTGGTCAAGAGCCAGAGCATGCGCTCGCTCAATCGTCTGCGCGAGTTGCTCGGCGAGACCCGGGCCGAGCTGTTCGCCGAGGAACGGCATTGATCGGTCCGGCTGCGGCCGACGGGCGGCGGGTCCCGCTGGTGTCGGGGCGCGCCTGCCGTACGGCGGCGAATGACCACCAGGCGCGGTCGTCACGAACGCGACCCACGGTGGCGAACATCTGTGTTGGGGGAGGTCCATGGTGTCCGTATCGAGCAGCGGGAGGGGCCGAGGCCGGCCTCGCGGCCAAGGCCGTGGCTCGGCCGCTGTCGTCCCGTTGATCCTGACGGCGTTGGTGCTGAGCGCCGGGGGGTGCCATCGGGGGGAGTCCGGCGTCGGCCCCGCGGGGCGGCACACCGCGAACGCCGAACGGGGTGGTTCGGGCATGCTGCTGGGGGCGGGTGAACTGGGTTCGGACTGGCGGGAGGACGACGCGCGAACCGGTCTGCCGCCCTGGCCGTGGGAGCAGGACAACTGCCCCGACTATCAGAGCGGCGACTACCCGGCCAAGTCGCATCGGCGCGCGGCCGTGCAGCGCTACTACCGGCCGTCTGATGGCTCGTCGCAGGCCCACCACGTCGTGGAGACGTACGAACCGGGATGGGCCGAGCGGAATGTCGACGACGTCCGTCGCGTCCTGCTGCGGTGCGCGAGCTACCTGGCGTTCGGCTCGCGGGTCACGTTCGACGTCGTCGATCCGCAGTATCTCGACGGCACCGGCATGCTCATCCGAGGTCGTATCGCGCATGCCGACGCCCGGACCACCGTCAGGTGGTTCGTGATGCTGAGACGGGGCGAGACGGTCTCGACGGTCAGCGTGCCCGATCCGGGCAGCCGGGCCGCGGTGGACGTGATCGCGGCGAGGGTGGTGGCCCGCCTTGGCCGAGCGGAAAGGCAGGCAACTGCCGCGCCGCTGGGTTGTCTCCACTGTCGCCATGTCCCTCGCCGGTGTGGCGACGGCCGCCTTCGGCGCCACTCGCGGTCGCCTCGGCGACCACCCCGGCCCGTCGGTCGGTCCTTCCCCTGCCAGTCCGATCCCCACCACACCGGCCGTCGACCGGGTCGCCGAGGCGAGGACGCGCATCGAGGCCTACGTGGACCGCTTCGACGGCCACCTGGCGGTCGCGGCACTGGACCGGCAGGGAACGGCTGCGGTGACGGCGGGCACCAAACGCTTCGAGACCGCCAGCATTGTCAAGGTCAACATCCTGGCGGCCCTGCTGCTGCATCAGCAACCGCCGGGCAAGGCCCTGGGGGCGAACACCCGGCGATTGGCCGAGGACATGATCGTGTCCAGTGACAACGATGCGGCGGTGGCCCTGTGGCAGCGGATCGAGGGCTCGCGCGGCCTGACCGCCGCGAACCGCGCCTTCGGTCTGCGGGAGACCAAGCCCAACTCGCACTGGGGGCTCACCACGACGACGGCCGCCGACCAGCTCCGTCTGCTGACCGCGCTGACGTCGCCGACCGGACCGCTGACCCCGCAGGACCGTACCTTCATCATGGGCCTCATGACGAAGGTGATCCCCGAGCAACGATGGGGGATCACCGCCGCCCGAGAACCGGGCAATCGTTCCGTCTACGTCAAGAACGGCTGGGACACCGCTGATGTCGACGGCGGTCGTTGGTTGGTCAACAGCATCGGACGGATCGTCGAGGCCCGTCATGACTGGCTGATTGCGGTGCTCTCCGACCGTCACGTGAGCCAGAAGGGCGGCATCCGGGTCGTCGAGAAGGCCGCCACGTACGTGCTCAAGGAGCTGCGTGCCGCCACTGCCGACGACGGCCCTGCTCAGGGATAGGCCGCCTCACCTGGCACACCGACGGGGTGACGGAGAGTGTGGTTCCTCAGCCTCGGTAGCCGTTCTGCCGGGTGCCACTCGACGGGGGAGGGCCGTACGAGCCCGGGAAGCCGCCGCCGACGGGCCCGATGCGCAGCACCGCCGTCGGAGCGTCGGCCATGCTCCCACCGGTCGGCGTCAGCAACTCGGTCGTCGCCGGCGTACCCGCCTCCGGTGCGTTCCTCCGACGCATCACGACCAGTACGAGCGCGCCCAGGCCGGCGGCGACTAGTAGGCCGCCGAGGAGGAAGAACGGCGACGTGCCGCCTGCCTCGTCGCTGACGGCCTTGAACGTCGGTGGCGCAGCCTCCAGGGGGCTGTCGCCCGCCGCCGCGACCGGGCTCGCCTCCGCGGCGGGCGACGGCGACGCCTTGGTGGGCGCCGCCTCCACGGAGAGGGTCAGCCGCACGGTCGCGACGTCACCGGCGCTGCCCCGTACGGTGGTGCGAGCGGTGCGGTAGCCGTCCTTGGCCGCGCGGACAGTGATGGACCCGGCGGCGATCGTCCTGCCGGCGCTCGACGTGATCGAGAACTGGCCGCTGGGGCTGCTGGTCGTCCGGTATTCGTGCCCGGCGCTGTCCTGGATGGTCAGGGCCACGCCGCCGATCGCCTTACCGTCGGCGTCGCGGACCCGGCCGGAGACCCCACGCACGCCGGCCGCCGGCTTGTTGTCGCCCGACGACGCCGCACCCGGGCCGTGGACGTACACCATCTTGTGGGCGTAACTGTTCTGCCCGGCAAGACGCACACCGACCGAGATGTTGAGGCCGGTGATCTCACCTGGGCGAGCGTCGGGGGCGACGAGCGTCGTGTCGAACGTCTGACTCCGGCCGGGCCCGAGGTTCGGTTCCACCCGGCATCCGGAGGTGCATCGCAGGCCGCCGCCGATCACCACGATGGCCGTCTCGGCCTTGCGTCCGTTGTTGGTGACCCGGTAGCGCAGGCGCACCGTGTCGTTGGGTTTCACGTTCTCCGCCGACACGCTCAGGATGCTGACGGTCTCCGGGGCCGCCGTCGCGGGCGCCGCCGACACGGCGAGCGTCCCGCCGGTCAGCGTGATCAGTGCGGCCACGGTCCAGCGGAGACGTAAGCGCGTCGTCACTTCCCACCACCTCCTGCACAGCGAGCAACCCCGTCGATGGCGCCGCGGGCCACTATGCTCTGTCCGGAACGGGTTGCGCGACCCGCCCCCGACGGTTGGCCGGGGACGGGGTGTCAGCAGGCGGGCCGTCGCGATCAGAGTGTTCGGGAAGCTTCCAGGTCGCGGCGGGTGAGGGCGGCCCGGAGTTGCAGCGCCTCGGCCGCCAGATTCTCGCTACCGCCCTGCTCGCGGTCGATGGCGCAGACCACCGTCTCCACCCGGGCACCGATGGACCGTAGCTGTGCGCACGATGCCAGTAGTGCCCCTCCGGTGGTGACGACGTCCTCGATCAGCACGACACGTCGGCCGTCCACCGGACCGCCCTCGGCGGCCTTGTTGGTGCCGTACTCCTTGGCGTGCTTGCGTACGAAGACTGTCGGCAGACCTGTCAGCTGTGACATTACCGTGGCGAGCGGGATGCCGCCCATCTCCATCCCCGCCAGCACGTCGCACTCCGGCAGCAGGGCCACCATCGCTGTGGCGACCTCGCGCAACAGCTCCGGTTGCCCTTCGAACAGGTACTTGTCGAAGTATTCCTCGCTGACCTGCCCGGATCGCAGCCGAAAACGTCCGGTGAGATGGCAGGTGTCGTAGACGCGGCGCGCGAGAGGGTAGGTCACCTGCTCAGCCTCGCATCCCGCCCGGCTCGGGCGTCGCGGCCCCACGGGCGGCCGGTGTTACGTCCGCACCTGTTGTGGGCCAGCGCCACGCGTTGTCGCCGTGCCAAGCCCGGCCGAGACTGTCAGTATCGTGGTTTGTGGAGCCGGTCCGCGCGAGCGAGGAGAAGGCATGAGTGACTGGAACGACAAGATCATCGCCGAGTTTCGCGCCAACGATGGGCAGGTCGGCGGCCAGTTCGCCGGCGCGCCGCTGCTGCTGTTGCACACGGTCGGTGCCAAAAGCGGCCAGCCTCGGGTGAACCCGATGATGTACCAGAAGCTGGATGGCGGCTACGCCGTGTTCGCGTCCAAGGGCGGTGCGCCCACCAATCCGGACTGGTACTACAACCTGCTCGCCAATCCGCGGGCCCAGGCGGAGATCGGCACGGACAAGGTCGAGTTGGTCGCCAGGGTGGCCACCGGGGACGAGCGCGAGCGGATCTGGAGCGCGCAGAAGGCCGCGTATCCCGGCTTCGCCGACTACGAGCGGAAGACCGCCCGCCAGATCCCCGTCGTCGTACTGGAACCCGCGCCGTAGCCGACTCCGGTCACCCCACCTGCGACCATCAGGGCTTCACCGGGCGTGACCGGGCAGATCGCCGCGCAGGCGGTCCAGCTCGGCGAGGTACATCGCCTGCATGCGGTGGTAGTGCCGGACCAGCAGTTGGACCTCCTCGACGCTGTAGCCCTCGACGAGCCATCCCGCCCGCTCGGCGAACCGTTCGTACGGTCGCTCCAGCTCGGCGACCCGGTCCGGCCGCAGGGTGACGATCACCCGCCGGCGGTCGGCCGGGTCGCGCTCGGTCGTCACGTAGCCGGCCTGTTGGAGCCGGCGGAGCATGCTGGTCACCGCCCCGGTGGTGAGGTTGGTCCGTTCGGCCACCTGCCCCGCGGTGGCGGATCCGACGTCCGCCAGGTGGTCCAGGCATTCCAGGTCGCTCACGGTGAGGCCGAGCCGCTCCGCGATGGCGTACCGGAACACCATGGACAGCCGCGACATCTCCCGCCCGGCGCGCATCAGGTCGGCGATCGCGGAGGCGGGGGCCGGCTCGTGGGGCATGCCCGCAATCATGCCTCCGGTACGGTGACCCGGTGCAGCCGAGGTAACACGCGGGTCAGCACCCAGTGCGGTGCGGCCGCACCCCCGGTGAGGCGGCGCATCAACCCGGCGGCGGTGTCGACGGCGCGGAACGCGTACGGCACCATCTCGTCCTGGTAACCGGCGATCGCCTCCTCCACCGACGTGCCGCCGGAGCGGGCCGCGACCAGCTTGCGGCCGAGCAGGGCGGCGTCGCGAAGCGCGGTGTTGCCGCCGTGTGCGCCGAACGGCGGCATGACGTGCACGGCGTCGCCCATCATCGTCGCCCGGGGCACCGCCCACCGGCGCGGGCGCCGGCCGGTGGCGAAGAGGTTGAGCACCGTGGCGTCCAACTCGGCGGTGCCGACCAGCCGTCGGATGACCGGGTGGAAGTCCACGCTCCTCTGGGAGGCCAGCCTCCACAGCGCCAGCAGGTCCCCGCGGCTGTCGACGGGCACCTCTTGCTGCTGGAGCAGCAGTCCCCACATGACGTAGTCGTAGCCGGTGGGCGCGTAGTTGCCCGGGGCCAGGCGCCCGAACGCCTCCTGCGGGCTCTCGCCGAACCGCATGGAGGTGAAGAAGAAGGCGCGGCCGGGCCGGTCGGCGAGGGCCAGGACCCCGCTGGTACGCAGCGCCTCCGGGATGACGCTTTCGCCGTTTCGGTGGAGGGGCGACCGGCCGTAGATGCCCGCCATCGGGGTGTTCGCCGGGTCCGCGTCCGGCATGAGCTGTGGGCGTAGGGCCGAGCCGACGCCGTCCGCGCCCACGACGACAGTTGCCGCGGCGGCCCCGCCGTCGGAGAACCGCAGCCGCAGCCCCGCCGGGCCGCCGGTGTCGACGGCGACGGCGTCCTTGCCGTAGTGGATGCGCCCGTTCAGCCCGGACTGCAGGATCGACCGCAGGGTCAGCCGGTCGACCTGGCGGGTCGCGTGCGGCTCATCCTTGAAGGTGATGGTGAACGCGTCACGCAGCCGACTGTCGGTGAAGCGCAGCTGGCCGCCGGGCTCGTCGCCGGTGGCCAGCGCCAGCTGGTACAGCGCGCGCGGCAGGCTCTCGCGCAGCGCCTGAAGCCCGTGCCGGTCGAGAATGATGCGGTAACCCTGCCGCCGGACGAAGGGGCCCGCGTCCCGCTCGTAGACGTGCACGTCGATGCCGGCGCGCATCAGGTACTGGGCGAGGCAGAGGCCGGAGAGGCCGGCGCCGGCGATTGCCACCGAGAAGTCAGTCGATGTGCCCATGCAATTATCTTAATGACTAAGATGATTTGGGCAAGGGTCCGGCGCCGCCGCGTGTCAGCGGCCCTGCAGGCGTTTCACGTTGTCGCCGAAGGTCCACCCCTTCGACCCGTCCCAGTTCGCCGACCAGGTCATCAGGCCCTTCAGGCCGGGTACGGAGTTCCAGGCCTGGGTGACCAGCGACGTCGACAGGTAGCCGCCACCCGCCCCGATCTGCGCGGGCAGACCCGGGACCTGCTTGTCGTACGGCACCCGGATCGTGGTGCCCTGGATGGTGAGGCCGTTGTTCAGGCACTGGGTCTGCACCGTGAAGCCCTGCACGGTGCCCGCCGGGTAGGAGTCGCCGGCGCAGCCGTACATGCTGCCGTTGTAGTACTGCATGTTCAGCCACCAGAGCCGGCCGTTGTCCACGTACTTCTTGATGATCGGCAGGTACGAGCCCCAGATCGAGCCGTAGACGACGCTGCCGCCGGTGACGTAGGCCGTTTCCGGTGCCATGGTCAGGCCGAAGTTCGAGGGCATCCGGGCCAGCACGCCGTCGATGATCCGGATCAGGTTGGCCTGCGACGTGGACAGCGTGTTGATGTTGCCGCTACCGGTCAGGCCCGGTCTCGATGTCGATGTCGATGCCGTCGAAGTGGTACGCCGTCAGGATCGGCACGATCGTCGCGATGAACCGGTCGGCGACCGCGCTGGAGCTGAGGTCGATGCCCGCGGCGGCCCCGCCGATCGACATCAGGATGGTGGCGCCCGCCGCCTTGGCCTGGCACATCTCGGCCGGGGTGGCGACCTTTACGCCGGCGTCCATGCCGTTCTCCCAGAGGACCGTGCCATCCGCGCGGATAACCGGGAACGCCGCGTTGATCACGTTGTAGCCGTGCTGGTTGAGCCGGCTGTCGGTGATCGGGATCCAACCGAGGCCGGGGTGAACGCCGTTGGAGGCGCCGTCCCAGTTCTCCCAGTACCCCTGCAACACCTTGCCGGTGGGCCGCGACTTCACCGCGCAGGTCCCGCCGGTCGGGGGAGGCGTGGTGGGCGGCGGCGTGGTCGGGGGAGGCGTGGTGGGCGGTGGGGTGGTCGGGGGAGGCGTGGTGGGTGGCGGCGTGCTTCCCGAGCACGCACCCAGGTCACGCCAGAGCGACGGCGTCGCGGCGGGGTTCCAGCCGGCCCCGGGGTGCGCCGTGTGGGTGACCAGTGCCTGGTAGAGCCTTCCGCCGTAGGTGATCTGGGTGCCCGCCTGGTAGGTGGTGCCCTCGGCCCAGGCCGGGGCGGTGCAGGCGGCCATCGCGACGGCGTTGGCCGAGGGTGCTGCCGCCATGCTGCTGGGGAGGAAGGCGACGGCGGCCGTGACGGTCATCGCCGCCCCGGCCAGCACTGCGAAGATCCGACGGCTTCTCATGGCTCACTCCCCAAGGGTTCGACGACCCGCGACCTCCACATATTGACGTTCGTGACCGTGAATATCAAGGGTTGTTTACAGATAGCAGGTGGCCGTGCCGCGTCGTGCCCCACGCGGCACGCCGAGGGCCGTTCCAGGCCCGGCCCAGACCGGGCCGGCGGCAATGGGAACGGCTGCCGCCGGCCCGGCTCGGCGTGACGTCAGAGTCGGGAGGTGAAGGTGGCCAGGAAGCGGTGCGGGGTGACCGCGCCGGTGTTGTCGAAGCAGATGACGTCGACGTCGGCGTTGGTGGTGTACGTCCAGGGCTGGGTGAGGTGGCAGTAGTTGCTGCCGGCGCCCTGCGCCACCACCTGGGCGTGTGTCTCCTTGAGGCCGACCTGCGGGAAGGTCGCGAGGTAGCGGCCGGCGGGCGCCAGCGGCGCCACGGTGTTCGCGCCGACGCCGAGCACCGAGTTGTCGTTGGTCGGCCCGCCGACGGCGGTACCCAGGTAGCCGAAGTACGACGGCGGGCCGAGGGAGCCGATCACCGGCCGGCGACGGTGGTACGAGAGGACGAAGTCGGTGTTGACGAACGCGCCGGCCTGGTCGTAGCAGAAGACGTAGACCTGCACGTCGCTGCCGACCGCGCCCCAGGAGTAGACCTTGCACCGGCGCGGACCGGCGTTCGGCTGCACGGCGGTGACCTGCGGGTTGCCGGCGAGCACCCCGGCCAGCCCCACCCCGGGCAGTCGCACCAGGTACTGCCCGACGCCCAGCGGCCCGACAGCGTTCGCGACGCCGGTGGAGTTGTACGACTGCGTCATCAGGCCGCTGCTCCACTGCACGTACGCGTGGGAGGTGCCGGCCGGCAGCACGCCCGAACTGGTCGTCCAGAGCACCGTGAACGGGGTGTCGTCGCGGGTGCCGCCCGGCTTGTGGCACTGCACGTCGACGATCTCGTCAGCGCCGGACTGGAACCAGCGGACCACCTCGCAGTAGTGACCGGTCCGGTTCACCGGGGTCACGTGGGGAACGCCCCGTGAACTGGCACCGATCTGCGGGAAGCGGACCTGGAACCGGCCGGGTGCGAGTTTGACGCCGTCGGCCCAGGCGGCCGGGAACGCGGTTTTCCAGCTGCCCCACTGCCGGCTGGTGTCCAGCACCGTCCAGACCGGCACGGTGGGGTCCTTGACGTACGCGAAGCCCCAGCGGTCGGCGGTGGCCGCCGCGGCCGGTGCCGCCGGCACGAGCGCGCTGGCGGCCAGGACGGTGGCCAGTGCTGCGGTGACAAACGATCGGAGACGCATCTGTTCCTCCAGTCGACGGGAACATGTCGCAGAGGAGTGTGCACGTAGTGACCCCATGGTCACAGTCGGCTACCTCGCGCTCCGGTGTCGGCTGTCCGCCACTGGGCGCCCCATGGCCGACCGGTGGTTCGGGTCGACGGCCGGCTCCGGTGCTGCTGCGCGCCGTCAGACGGGGCGGGTGACGATGGTCAGCGTCTTGCGGACGAATTCCAGTGCCTCGTCGCGGAGCGCCGGGGTTTCGGCCGAGACGATGAGGTAGCCGGCGCGTTCCGCGCTCCAGGTGGCCGCCGGCACGACGTCACCGGGGTTCTTCCACCAGCCGCACGAGACGAACGCCGGGTGTGCCTCGATCTCGGCCATGCCCCGCATCTCGACCAGGATGCCGGGTGGCGCGATGGGGAGATAGCTCGCCGCGTACGCGACGGGGCCCGACGGTGGCTCGGGCAGGGGCATCGCCATGGCGAGCCGGACGACCATCTCGAACCAGTCCAGGCCGTAGGTGAGGCTGAGCAGATCCATGAGGTAGTCGCCGGGGGTCCGGACGGCGATCTCCATCAGGGTCGGCCCGTCGGCGGCGAGCCGGAACTCGAGGTGCACGATGCCCGTACGCATGCCGAGGGCGGTCACCACCGCGGTGCAGAACTCCGTCACCTCGGCGGCGGCCTCGTGGTCGAGCTGGACGCCGGTGCGATGCGCTATCTCGACGAAGTGGGGCGGCTCGGCGGTCTCCTTGGCGGTGAGGTTGGCCAGCCACACCTTCCCGCCGCTGATCAGCGCTTCCCAGCTGTATTCCGGGCCGTCGACAGCCGTCTCCACCAGGAGCGGACCCTCGTCGTTCCGGCGCGCCACAGCGTCCTGGAAGGCGTCCAGGCTGTCGACCAGCTCCACTCCCTCGCTCCCTGCGGCGGACAGTGGCTTCACGACGACCGGCAGGCGGGCGGCGGTCCACTCGCGCGCCGACTCCAGGTCGCCGGTCATCAGATATTCCGGTTGGCGGATGCCCGTCGCGGCGAACAGGCCCCGTTGCAGCGCCTTGTTGCGGGAGACGGTCGCGGCGTGCAGGGACGGGCCGGGAACGCCGAGCCGGTCCTGCAGCAGGGCCGCGCCGAGCACGTTGTTCTCGGTGAACGCCACGACTCCCGCCGGCCGGCGGTCTGCCGCTGCCGCCCAGGCCCCTTCGGCCCACTGCTCGTCGTGGTTGCCGGGGGCCACCCGGATGTGGTCCACGAGCCCGCCCGTGTCGGCGGCTCGTGCCGCGCCTTCCACGGCGGCCACCCGCAGGCCCAGCCGTCGCGCGGCGGCGAGGTACGGCCTGCCCATGAAACCGACCCCGACCAGCAGCAGCTCAGACATTGTTGTCCGCCTTGCCGGCAGCCGTGACCTTGACCGAGGCGAAGATGTCCCGCAGGAACTGTTCGAGCACCGCCGTGGGTGCCGGGCCGACGATACCGGCGATGGGCACGTCGTACTCGGCGTAGCTCAGCGCCTGACTGACCGGCTCGTCCTCGGTGCGCTGCACCCAGCGCCAGGTCAGCGGGCTGCGCCGGAACTCGTCCGCGCCGTCGACGGTGCAGAACCTCGCGCCCAGGGTGTGACCGGGAACGATGAACCAGCCGTACCGGGCGTCCGGGCCGGAGTCGTGCGCCTCGGGGGCGGAGGCGCCGGGCGTCGAGAGGGCCCGCAGTTGCACCGACGGCATGTGCACGCCGGTCGCCAGCTCGAACGTGTCGGCCACGCCGGCCCCGCCGAACCTGCTGGCCACCTCGAGGAAGACCAGGCCGTCGGGCGTCTCGATGCCTTCGAGGTGGAACAGGCTCGTGGTGATGCCGACGGCCTGTAGGCAGGCGGTGGTCCACTCCACGACGGCCGGCGGGGTGTCCGTCTGCACCGAACCGAGCGGGCTGCCCTCGGCGTACCCGAGGCAGGTGCCGACGTACCGGCTGGCCTGCAGCGTGACCGGTGTGCCGTCGACGGCCAGCCCGTCGACGTGGATGATCGGGCCGCCGACGAACTCCTCGATCTCGAAGCCGCTCGGGTCCGCGTCGGAGGGCAGGCCGTCGCGGCGTACCGCTTCAAGGGCGGACGCGGCGGTGTCGAATACGCGTACGCCCTGGCTGGAGGCGCCGTCGAGCGGCTTGAGCACCGTCCGGCCCGACCACCCGATGTGGTCTCCGGCGAGGGCCGAGGCCAGCGGGAGATAGCGCGGCACACGCAGACCCGCCCGGGCGGCGGCGGCCTTCATCATGACCTTGTCCCGGACGGGAAGCACGTCTGCCTCGCGTGGGCCGGGCACGTCGAGCGCCTCCCGGATGCGCGCCGCGGCGATCAGGTCGAACTCGGACTGGGCGATGACCAGGTCGGGCTTCGGGTGGCCGGCGAGCGCCGCCACCACCTCGGTCTCCGTGGCGCCCGTTCCGGGCCGCTCGATCCGTGTGCCGGGCAGCCGTGCGGGCAGTGTCGCCATGCGCTCGGCCGTACCGATGAACGTCACCTCGTGGGCTTCGAAGTCGAGGCCATCCGCGTAGCGGATGATGTCATCGGTGATTCGGTGCAGGATCAGGATGCGCATGCGGATACCTCAGTTGAAGGACCAGTGGGAGCAGCAGAACGGCGACGAGAACGGATCCGAGCACCGCGCCGAGCAGGACGGCCTGCGGGCCGTGCGCGGTGGCGAAGACGGCGACGACGAAACCCGAGACCGGCAGGGAGACCTGGTTCAGCAGGACGATGAGGCCGATCGTCTTGCCGAGGTGTTCGCGGGGGATGCGGCGGATCCGTTCGGCGCGGATGAAGACGTTCAGGATGCCGACGGTGCCGATCAGCAAGGTGTAGCCGATGGCGAACTGCGTGAACGTGTTCGCCTGGCTGATCGTGAGCCCACCCAGGCAGATGATCACGAAGGTGCCCAGGATGGCGACCAGTGGGGTGATCCGCCGGGACAGTCGCGGGATGATGAAGAAGATCAGCAGGGAGAGCACGCCCTCGGCGAAGGACAGCACCCCGAAGTAGCGGTCGGGCTTGCCGAAGGTGCCGGTGGTGATGGCGGCGCTGGTCGCCATGCCGACGCCGACCATGAGGTTCACCATCATCGTCAGCCCGACGAGGCCCACGATCGCGGGGAGCTTGAACAGCGTGCGCGCACCCTCGGCCACTGAGGCCAGCACGCCGCGTACCGTCGTGGGCTCGGTGTTGGTGACCGCGCTGCGCAGGCTGCCGCGCAGCGTCAGGACGTTGATCGTGGTGAGCGCGAAGAGCACCCCGGTCACCAGCAGGAGATCGGTCGTTCCCAGCAGCGTGGCCAGCAGGACCGCGATGGCCGGCCCGAGCACGGTGCTCGCCTGCTCGGTGCCCTGGATGACGGACTGGGCGCGCACCATGTGCTCGGGGGGCACGAACCGGGGGAGAGTGGTCTCCATCGCGATGTACGCCTGGGCGCTGGCCAGGGACATGGACGCGGCGAGAACGCTGAGCGTCACCACCGTCGCGCCCGGCCAGGCCAGGACGGCGGCGAAAGCCCCGACGGCGAGCAGTGCCCGGACGCTGTCGGCGATCAGATAGAGCCGGTAGCCGTCGACCCGGTCGGCGAGCACCCCGGCAACGGGGACGAAGATGACCCGGGGCAGCCACTCGACCAGGAAGACGAGCCCGCTCGCGGCGACACTGCCGGTGGTCTTGAAGACCAACAGGGGAATGGCGAACAACAGAAACTGGTCGGCCAGCGCGGCGACCCCCCGGCCCCCGACGAAGCGCACGATCTGGTGGGGCCGGATGTCAGTTGTCGGGGACTCCCTGGCGGGGGCACGCAATGGTCCATTCACGCAGAGCTCCCCCGTCTGTCCATCGAGGAGCGTAACAGCGGCCGATCAGTAGCGACAACCCCGTCCAAACGGCGCGCGGTGAGCAGACCGTGGCCGGTGGCCGGGTTCGGGCTCTGCGCACCGCACTCGTCCCCGGTGATGGAACGACCCTGGATGACCGGGACACAGTGGACGGCCAACGACTCGGCGGTGCACGGCAGACCCTGCTGAATCGCCAGCGCCACCACGCCGGCGGCGTACGCCGTGGCACCTGACGTGCCGCTCGACACCAGCCAGCCGTCATCCGCCCCCGTACCGTCGTACTTGCTGTTGCGGCGGTCGAACAGGCAACCGGGTTGGGTGGGGAAGAGGATGTAGTTGCCGTTGGGCAACATGCCGCACGGGCCGGACACGTCCGGCACGGCCCGCCCGGGAAAGACCGCCGACCGGTAGCTGGAGGCGAGGTCCGCGGCCCGCAGCTCGCCGTCCGGGCCGACGTGCACGCCCCCGACGGTGATGGCACCAGGGGTGGCGACGGACTGGAACATCGCCGTCGGCCGGTCGGTCGAGCCGTTACCGGCGGCGAACAGCACTGTGCGGCCCCGCCGGATCGCGTTGGCGACCTCGAGATGCAGATGGGGTTCCGCGCGCAACGTCCCCCAGCTGCAGGAGATGACGTCAGGTTCGAGCTGTACCGCCCGCTGGAACGCGGCGACCGGAAACGAGAAGCCCTCGGTGGCCATCTTGACCATGGTGAGCGACACGTCGGGCGCCACCGCCAGCAGCAACGCCGACATCGCGGTGCCGTGACCGCGTTCGTCGACCGCGGGATCGAGCTGCGCCAGTGCGGCGACGACCGAGGTCCGGTAGCCGTGCTGGCGGTGATGAGGGTGGTCGTAGAGGCCGGTGTCGACCATGACGACCCGGACGCCGTCGCCGCGGACACCGGCAGTGTGCAGCGCTTCGGCTCCGGCCACCCGCACCGCGTCGCCGGGGAGGCGGAGGTGGTGCCCGGTCCCGCGCACCACCGGCGGCGACGCGGTGGCGGTCAGCTCGAACCCGGAACGTGGCACCGAGACCGCACTGATGAGGTCGGTGCACACCCGGGAACGCAGTGGACCCCGCGCCACGAGCTCGTAGCGGGGGGAGTCGCGGATGTACTTGTTGCGGCACACGGCGACGGTGCTGCCGAAGACGTCCCCGAGCAGGCTCTGCTCACCGCTGACGGTCAGGCCCACGTCGGTTCGGGCCTCGATCGCGAGACCTTCCCGGAGCAGCGCCTCGGCGACCCGGTCGACGGTGGCCGGCGTGGGAAGGAACTCCTCGACACCGTGGCGCAGCAGTTCGGCGGGGTCGGTGAGGCTGCGCCCGCTCGCCGCCCGTGGGACAACTGTCAGCACACCCCGCCGGGTGAACGCGGCGATCTCGTCATCGATCATCGGAGGTCACCAGGTCGCGCAGGCGGGAGCGGTCGAGTTTGCCGGTCGGTGTCAGGCCGACGTCGCCCTCGTCGATCATGATGATCCTGGCCGGGACCATGTACGGCGGCAGCACCCGCGCCAGCTCGGCCCTCAGGTCGGCCTCGGCGCCGCTCCGGTCGGCGGCCAGGACGAAGAGGGTGATGGCCCGGCCGGCGACCCGGTGCCGGGTCACCACCGCGCAGCAGTCGACCACCCAGTCCACGGCCAGCGCCGCGGCTTCGACCTCGGAGGTGTGCACGAGGTTTCCGGCGATCTTCACGGCATCGTCGCGGCGGCCGACGAAGACGAGCTGACCGGCGCCGGTGCGCCGGACGAAGTCGCCCGAGCGGTAGTACCGGATCTCGGGGGAGCCGCGCGTGATCAGCACCTGCTCGGTCCTCGCCCGCTCCTCGCAGTAACCCAGCATGACCTGCGGTCCGCCGATGAGCAGCTCACCCGTGTCGCCGTCGGGCACCGGTCGCAGGTCGTCGTCGACGATCAGGACGTCGACGGCGGGCAGCGGGGCCCCGATCGGCAGATACTCGTCATCGTGACCGGCGATGTCGTCGGTCACGTACAGGGTGGCGCTGTGCGTGGTCTCGGTCGGGCCGTAGCCGTGCACATAGGTCAGACCCGGAAGCTTCTTGTCCATCGCCCGCAGCAGCGAGGTCGGGCACGACTCGCCTCCGAACCACAGGCGTCGCAGGGAGCTCAGATCGCGGCGGTCGATGTCGCTGAACCGCCCGAGCAGCATCCGGATGACCGAGGGCACCAGCAGTACATCGGTGATGCCCCACCGCTCGCACGCCTGCGTGACCTGGCCGGCTATCGACAGCCGGGGCAGCAGGTGCACGCTGCCGCCGACCAGGAAGGTGGAGTACAGGTCGACAAGAGACGCGTCGAAGAACAGCGGCGCCACGTTCAGGTATCGCATCCGTTCCGGGAAACCGACCACCTGCTGTACGCCCTCCAGCAGCGCGCACACACTGCGGTGGCTGATCATGACGCCCTTCGGGCCGCCGGTCGATCCCGAGGTGAAGATGACGTACGCCTGGTCGTCCGGTGTCCTGTCCCCGTACGCCGACGGCCGGTAGTCGGCCTCAGCCGACACGTCCCAGGAGTCACCGGCGACCACCACAGTGCCCGCCGCCGCCTCGGCGAGCAGCCCGAGATACCGCGGATGCGCCACCGTCACCGTCGGGCGGCACCTGGCGAACAGCACCGCGGTCCGGGCCGGCGGCAACGACTCGTCGACGGGGACGTACCGCGCGCCGAGTCGAAGCGCCGCCACCATGCAGACCACCGAGTCGATGGACTTGTCCATCACCATCGCGACGGTGCCGTGCCGCCCGACGAGGGGAGCCAGCAGGTCGGTCAGGGCCTGGACCCGCCGGGCCAGTGTCCGGTAGGACACCTGGACGCTGGTGGCCAGATCGACCACCGCCACGGCGTCGTCGTCGTGGCGGCGGTCGATGACCTCGTCGACGAAGCGGAGCGGGCCACCGCTCACCTGTCGACCATCTCGAGTTGCTGGCACACCGCCTCCAGCAGTTCCGGGAAGGTGTCCAGCTTCTGGTCGTACGACCCGAAGTGGCCCATCCCCTCCATCACTGTCAGCCGGCTGCCGGTCAGTTGGTGCAGCTCCCGGGCCACGTCGAGGGGGACCCACGGATCGTCCGTCGAGTGGAACTGGACGATGAAGCGTTGGTTCCGCTTGATCGCCGCCCAGTCCCAGGGCTGGTCGAAGAATCCGCTGCGCCGTTCGAGTTCGAAGCCGCAGTCGGTGTGGTGCCCGGCCACCACGAAGGTGCCCAGCAGCGGCGCCGACTCCGCGTACCGCAGTGCGGTCAGTGCTCCCGACGAGTGCCCGACGATGACCGTCTGGTCGTCCGGACGGATGACGTCGGTCAGGTAGGGCAGCCAGTACCGCATCCGACCCTTGATCGGATCGGGGAAGGTCTGGGCCACCACGTTGTGGCCCCGAGCCTCAAGCTCCCGTTTGAGGTACGGGAACCAGATGCCGTCGATGGTTGCTCCGGCGTTGCCGTGCACCAGGACGACCCGTACCCCATCAGACATAGGAGTCGTCGTTGAGCTGGTCCTCGAGCATGGTCGCGAGCGAGCCGAGGGTGGCGAAGTGCTCCACCGTCAGCAGCTCCGGTTCGAGCTCGATGTCGTAGTACGACTCGAAGGCCAGCGTCAGCTCGATCATCTGGGTGGAGTTCAGCGAGAGCCCGCCGTTGAACAGGGGCGTGTTCGAGGTCAACTCGACGTCGTGGTTCGGGAAGACCTCGGCTGCGATCTTGCGCAGGTCGTCCTCGATGTCGGCGCGGGTCTTCCGGTCGATGCTCGTCACGTCAGCCCGCCTTCGGCGCGGTGCTGGAGTCGGCTGGCCGGGTCGCCAGCTTGGACTGCAGGAAGACCGGTGTGCGGGGGATGTTCATCTCGTCCTGGTGGAACGGGTTGCGCTTGTTCTTCAGGGAGAGGTACATGGTGCGCCGGGCCCGTGCCTTCTCCTCGTCGGAGTAGAACAGGAAGGCGATGTTGCCGGCGTTCTCCCGGCCGACCTCGGTGAGGGTGATGTCCTCGTCGGTCTCGATCGCGTACCCGCTCTCGACCATCCAGTTGATCTCCCGGCGGTACTTCTCCAGGTTGGCGACGTCCGCCTTGCGTACGGTGCCGAAGACCGGGAAGAACACCATCACCCGGTTCTCGACCTCGTCCTCACTGCAGATCCGGCCCTGCTCGATCGGGATGATGCCGTCCTCGACATCCTTGATCCAGCGGTCCACGTTGGTGTGGTTGCGGTAGCTGCGCTCACCCATGTAGTTCTCGGCGGCCGGGCCGATGCCCAGGGTGTAACTCGCCCGGTAGCCGTTGCCGCCGCAGGCGTGGTCCAGCCCGATCGGGCCGGTCTCGTCGAGGTGGGTGAAGAAATTGATCAGGAGCTGCTTGTCGTACCCGTAGTCGGCCAGGCTCTCCTTGATCTGGCGGTACTGAACCCGCTCGATGCTGCCGGACGGCAACACGTCGCTCACCTTGCCGGCCCGGATCTGCTTGTCGAGCCGGGTGCCCTCCCACTGGTTGAACCGGTACGTCTGGACGAAGCTGGGGCGCAGCTCGGCGCAGATGCCGTGAATGTCGGAGGCGAGGATCTCGTCGGTCTGACCGGCGAGGTTGTACATCAGGTCCAGCGCGAAGGTCCTGATGCCGGCCTTACGGATGTTCTCCGCCGTCTGGTAGACCTGCTCGACGGTGGCCTTGATGGTCAGCTTGCGCCGGATCTCCTCGTTGAGCGTCTGCACGCCGAACGAGATGCGGGTGATCCCCAGGGACTTGAGCATCTCGATGTAGCCGTCCGTGGACAGGCCGAGCGGGCTGCCCTCCAACGAGATCCCGTCGACCTCGCTCAGGTCGAACTCGCGGTGTACGGCCTGGATGATGGTCGCCATCGACTCCTGGTCGAGCGCCGACGGCGTGCCCCCGCCGAACTGCACGTACTTGATCTTCGTGCCCTGGAAGTACGCCGAGCGGGCGTTGCGCTCGATCTCCTTCACCATGGCCTTGACGAACCGCACCCGCTGCTCGCCCTGGTACTTCGCCGAGGACTCCTTGAAGCAGGCGCAGAAGTTGCAGAACGCCTCGCAGAAGGGGATGTGGAAGTACAGCAGGATGTCCGTCTGCTGCGGGTGCGTCTGACGGTCGAGGAAGGAGAAGTACTCCGCCTTCTCCTGCTCGGTCCGCAGCGCGTCCTGGAAGCCGCAGATCTTCGGGTAGAACCAGGTGACGTTGGTCCGCTTCTCCGGGCTCTCGAAGTCGTCCTTGAGGTAGAAGTTCGAATCGAGACCGAGCATGAACGAGTTCTCGATGGTAGTCATGTCTGTCGATCCCATCCCTTATGAGGCGGACTTCTTGCTGACGGAATTGGCGTCGCTCTGGTAGATCACCGGGTACTGCTGGCTCATCTCACCGTTGATCAGGATCCACTCGAACTTGTCCTCGGGCAGCTCGACATCGGCCCAGATGGCTTCCGGCGGACATTCGGCAACGCAGGCGTTGCAGTCGATGCACTCCTCCGGATCGATGTAGAGCATCTCCGGGCCTTCGTGGAAGCAGTTGACCGGGCAGACGTCCACGCAGTCGGTGTACTTGCACCCGATGCACGCATCGGTGACGACGTAGGCCATGATCTAGATCTCCTGACGGATTGCGCTGCCGTGGTCAGGCGTGGACGGTCGACACTTCGGTGAGCCGGCGCATCCAGCCGAACCGGTCGATCACCTCGCCGCGGTGCAGGCCCCCGAGCACCTCCCGGAGGTGCGACGCCACGGCGACACTGCCGGGCAGTCGGTATTCCTCCCCGCGATAGCCGAGGCCGTTGATGGACACGACGCCCTCGACCGTCCCGGTGCCGAAGCACTCGGTGATCCGGCCGTCGCTGATGCCCTGCAACACCTCCGCCAACGGAACCGGCCGTTCGTCGACAACGGTCCCGGCGTCACGGGACAGCTTGATGATCGAGTCGCGGATGATCCCCGGCCGTACGGTGCCGTCCAGCGACGGCGTGGTCAGGACGCCGTCGATGACGAAGAACGCGTTCATCGCGCCGATCTGCTGGACAGTGCGCTCCGGATCGCCGCCCACCCACAGCACGTGGTGGTAGTCGTAGTTGGCGGCGATCTCCCGCGGGACCAGCCCCGGCCCGTAGTTGCCGACGGCGTTGATGTCGCCCGTGCCGCCCGGCCACGCCCGCACGTAGTCGTTCACCACCATCGCCCGCACCGGCACGTCGCTGGGAGCCGGCCGGGTCAGCGGGCTCGCCACGATCGTGAACAGGCACTCCTCGGCCGGGGCGACCTCGAGCGACGAGCCGTTGCCGGCCAGGACGGAGTGCAGCAGCAGCGCCGACCCGGGCTGCGCCGGGATCCACGCCTCGTCCAGGTCCACGAGCCGGCGGATCGCGAGCCAGACGCGGTCGAAGTCGAGTTGCGGGAGCGCCATCCGCCGGGCCCCGTTGTTGAGCCGCTTGATGTGGCTGTCCGGGCGGTACACCGACACGGACCCGTCGGTCATCCGGTAGGCCGCGAGGTCGTCGAACACCGCCTGCCCGTGGTTCAGGGCCGAGGACGTGGGCCGTACGGACGGCAGCGCGTCCCGGTCGGCGATGACCATGCCCTGCCAGGACCGCCGCCTGCTCCACCGCATCGAGTACGCGTGATCGGTCAGAACGCCGCCCGGGCGCGTCGGCGCGTCGGCCGCCGGCTTCGAACGGGGTGCGGTCGTCGCCTCGACGATCAGATCGTTGTCCTTGCTCACGATCAGCTGCCTTCCTTGTCGGATATATCGACCCGCACGTCGCGGAGCACGGCGCCGACCAGGTACTCGACCCGGCCGGGATCGCCGACGAAATAGACCTGCGCGACCCGGTTGTGGAAGATGTCGTCGGGATCGAGCGCGGCGCCGCGCTCGGCCTCGAAGACGATCCGGTCGAACTCGTCGACATCGAGAAACGGCTCGATGCCGGACACACTGCCGGCGAAGGCGCCCGGCCGATCGGTGGTGACGAAGGCGACCCCGGCGCTCGCCGACGAGACCGGCTCGTCCGGGTAACGGCCGCCGCGAGCCGCCTCAGCCGTCGCCAGGTAGAGATCCACCCCGGGACCCGCCATGATCAGTTCGGGGATGCAGTCGCCGGCCAACCGGGCGCCCACCTCGATCAGCACCGGACGGCCGTCCGCGGCGATGCGGGTCTCGATGTGGAACGGCCCGACGGTGATGTCGAAGGCGGCGACCACCTGCGCGGCGAACTCGTGCAGCAGCTGTCCGTGCGGCGAGCTCCGCGGCGGCGTGGCGACGTGGCCCATCTCGAAGAACTGCGGCAGCGCGCTGACGAGTTTCGTGGTGATGCTGACGAGATGCAGCCCGGCCGCGTCCACCCAGCCCTCCAGGGAGAACTCGGGGCCCTCGACGTACTCCTCGACCAGGGCGACCCGCCGCGGATCGTGGTGGAACTTGACCTCGCCGTACCGGTGGATTTTTGCGCAGGCGCGCTGGTATTCGTCCGCGTCCCGGACGAGGCGCACCATCAGGCTGCCGCCCCAGTCGGCCGGCTTGACGACCGCCGGGAACGCGAAGGGGAATTCGCCCACGTCGTCGGCCGAGATCGTGATCGATGCCGGGACGGCGATGCCGTGCTTGACGCAGCGCTCCCGCATCACGTCCTTCTGCCGGACGGCCTCGGCCGTGTCCTGGCTCAGCGCCGGCAGCCCGAGGGCGCGGGCCAGCTCGGCCGCCGGGCCGACGGTGTACTCGAAGCCCGCGATCACGCCGGTCGGCGTCACCCCCAGCCGGTCGACGAGCGCCAGCAGAGCGGGGACGCCGTGGTCCGGATGCCAGTCGACGACGCGCGCGCCGGAGTGGACCTCCGCCGGCAGCAGGTCGGGAAACTGCGTCGGGATCAGGCACGGGACACCGGCCGCCACCAGCCGGCTCGCCAGCTGGATCCCGGCCGAGAGCGGCTGGACGACTATCAACACGCGGCGCCGGCCTTCCCCACGTGCAGGGTGAACACCATCGGCACCGGACCGAAGTTCTCCAACGTCCGCAGCCCCTGGGCCTGGGCCGCGCGGTCGGTGGTCACGCAGGCGTCGTAGTCGCCCGCGGCGCAGGCGGCGGCGGCCACCGAGTTGCTGCTCGCGTACGAGATGGTGCCCCGATTCGTCACCAGGCAGCTGGGGGCGGGATGGGTGACGATGGTGGTGACGGACTGCTGGCCCGGCCGCGCGGCGAGCACCATGTCGTACGTGTCCAGGATGAAGCTGTCGGCCATCGTGAGCCGATGCAGGTTGCCGAACACCAGGTCGTGCAGGCGCGGATAGACGGCACAGGCGAGAATCGCCTCGCTGCCGTCGAACGTCATGACGTCGAGCCCATCCTCGACCTCGGCGTGCAGGACCACCCGGCCCGGGCGCTGTCGGTCGGCGAACCAGCGGTGCGCGGCCTTCTCCAGGTTGGTGCCGGTCGGCCCGAGCGTGTGGATGGTGGTGACGTGCGGCAGTTCGGTTGAGCTGGAACCCGCTGTGGAACGGCCGTTGGCGTCAGGCATCCGCCATCTCCCTTACTGTCGGTCGGTCGAGCTGTGAACGGATGCAAGGTCTTTGCGTACGCTCCGCAGCCATCCGTGGGTGTCCGGGCGGCTGCCGTGCTGGATCTCCATGAGCGTGTGCCGCACCCGGGCGGTCACCACGCCTTCCTGCCCGTCCCCGATCGTCACGTCGTCGTCTCCGTCGGCGATCCGGCCCACCGCCACGACCACGGCGGCCGTCCCGCACGCGAACATCTCGACGAGTCGCCCGGACCGGGCGCCGGTCATGAGGGCGTCGATCGGGGTCGGCTCCTCGGTGACCGGAATGCCGAGCTCACCGGCGAGGGTGATGACGCAGTCGCGGGTCACGCCCCGCATGATCGTCCCCTGGCACGGCGGGGTGGTCAGCCGCACGCCGTGCCGCTCGTCGTCGTCGCGCCAGACGAAGAAGACGTTCATGCCGCTGAGCTCTTCGACCCAGCGGAACTCGAGGCCGTCGAGCCACAACACCTCGTCGTAGCCGCGCGCCTGGGCCCGCTTGCGGGTCAGCAGGCTGGCGGCGTAGTTGCCGGAACACTTCGCCTCGCCCATCCCGCCGCGCACCGCGCGTACCGTGTCTGCCGAGGTCAGCACGGAGATCGGGGTGAAGGCCCGGCCGAAGCAGGGGTCGGCCGGGTACGCCAGGAAGGTGCACCGGTAGCGCCGCGAGTCGCGCAGCCCCAACTCGGCTTCGGTCGCGATCATCAACGGGCGCAGGTAGAGGCCCTGGCCCGGCTCCTCGGGAAGCCAGCCGTCGTCAGCGGCGACGAGCTGAGCGCAGGCGTCCAGGAACAGGTCGGCCGGCATCTCGGCCATCGCCAGCCGACGCGCCGACCGGGCCAGCCTGCGGGCATGGTCGGCGGGGCGGAACAGCGCGGCGGAGCCGTCGGGCTGGCGGAACGCCTTCAGGCCCTCGAAGACGCTCTGTCCATAGTGCAGCACGAGGGTGCCGGGATCCATCGTCATCGGGGCGTACGGCGCAACGGAGAGGTCGGACCAGCCGCGCTCGGCCGACCAGTCGACGGCCGCGGTGTTGTCGGTGTGGAACCGGCAGAACCCGGGATCGCGAAGGGCAACGGCACGGTCGGTGATGGTCAGGATCCCGTCAGACATGGACCTCACTGCCCCAGAGGCTCAGGGATGCCCGGGGGCCGCCGTACCTGTCCGCCTTGCTCTCCGGCTCCAGTAGCAATCTCTCGTACAGGAAATCGGTGACCTTCTCGCGATAGGACTCGTCGTCGGTGACCGCCTCGAATTCCTCGATCGTCCGGACGAGTTCCTTGGCCGACGCGACGATTTCCGCCTTGCCGGCCAGACTGCGCCGGCCGTCGTCGCCGATGGTGAACAGGCCGTGCTCGGCAAGCCAGGTGCCGAGGGCGAAACCGGTCCCGGAGTCGAAGTTGCGCAACGGGCGTGGCTCGGCCGGGTAGCGGAAGAGCCGTTCCAGGATGATGTACTCGAAAATGATGTCGCCGTAGGGCACCGACTCCTCGTGGCAGGCGATCGCCGACTTCAGGTCGACCTTGAGCTCCTCGGCGAGACCGGGACGCCATTTCGTCTTCAACGCCAGGTGCTGATCCAGTGGACGGGGCCCGGTGTGGTGGTAGTAGTCGTGCAGGTAGCCCCAGACGCAGCGCGCCTGATAGACGTCCTCCGGGTCGACGTCGGCGGACGCCAGCACCTTCGCGTCGGCGAACGGGGAGCCGACGCCGCAGAGCCGCGCCACGATTTCCAGCGTCCGGGCGTAGATGGCGGTGTGCCGGTTGAAGAAGAACCAGGCGAACGACTGATCCACCGTGGGAGTGGCCGTCGGAATGTTCTCCGGGAAGAAGACGACGCAGTTTCCGTCGCGCAATCCTGGGGAGGCGGAAAGGAGTCGGGTCGACTGGAAAACCGCTTTGTCGTGCGGATAGCGCGACTGAAGTTCGGTGGTGCAGTCCGGGTCCTGGCGGACGACGGTGAACGCCTCGAGGAAGGCGCCGCGGGAGCCGTCGCCGTTGGGTAGGGTGACCGGTCCGACGAAGGCGGCGGCTTCTCCGTCCTCCGGCGCGGGAACGGTGTCACGGGTCGCGTCGAAGGCCGGCTTCTCCAGGAAGCCGGAGTCTGACCAGGCACGCAAGTCGTGGACCGTGGCCTCGATCTGGCGCGTCGGCATCAGCGGAGCGAGTTGCTCGATGTCACGGCAGAGCTGGTCGAGGTGCGCGAGGGCCTGATCGCCGTCGCCACGGATCTGGGCCGCGCGGACCAGGCCGGCGGCCGGCACTATGCGACGCTCGAATTCCAGGAGCTGAGAGAGCGTGCGTGGTTCCACAATATCCCCTCGGCAGCAGCATCGACGCCGTTACGGCGTCCCACCCGTGATGCACCTCGAAGTATGCACGACTGTTGCCCATCCCCCGAGGAACCGCTTGATCGAAATCCTCTGGGGCTGATCCGGGTCCGTCAAACGACTCTCGGTATCTGGGATATAGACAGGAATGACTAACAGTATTGCCGATCTTGACTGCCCCTTGTTTTGCCCGATTGCGAGGTAAATATCGGCTGATGGCCAGCGTTGAACCTCCACACCGAATAGCTAAAGTCAACAATGTGGCATCGACGGTCAATCAAATGGTATGAGCCGTATGTCCAACTTGGACGAATAGTAATAGGAAGCCGTTCAGGTCGGTTGGCCCACGCCCGCGACGAAGGCGTGCGCCAGATGTCGGCTGTGCGTCAGGGTGATCAGCCAGGAATGGACGCCGGCCGCCTCGGCGAGCGCCGCCGCGCGTCCGGCCAGGGCCAGTTCCGGCTGCCCGGAGGGCCGGCGCACCACCTCGATCTCGCGCAGCGCCGCCCCGCTCAGGCCGGTGCCGAGAGCCTTCAACACCGCCTCCTTGGCGGCGAAACGGACGGCGAAGCGTTCCGCCGGGTCGCGTTCGAGCAGGCAGTACGCGCGCTCACCCGCAGTGAAGTGCCGCTGCGCGAAGCGCGGCTGCCGGGCCAGTAGCGTTCGGATGTCGTCGACGTCGACGAGGTCCGTGCCGGCACACACGACCACCCGGCCCACCACCTGGCGGGCGGCGCTGTCGGCGGCCGCGACGATCCGCTCGTCACCCCGGCTCACCGGCGCACCGTCCCTCCCGCGTCGCCGCAGTCTGCCTATGACCGGCGACAATACGGTCGGTATTCTGCACCTGTCATCCGACAAACTTCCCCTGCGTGTTCGTTCTCGATGACTGAGCGCCCAGGGATGCGGCCATTGAGAGGACCCGGCCCATGAGCCTGCCGTTCCCGTTGCAGCAGAATCCGCACCCGGCCAGCGCGCAGCGGCGAGCCGAGATCATGGCGAATCCGGGGTTCGGCACCTACTTCACCGACCACATGGCACGGGCGGTGTGGAGGCCGGACGGCGGCTGGCAGGATTCCGAGATCATCCCTTTTGGCCCGATCCTCATGCACCCGGCCGCGGCGGTGCTGCACTACGCGCAGGAGATCTTCGAGGGGATGAAGGCGTACCGGCACGCCGACGGCTCGATCTGGTCGTTCCGGCCACAGGCCAACGGCGAGCGCTTCGCCCGGTCCGCCCGACGGCTGGCACTGCCCGAACTGCCGGTGCCGGACTTCATGGCCTCGGTCGAGGGACTGGTCCGGGCCGACCAGGTGTGGGTGCCGGACGAGGACGAGTACAGCGTCTACCTGCGACCGTTCATGTTCGCGTCCGAGCCGTTCCTGGGGGTCCGCCCGGCGAAGGAGATCACCTACATGGTGATCGCCTGCCCGGTCGGCGCGTACTTCTCCGGTGGTGTCAAGCCGGTCTCCATCTGGCTCTCCACCGAATACACCCGGGCGGCGCGCGGCGGCACGGGTGAGGCGAAGTGCGGCGGCAACTACGCCTCCAGCCTGGCGCCGATGGTCGAGGCCGCCGAGCACGGCTGTGAGCAGGTCTGTTTCCTGGACGCCGCCGAGGGCCGCTACGTGGAGGAGCTGGGCGGCATGAACCTCTACTTCATCACCGCCGACGGCAAGATCATCACCCCGGAGCTCGGCACCATCCTCGAGGGCGTCACCCGGGGGTCGATCCTCATCCTCGCCAAGGACCTGGGCCTGGAGGTCGAGGAGCGCCCGGTGGAGATCCGGGAATGGCAGGAGGGCGTGGCGTCCGGCGCGATCACCGAGGTCTTCGCGTGTGGCACCGGCGCCGTGGTCACGCCGGTCGGGCGTCTGGTCTGGGACGGCGGCGAGGTGACGGCTCCGAAGGCCGGCGCCGAGGACTCGGTGACCATGCGGCTGCGCCGGCATCTGCTCGACATCCAGTACGGCCGGGCCGCCGACCCGTACGGCTGGATGACCCGCCTGGTGTGACGAGGACCGCCCGCCCGCCCGCCCGGTCGCGTCGCTGTTCGCGGGCCGCGCCACGGGCGGGCGGCGTCACGGTGTGCGGTAGTGGCCGGTGAGCCGACCGAGCTTCATGGCCAGGTGCAGGCACAGGCGTTCGTTGCCGTCCTTGAGGTCGGTCCCGGCGAGCTGTTCCACCCGCTGCAGCCGGTAGTACAGCGTGGTCCGGTGCAGTCGCAGTCTCTCGGCGGTCGCGTGCGCGTTGCCCGCCAGGTCGAGGTAGGCCTCAAGGGTCTCCAGCAGCACCTGGTGGGCGTCGTCGCGCAGCAGCCGCTCCAGCCCGGGATGGACACCAGCGACGTCCAGATGCTGGCTGTCCAGCTGGGACAACACCCGGTAGATGCCCAGGCCGGCCCAGGAGATCACCCGGCCGAGCGCGGGCAGTTGGGTGCCGACCCGGGCCGCCTGGGCGGCCTCCTGGTAGGACGCGACGGCGCTGGACAGCTCGGCGCGGGGCTGGCCGATCCCGGTCACGGTCCGGTCCACCGACGCCAGACCCCGGGTCGCGGTGCTCAGCGCCGCGTCCAGGTGCGCGGCGGAGGCCTCCGGCGTGGGGCGGCCGGCGATCCGGTCGCCGCAGACCAGCAGCACCCCGTGGTCGTGCCAGACGAGGTGCAGCGTCTCCCGTACGCCGATCCACCGGCGGGTGGTGACCAGGGCCTGCTCCAGGGCGATCCGGGCCACCTCGTCGGGTTGCCGCCCACCGGTCGGCACGAGCTGCGCGACGAGCGCGACGGTCGACCCGTCGGCGGCCACCACGCCCTCGTCCAGCAGTGCCCGCGCCGCGTGCTCCCGCGCCTGCCGGCCCTCCACCAGGAGGGTGCGGGTGGCCTCGGTCTCCCGCTGTGAGGCGAGCTCACCGAGCAGGTTCTCCCGGTAGAGGGCCAGGGACAGATCGGCGAAGGCGCCAGCCGCGGTGGCGATGTCCGCATCGGTCATCGAACCGTCGGCGTCGATGAACCAGACGAACCCGAGCAGCAGGTCGTCGTGCCGGATCGGCACGCAGACCCGCGCCAGCAGGTCCAACTCGGCGCACGCCGGGGTGCGGATCGGTGCGCGCGCCGTGAGCACGCCCTTTCCCCGGAACCAGGCGATCACCTCCGGCGTCGTCTGCCGACGCAGGATCGACATCCGGCGGACGTCGTCCATCGGGCCGTCGTGCTCGCTGTAGGCGACCACCCGTTGCCGCCGGTCCTCGATGAGGGCGGGTCGCCCCACCCGGGCGGCGACGGCGTCGACGATTCGCTGGAGCTCACCGTGCATGTATCTCCCATGGTTGCGCTGCGTGACAGGGATCGCGCGACCGTCAGTCCTTACCCTCCGGTGCGGATGGGCCATTGCGCAAGGTCCACTGTCGAAGTCGCGACATAAGGACGGACGGCACCGCGACTGTTCCGGCATCTGTCCGAAGACCGGGGATGACAGACGTTCCTAAGGTTCCGGTACGGACCGCACCGGTGCCCCGCGCACGATGCGGTCACGATGACGGGCGTTGCCGGCGGGGAGGGGATATCCGAGTGGGAACTGGTAGGCCCTGGCGGGGCGTGCTGGTCGCCATCACCACACCGTTCCGCGCCGACCTGTCGGTCGACTTCGACCAGCTCCAGGAACACGTCCGCTGGCTCGCCGCCGAGGGATGTCACGGGGTCGCGCCGTGCGCGTCGATGGGGGAGTACCGGGCACTCTCCGACGACGAGCGGGCCGCCGTGGTGAAGGCGACGGTGCAGGCCGCGCCACCCGGCTGCGCGGTGGTGCCCGGCGTCGGCGGTTACGGCAGCAGGCAGGCCCGCCACTGGGCGGAGCAGGCCGCCGCGGTCGGCGCCGACGGCGTGCTGGCACGGCCGCCCGACGGGCCCGCCGCCCGGCCCGCCGACGTGGTCGCCCACTACCGGGAGGTGGCGGCGGTCGGCCTGCCGGTGGTCGCCCACAACGACCCGTACGACACCCGGCTGGACCTCACGCCGGACCTGTTGGCCACCGTCGCCGAGATCGACGGGATCGTCGCGGTCAAGGAGGTCACCGGCGACGTACGCAGGTTGCACCGGCTGCGGGACCTCTGCCCGCACGTGGACGTGCTGGTCGGTGCCGACGACGTGGTGCTCGAACTGGTGTTGTGCGGCGCCACCGGATGGGTCGCCACCCTGCCCAACGCGCTGCCCCGCCAGGCCGTGCGCCTGTACGAGCTGTGCGCCGCCCGCGACCTGGCCCGGGCGCTGCCGCTCTACGCCGAGCTGCACCCGATCCTCGGCTGGGCCTCCCGGCCGGAAGCCGTACAGGCGGTCAAGCTGGCCATGGAGTGCGCCGGGCGGTTCGGCGGACGGTGCCGCCCCCCGCGCGGACCCCTGTCCGGCACCGCCGTGGACGGGGTGCGCCGCGACGTGCTGCGGGCCCTCACGGCGACGGCCGGTCCGGCGTTCGGGGCCGGCAGTGGCTGAGCCATCGGGCGCGCCGGTCCTTCAGGTGTCGGAAGTCGCCGGCCCACCTGCCGACATCTGCACGGTGACCGGCACCGGCCCGCCCTCCTAGATTCGCTGCGCGGCCTGCTGACAGGTGTCGCGCGGTACCCCCACCGGGACGCCAGCGCCGCGTTTTCCTCCGACGAGAGGTGGTTCCGTGCACCGTGCTACCCCCCATCGAACCCGGCTGAGGCGGTCCGTACTGGCCGCAGCCGTGGTGACCACCCTGGTGGCGACCGGGGCGGCGCAGGCCGCCGCGGCCCCGGCCAACCCGGCCGGCGGCACCGCGCCGTTCCAGGTCCTGGACCCGCAGGCCTGGCAGAACCCGGACACGATGACCTGGAACGACTACAAGGCTGTGCCGGGCAAGAACTGGGCCGACCCGAGCGTGTCGGGCTCGGTCCGCAACTTCAAGATCGCCCTGGTGGCGCTCGACTATCCGGATGAGACGTTCGCGGTGTCCCAGCGGGCCCGCTCGACGGTGTTCGGCAACCCGCAGTCCGTCGCGACGAACATTCCCCGGGTGGACGTGCCGAAGTTCTACCAGGACTTCCTGAACACCCCGAACACCCTGAACAAGGGCCACACCCTGCACGAGTACTGGATGCAGGACTCCAACGGCCGTTACGGCGTCGACCTCACCGGGTTCGGGCCGTACCAGATGCCGGCCAAGTCCTACCAGTACGGGCTGGACAACGGGTTCAACCCGGGTGCCTGCCCGAGCGGGGACGTGTGCGGCAAGAACATCCGCACCGACGGCCTGGGCGCCTGGCGGGCGGCCGTCGGCGAGGAGGTCGCCAACCAGTACGAGTTGGTGTTCATCCTCAGCGCCGGCCAGGACGAGTCGTCGACCTGGCAGGAGTTCGGGCAGATGATCTTCCAGAACAAGGAGGACGTGCCGGACGCCTGGGGTCCGCCGGACCCCAACCTGCCGAACTGGGCGAAGACCCGCTACGTGGACTGGACCTCGTGGAAGGCGGCGGCGACGCTGTGGCCGAACGCCGGCGGCGGCTCCTCGACGCAGGGCGAGAGTTCCGGCATGGGCGTCTACGCCCACGAGTTGTCCCACCTGCTCGGCATCGGTGACAACTACAACAACCCGTACGGCGAGCCGCTGCGCCGGGCGTACACCGGGATCTGGAGCATGATGTCGCGCGGGTCGTTCAACGGCCCGGGCGGTCCGCACACCCGTTGGCAGATCCCGCCGACAAACGGTGGCTCGATGGGCTCGCTGCACACCCTGCGGGACAAGATCAAGATCGGGCTGGTCGGCGAGGAGCACGTGCTGCGGTTGTCGCGGGAGTCGCTGGCCTCCTCGGGCCTGGTGGTCGCGCAGGTCACGGCCCGGGCGGTCGACGCCGGCCCGAAGGGTCTGAGTGGCGTGAACATCGCGCTCAACAAGGACCTGTCGCCGACCTGTGCGGTCAGCACCGACCCGCTCTGCGACGGCGGCAACTTCAACAACTACACGGTCGAGGTCGTCGACCGGATGGGCGCGGACTCCTTCACCCCGGACAGCGGCGTGCTGCTGAGCAAGACGAAGAACGCCGACAGCGCCCCGTTCCAGTGGGTGGTGGACGCCAACCCGCAGGACATCGACATGATCGACTTCTACCGGCCCGACGGCACCCCACAGAAGATCACCATGGGTGACTACCGGCAGCTCTCCGACGCGCTGTTCCACGCCGGCGCGGACACCGGCAGCCAGTACGAGTACGTCGACGAGGCCAACCGGCTGCACTTCTACATCATCGATCTCAAGCGGGACGCGGCCGGCTCGCTGTTCTACACCGTGGCGGTGCGTTCCCTGGACGGCACCGGCGGGCCGAGCAGTCACGGCGTGAACCTGGGCAAGGGCGAGGTGACCAGCGGCGGCAAGCCCACCAACCGCGGCGTGACCTGCTCGTTCGAGCTGACCAACACCGGTACCTACTCGGCCGGCGGGCAGCAGCACCCGGAGAACGTCAGCGCGTACCTGAAGTCGGACGTCTACCGCCTGTCGGCGGAGGTGGCCGGCAAGGGTTGGCGGACCTGGCTGCCCAACCGGCTTGCCACCGCGCAGTTCGGCAAGGCCACCACGGTCACGGTGTCGGTGGGTGCCACCGCCGCCGCTGCGGAGACCGGCTTCGTGAAGCTCACCGCGACCTCGGAGAGCGACCCGACGAAGACGGTGACCAAGCAGTGCCGGGTCGAGAAGTCCTGACCGACGTCCGAGGCTGACCCCGGCCCTGCCGGGTCCGCGGCGATAGGCCGCCGCGGACCCGGCAGGCGGGCCGAAGGAGGATGACGTGCGGCGAAGCATCATGACTCTGCTGCCCCTGCTGCTGGCCGGCGCGACCGGCTGCGGCGCCGTCGGCGCCACCCAGGAGGCGGTCTCCCCGACGACCGTCCGGGTCCTGGTCCGCGACATCAACATCCGGGCCGCGGGTGTGGACTGCGCCGGCACCGGCCCGTACACGCACTTCCACAACCGGGCGCCGTACCGCGTACTCGACCCGGACGGGGCGGCGGTGGCCAGCGGTCAGCTGCCGGCGGGAACCGCGGTGGCCGCCTTCGCCGAGGACCTGGGGGTCGAGCGCATGCCCACCTACTGCGAGTTCGCCGTTGCGGTGCGCGTGCCGCAGCGGGCCTCCTACCGGCTGGAGGTGGACGGCCGGCCGGCGCTCGACCTGACGTCGGACAGCAGCGAGGGTCCGGCGCTGGTGGCGGTGGTCCCGTCATGAGGCGGGCACTCCTGCCGCTGCTGCTGACGGTGGCGCTGCTGGGCGGATGCAGCGCGCCCACACCCGAGTCCGGGCCCCCGCCGGCGCCCGCCGGTGGTGCGGCGGCGCTGCCCGGGCCGGTCCCCGCCGACCTGGCGTTGCGCCCGGCGCCCGGCACCGCCCCGGCCGCCCCGGCGTTCACCGGCGCGCTGACCGACGGCACACCGTTCGCCGCCGCCGAACTGTGGGCGCAGCGCCCCGTCGTCTTCACCTTCTTCAACTCCTGGTGCACCACCTGCGCCAGTCGCCAGGCCGCCCTGAGTGAACTGGCCCGCAGCTATCGGGACCGGGTGGTCTTCGTCGGGGTGGCCGGCGCGGACCAGGCCGACGAGGTCCAGGACTACCTGCGCGCCCACCAGGTGGAGTATCCGGTCGTCCTGGACGACCAGCAGACGATCTGGCGTTCGTACGCGGTGCGGGAGCCGCCGGCCGTCGTGCTGGTGGCCAAGGGTGGCGCACTGCTGCGCGGCTGGCCGGGTGGCCTGGACGCCCCGACCCTCGACCGGCGGCTGCGGGAGCTGGTGCTGGCCGGCCAGCCGTAGCCCCGTCACCCAGACACCCCGGCGCGACGCCGGCCCGGCACCGGTCGGCGTCGCACCGGGGTCTTGCCGTGCCCGCCGCACGGCTGCCCGCCGGGCGACTGACGCACCCCGTCGAAGCACACCCGACGAACTTCCTACACGTGCAGGTGGTGGCACCGGCCGCCGGCTCGTAGCGTACGCAGCCTCGGACACATCAAGGAGAATGCATGGCTACAGTGGGAACGCGGTGGCGCAGAGGCGTGGCCGTACTGTCCGCGACAGTGCTCGCCGCCCTCGGCGCGGCACCGCAGGCGCTGGCGGCGGACGGCCCGCCGTCGATCGTCGTCCAGGACGGCGTCACCCAGCCGGTGTTCGGCTACGCCGACGCCATTCGGGAACGCCTCTTCATCGACTCCACCTTCGACAGCGACAACGACGGTCTGCGCGACATCATCGCGTTCGACCTGATGCGGCCGGCGGCCACCGCGCAGGGGCTCAAGGCCCCGGTCGTGATGGACGCCAGCCCCTACTACTCGACTGTCTGCCGGGGCAACGAGTCCGAGTGCAAGGCGGACCTCGACGGTGACGGGCTGCTGGACAAGTGGCCGCTGTTCTACGACAACTACTTCGTGCCGCGCGGCTACGCGGTCATCCTGCTGGACATGGTCGGCACCAACAACTCCACCGGCTGCCCGACCACCAACGCCAACCAGGACAACCTGAGCGCCAAGCAGGCCATCAACTGGCTCAACGGCCGGGCCACCGCCCGCAACGCCGCCGGTGAGATCGTCAAGGCGGACTGGCACAACGGCAAGACGGGGATGATCGGCAAGTCGTACGACGGCTCGCTGGCCATGGCGACGGCGGTGACCGGCGTGAAGGGCCTGACCACCGTCGTGCCGATCAGCGGACCGACCGAGTACTACGACTACGTGCGCAGCAACGGCGTGGTCACCCGCGGCAACAGCTACGTGTCGTCGCTGGCCAACACGGTCACCAACCCCGAGCGTCGGGACTACTGCAAGCCGGTACGCGACGCGATAGGCGCCGCCGACGGCGACGAGCACGGCGACTACACGTCCTTCTGGAACGAGCGCAGCTACGTCAAGAAGGTCCCCAACGTCACCGCCAGCGTGCTGCTCTACCACGGCCTCAACGACGACAACGTCCGCCCGGACCACTTCAGCAAGTTCTGGTACGCCCTGGCGGAGAACAACGTGCCGCGCAAGCTGTGGCTGTCGCAGGAGGGCCACGTCGACCCGTTCGACTCGCGCCGCGCGGTGTGGGTGTCGACGCTGCACCGGTGGTTCGACTTCTGGCTGCAGGGCGTCGCCAACGGCATCATGGACGAGCCGAGGGTGGACCTGGAGCGCTCCGCCGACGTGTGGGAGACCCACGCCGACTGGCCGATCCCCGGCAAGGCCGACACCGAGGTGTTCCTGCAGCCCGGCACCACCGGCGCGGGCGGACTCGGGCTGGTGCCCACCGCGAAGCCGGCGACCGGTGCGTTCCAGGACAGCCGCACGCAGAGCCAGAACACCATGATCCTCAACCCGGACGTGGTGCAGCCCAACCGGCTGGCGTTCCTCTCCGCGCCGCTGACCGCGCCGCTGCACATCTCCGGCACGCCCACCGTGCAACTGCGGGCCTCCGCCGACCAGACCGACACCAACCTCGGGGCCATCCTGGTCGACTACGGCACCGACGAGCGGGTCGCGCACCGGGCCTCCGGCGAGGGGATCATCACCCTGGACACGTCGGACTGCTGGGGCGAGAGCAGCCCGACCGACGACGGCTGCTACAAGCAGACGGCGAAGCGGGTGGCCACCGCCGACTACGAGCTGGTCACCAAGGGCATCATGGACGCCCAGAACCGGCAGTCGATCCGCGTCGCGGTGCCGCTGGTGCCGGGGGAGTCGTACAACTTCAGCTTCCCGCTGCTGCCGGAGGACTACGTCTTCAAGCCCGGCCACCGGATCGGCGTGATCATCGTGGCCAGCTACCCGCAGTACTCCAGCCAGGCGGACACCACCGCCGCGAACCTGAAGGTCGCGTTGAAGAGCAGCAACATCGTCCTGCCCGTGGTCGGTGGCACCGCCGCCGCACACGCCGCCGGCCTCTGACCGGCTGATCGCCGGGCCGCCCCGCGTGGCTCACCACCGGGGCGGCCCGGCGATCACCTCTCCGGGCTGCCCACCCCACCTCGCGGCTCCTACGCTCTGGGCGGCCGGGCGACTGCGCCGGCCGTGCGTTCCCGCTCGACGGCCTCTCGTACGGCAGGTGCGATCTCGGCGCCGAAACGCTGGATGACGCTCGGGTCGTCCCCACCGATGATGAAGGCGCTGATGCCGCCCCGGAGCGCCAGGTCGACGATCTGGTCGACCCAGGCGGCGGGCGGGCCGTTGAGAAGCCCACGTGGGGCTGACGAGAGCTGGACCTTCATGAAGTTCATCAGCCGTCGTACGGCTGCCGGGTCGCGGCCGGCGTCGTGCGCCGCGCCGTCGATTCGCGCGTTGAGTTCGGGGATCGAGTCGGCGCCCCGGGGCAGGTACTCGATGCTGGGCAGCCAGCCGTCGGCGACCGCGCCGGTGAGCGCGAGCATCTTGGGCTTGTACGCCCCGACCCAGATCGGGATGTCGTGGGCGGGACGCGGTCCGCGTCGGGCGCCCTTGACCGAGTAGTACTGCCCGTCGTAGCTCACCTCGCCGGGGGCCGTGGTGTCCCAGATCTCGCGGATGATCTCGATCCCTTCGCGCAGCGCGGTGACGCCCTGGGCGGCGCCGAGCCGGCGTCCGCCCATGGCGGCGATGCCGTCCCAGAACGCACCGGCGCCGATGCCGAGTTCGAGGCGGCCGCCGCTGAGGATGTCGAGCGAGGCGGCGGCCCGGGCCAGGACGGCCGGTGGCCGTAGCGGCAGGCTGGTGACGTTGGCGTTGAGGTGGACGCGCTCGGTGCGGGCCGCGGCGAAGGCGAGCAGGGTCGACGTGTCCAGGTACGACGCCTGGTACGGGTGGTCCTGGAAGCTGACGAGGTCGAGGCCGGCCCGGTCCGCGGCGACCGCCAGGTCGACGACCTGTCGGGCCTGTTGTGCGGCGGGGGTGATGAAAGCGCCGAAGAGCAGGTCGTGTCCGTAGTCGGTCATGCCTGTGCCTCCTTCGTTGTCTGCGGGTCGATGGCGAAGTTGTCCCGGAAGAGGTTGTCCGGGTCGTAGCGGTGTTTGAGTGTTCGAAGGCGCTCCAACACCGGTGCCGGGAAGGCGTCGAGCAGCCGCTCCGGACTGCGGTCGGTCTCGAAGCTGAGGTAGAGGCCGTCGAAGTGCTGACGCAGTGGCTCCCATACGGCGTTGAGGCGCTGATTGTTCTGGCCCATCGCCGTCAGCTGGAATGCCGGCGTCCGATGGCTGAAGGACGCCTCGCCCGGTGCGACGTCGGCGATCGCGCCGCCCATGGCCCGCAGCTCGAAGAAGTAGACGCCCCCGGTGCGGAGCATCGCCGCGGCATCATGGGCGAACTCGGGGGTCAGTGTGGGCAGGAAGGCCGACCGCGAGTTCGGCTCGCCGAATCCCTGGTGGCCGTTCGGCCCGACGTCGGCGGCGTTGCCCATGACTCCCGAGTACGGCGTCATCACCACCTGCTGACCGGCGAGCGCCCCGAGTTCCAGGAACGGTGTCAGGCGCGCCACGACGGTGTCGGGATCCGGGTTGTCGACCACAGCGAAGAGTTGGATGGTCGACGTGCCCGCACGCGGCTGCCCGGTCACGAGGAAGACCGTGGTGTCCCGTGGTGCCGAACCGGCCAGCTCCGCGTAGCGGCGCAGCGACTGCTCGATGTCGGTGGAGAGCAGGACGAGTTGTGCCCAGCCGACCTCGCCCACCTCGTCGACCTCGAATTCGAACGAGGTGGCGATACCGAAGTTGGCGCCCGCTCCCCGTACGCCCCAGAACAGGTCCGGGTTGTGCTCTCTGCTCGCCCGCACCTGCCGTCCGTCGGCGAGTACGAGGTCGACCGACCGGAGGTGATCGATCGTCAGGCCGTGGTTGCGCGAGAGCAGGCCGATTCCGGCCGCGGTGGCGAGCCCACCGACGCCGACGCCGCCGTAGTCGCCCGAGCCGAGTGCCCACCCGTGCGGGGTCAGGGCTTCGGCGACCTGCTTCCAGGTCGCTCCGGGGCCGATGCGTACGAGCCGGCGGGCGGGGTCCACCACACTGATGGTGTTCATGGCGCCCACGTCGATCACCAGGCCGCCCCGGTTTGTCGATCGGCCGCTGATGCCGTGGCCGGCGCTGCGGATGCCGAGGGGCAGGTGCCGGTGTCGCCGGGCGAACTCGATCGCGTCCGACACCTCGGCCGGTGTCGAGGGCCGCAGTACGAGCCCGGGAGCACCGCCGCGCAGATAGGTGGAGGACAGGGAGCGGTACCGCGGATCGCCGGGTTCGACAGCGGTGTCGGCGAGTGACGCTGGTACGCCGTCGTAGTCGATGTCGGGCTTGCGCTGGGCGCGCACCGCCGCCGAGCGTCGGCGTACGCCGCTGCGGTGGTCGCCTCCGGCGGTGAGCGCTGCGAGGCGTTCGACGTCCTCGCGCGAATCCACCGGGACCACGACGGGCAGATCGGCCTCGGCGAGGCTGGCCAGCTCCTCCGGCTTCGCACCCCGTGGCGCGACGACCCAGCCTGAGGGGTCGGAGATGATCCGCCCCTGCGCCAGCAGGTCGATGCTGTCCTGCGCCTTGGCGATCACGCTCGGGTACTGCGCTTGCGGGTCGGTCGGATCGGGAGCGGTGGTGGCGCCGGCGGGCGCCCCGATGGCGATCCGGCGCGTCGATCCCGCGAGCCAGACCGCCGCGGTCCAGGGGTCCAGGCCGGCTGATGTCCCGGTCGCCGCGTCGGCGACGACCACAAGGTCCAGGCCGCGTTCCTCGGCGAGGCGGGCCAGTTCGACTGTCTCCAGCGGCGCGCGGGCCAACCGTGACGCGTCGAGGACGATGCCGATCTCCATGATCATCTGATGTTCCCCATCCCGACTCGCGCGAGCAGTGCGGTCACTCGCGCTCTGAACCCAGTCGCGGCCGGTGTCTGGTGCCGGTCGTCGCTCAGTTGAATGCTCGGGCTGGGAGATAATATTCCACGCAGACGATCTGCTCGGCAATGCGTACGACGATCACCCGGGCGGCCCGGAAGGGGACGCCGTGACCTGGGGGTTCAGTTCCGCCCGGGCGGAACGGACGACGCGGTGCACCCCGCGCTTGACGACGTTCGACAGTCGGGACAGCGAGCAGCTGAGGTGGCTGGCGAGGTCACTGAGTCGCATGGTTCGCCCCGGCGCCATGGACAGGCCGCTGAGCACGAAGTAGTCGAACAGCGTGAGGTGGTTGTCCCGCAGGAGTTGGGCGTCGAGGGCGCTCGGCAGATTGAACATCAGTTTGGCCAGCGCAAGCCAGGCGTCGCGCTCGTGGTCGGTCAACCACCGAGGTTCGTCGGCCGTGTCCGCCGGTATGACGCCGGCCGAGGAACACACCGCCGAGCAGCGGGAGGCGGTCGCCCTCGCCGCGACGTTGGTGGACGAGTTGCGGGCCGCCGACGCGTTGCTGTTCGCCGTGCCGCTCTACAACTTCGGCGTCTCCCAGCATTTCAAGACGTACGTCGACGTGGTGCTCGCGGACCCGCGGGCGACCACGGAGCCGTTCCTGGCGGGTAAGCCCACAGTGCTCGCCACGGTGCGTGGTGGCGCGTACGGTGCCGGCACGCCTCGGGAGGGTTGGGACCACTCGACGCCGTACCTGCGCCGGATCATCGGTGACTGCTGGGGCGCCGACCTCACCGTCGTCGAACGCGAGTTCACCCTGGTCGGGGTCAACCCGGCACTCGACGCGTTCGTCGACCAGGCCGCCCAGATGCACGCCGGGGCCCTGCAGTCCGCCCGGGAGGCCGGTCGTGCCCTCGGCGCGCTGAGCGTCCCGAGCTGAGCCGTCTCTTCCCGAGAACCGGAAGCGCGTCAAGCGGTCACCCCGAAGCTGCCGGCTTCAGCTGGTTGATGTCGGGGTGACCGAACCGGCGACGGGCGGCCAGGCTGACGTAGACGAGGGCGACCAGCACCGGCACCTCGATCAACGGCCCGACGACCCCGGCGAGGGCCTGACCGCTGGTGACGCCGAACACGCCGATCGCCACGGCGATGGCGAGTTCGAAGTTGTTGCCGGCGGCGGTGAAGGCGAGCGTGGTGGTGCGTTCGTAGCTCAGGCCGATCGCCCGACCGATGGCGAACGAGCCGAACCACATGATCGCGAAGTACGCGAGCAGCGGCACCGCGATGCGGGCCACGTCCCAGGGCTGGGCGGTGATCGCGTCGCCCTGCAGGGCGAAGAGCAGCACGATGGTGAACAGCAGCCCGTACAGGGCGACCGGCCCGATCCGCGGCAGGAACCTTGCCTCGTACCAGTCGCGGCCCTTGGCGTGTTCGCCGAGTCTGCGGGTGAGGTAGCCGGCTGCCAGGGGGATGCCGAGGAACACCAGGACGCTGCCGGCGATGTCCCAGCCGGAGACGGAGAGCCCGGCCTGCTCCAAGCCGAGCCAACCGGGCAGCACGGTGAGGTAGAACCAGCCGAGCAGGCCGAAGGCGAGGACCTGGAAGACCGAGTTGAGGGCGACCAGGACGGCGGCGGCCTCGCGGTCGCCGCAGGCCAGGTCGTTCCAGATGATGACCATCGCGATGCAGCGGGCCAGGCCGACGATGATCAGGCCGGTGCGGTACGCGGGCTGGTCGGGTAGGAGCAGCCAGGCCAGGGCGAACATGACGGCGGGGCCGACGAGCCAGTTGATCACCAGGGACGAGATCAGCAGGCGTCGGTCGGAGGTCACGGTGTCGAGGCGGTCGTAGCGGACCTTCGCCAGGACCGGGTACATCATGATGAGCAGACCGAGGGCGATGGGTACGGAGATCCCGCCGACCTTGACGTGGTCGAGGGCCTCGTCGAGGCCGGGGATCAACCGGCCCAGGAGCAGGCCGGCGACCATGGCGGCGCCGATCCATACCGGCAGGAGCCGGTCCAGCGTCGAGAGTCGGGGTGCGGTGCTCGACGGGGTGGTCGGCGTCGTCATGTGCCTGGTTCCTCTTGGTCTCTGGGTGGGGGTGCGTCCGGGCCGCAGGGCCGTCTGCCGTCGACGCCGGTGGGCGCGTGGTCGGCGAGCGCGGCGATGCCACCAGAGCAGTGGGCAACCGCCCGGCTGCGACGGCCGGCGAGCGGGGGGCAGGGTCAGGCGGCGGTGTGCAGTTCGCCGAGGAGCTTCTCCACCCGGGTGCGGATCTCGTCGCGGATGGGGCGGACGGACTCGACGCCCTTGCCGGCGGGGTCTTCGAGTTTCCAGTCCTCGTAGCGCTTGCCGGGAAAGACCGGGCAGGTGTCCCCGCAGCCCATGGTCACGATGACGTCCGAAGATTCCGCAGTGGTGTACTCGAGCAGCTTTGGCGTCTGGTCGGTGATGTCGATGCCGACCTCACGCATGGCCTCGACGGCGGCGGGATTGACAGTTTCCGCGGGGACGGAGCCGGCGGAGCGGACCTCGACGGTGTCGCCGGCGAGGTGGCGCAACCAACCGGCGGCCATCTGGGAGCGGCCGGCGTTGTGCACGCAGACGAACAGGACGCTGGGCTTGTCGGGCATCAGGAGCCTTCCGTGCAATAGGGGTTGCGGAGCCGGCTGACCGGTGCCGGGGCAGGCGGCCTCATGCTCATGCGCGGTGGTTGGGCGCCGGACTGCGTTCGGCCGTCGCGCAGGAGGCTGGTGTCAGTCATGACGGTCTGGCGACCTCAGGGTGGAGGTCAGGATGGGGGCGACGCGGTCGATGCGGGTGGCGAGGTCGGCGAACGCGGCCTCGAACGCAGCATCGGTGTCGACGCGGACCGGGTCGGGTACCGACCAGTGCAGTCGGGGCCGGACCGGGCCGGTGAGTTCCTCGTGGGCGTTGTCGCAGACGGCGATGAGCAGGTCGTCGTCACGCACGATGTCCGCGACGTGCGCGGTGCCGGTCGCATCCAGATGCAGACCGTGGCGGTGGGCCACGGCGACGGCGCGCGGGTGCACCCGCTCTGCCGGCTGCGTTCCGGCCGATGTCGCAGAGGTTTGGGCGCGGTCCGACCAGAGGGCGGCGGCCATTTGCGAGCGGGCGGAGTTGTGGGTGCAGACGAAGACCACCCGACCCACCCCGGCCATCAGCGCTGGCGTCAACGAGGCCAGGGCCTCGGGCCGCAGCTGCAGGTAGGTGCGACGGCGGTCTCCCTCGGATCGGCGGCGGACGACGAGGCCGGCTTCGGTGAGGACCTTGACGTGGTGGGCGACCAGGTTCGTCGGCATGCGAAGGTCATCGGCGATTTCGCCAGGGGAGGCGTCGCCCAGGGTGAGCGTGTCGACGATCGCCAGGCGCGCCGGGTCGCCGAGCGCGGCATGGGTCCGGGCGCGCGCCTGCAGAGAGGCAAGCTCAGTAATCATTGACTCAACTATTGCTGAGCAACTGGTGTGCTGTCAAGCGGCGTCGAGGTCGATGGGCCGGATTCAGGTCTGATGTCCCGGCTCCGCCGGGGAGTCGCGGTCAGCAGCAGGTCATCAGGTACGACTGCAGCTCGGTCAGCGCCGCGACGGCGCCGTCGCGGTCGGCGCGGTAGTACACCGTCTTCCCCTCGCGCCGCGAGGTCACGATCCGCCCCCGACGTAGCAGGGTCAGCTGCTGCGACGCCGTCGCTTGGCTGATGCCCGTGCGCTCGGCGACTTCCCCGACGGACAGCTCGGCGCCCTGGGAGAACAGCATCATGATCCGCTGTCGCGTCGGGCTGCCCAGTGCCTTGAGGAACTCCTGGGTGTCCGGCCCGAGCCCGGTTGGTGCGGCGGCGGGCGCGACCGCTGTGGGCTGCGGCTGATCCATGGCCCCACCTTCTCGCATCATCATCATATTGTCATTCAACGAAACGACAATATGATGATGGAGTGACCACCTCCTCAGAACCAGTCGTCATCGTCGGCGGCGGCCAGTCCGGTCTCGCCGCCGCCCACGCCGCCCTCTCCGCTGGCCTGCGCCCCGTCGTCCTGGAGGCGGGCGTCGAGCCGGTCGGGTCCTGGCCCGGCTACTACGACAGCCTCACCCTGTTCTCGCCGGCCCGATACAGCTCGCTGCCGGGCATGGCCTTCGGCGGGGGAGACCCCGACCGCTATCCGACCTGCGACGACGTCGTCGCCTATCTGCGCCGCTATGCCGCCAGCATCGATGTCGAGATCCGCACCGGCACCCGGGTCACCGCTGTTCACCCGCGCCCAGGCGGTGGCTACCTCGTCCACACCGACAGTGGCGACGAGATCGGCGCTACGGGCGTGGTCGCCGCCAGCGGTTCCTTCGGCAATCCGTACCTGCCGGTGCTGCCCGGCCACGACACCTACGCCGGCGAGGTGCGGCACGTCGCGCACTACCGGCGGCCCGAGCCGTATGCCGGTAAGCGGGTCTTCGTCGTGGGCGCCGGGAACTCCGCCGTCCAGGTCGCCTACGAACTGGCGCCACACGCGCGGGTCACCCTGGCCACCCGGGCACCGATCCAGTTCATGCCGCAGCGCATCCGAGGCCGGGACCTGCACCACTGGCTCCACGTCACCCGCGCGGACCTCCTGCCCCGGTCGGTGCTCACCCGACTCGTCCGCCACGCCGCCGTGCTCGACACCGGCGTCTACCGCGACGCGATCGCCTCCGGCGTGCTCGCCCGCCGGGAGATGTTCACCGCCTTCACCGCCGACGGCGTCATCTGGGCGGACGGTACGCACGAGGCGGTCGACACGGTGCTCTTCGCGACCGGCTACCGCCCGAACCTGGACTACCTCGCCCCGCTCGGAGCCCTGGATGACAGCATGCCCCGCCACGTGTCAGGTGTCTCCACGACCCACCAGGGGCTGGTCTATCTCGGGTTGGAGTTCCAGCGATCGTTCTCGTCGAACACCCTGCGCGGCGTCGGGCGCGACGCGGCGCATGTCGTTGCCGCCTTGGCCGGTGGCGTGTCCGGCCGGTCGCTGCGCCGGCTGCCGCCTATGAGGCGGCGGTTGCCGGTTCGACGGTGAGCAGCGCCGCGAGTTGGCGCAGGACCGCCGGTCGCGCCCGGTAGTACACCCAGGTGCCGCGCCGTTCGGCGTCGACGAGGCCGGCCTCGCGCAGGGTCTTGAGGTGATGCGAGATGGTCGGACCGGTGAGGTTGAAGGCGGGGGTGAGGTCGCACACGCACGCCTCGCCGTTGTCGGCGGAGGCGATCATCGACATCAGCTGCAGCCGGACCGGGTCGCCGAGGGCCTTGAACGCCGGCGCGAGCAGCGCGGCGGTCTCGGCCGGCACACGGTGCTGCGCCAAGGGTTGGCAGCAGAACCCCTCGCTGGTCACGTCGGTGAGGGTGAGCGGCGCAGCTTGTTTCGACATTCCTCTAGGTTGACATCTCTCTAATCAACGTGCAACCGTTTGTTTCGACGGACGTCAAGACAGTGGGAAAGGGAGGGGATCATGTTCAGGCTTACGCGCCGACCGAGGGCATCCACGACCGGTGTCCGATTTTGCGACTCCTGCGCCGAGGTCAGCACGGTCGGGCAGCGCGCCCAGCGCCGCTTCGACGCGGCACGGGCCGCCCACGCAACCTTCGGTCGATGATCATCGCTAACGGTTATAGTCTTAATCGTCTATCGCCGATTAACGATGAAGGGGGGCGGGATGGCCGAGTTACTCGACCGGACGACGGCGCAGACGTACGCGTCGTGGTTCCGGGCACTGGCCGACCCGACCCGGGTGCAGATCGTCGAGTACCTCGCCCGGCAGGCTCAGGCGACGAGCGTGGGGGAGATCGTCACCGCGATCGGCCTGGCGCAGTCCACCGTCTCGCAGCACCTGAAGATCCTCACCGAGGTGCGGTTCGTCCTCGTCGAGCCGGTCGGCACCGCCCGTCACTACCGGATCAACGTCGCCTGCGTCGACTGCTTCCCCTCCGCCGCGGACGTGGTCATGGGTCGACCCGCCCCCAGCCCGAACGGAACCTGCTGATGACCGACATCACCGTGCGCGCCCTGCGGGACGAGGACGCCGAGCGGGTCCTGGCCATCTATCAGGCCGGGCTCGACGCCGGAAACGCCAGCTTCGAGATCACCGCACCGACCTGGTCGGCGTTCGACGCGGCGAAGCTGTCCGACCACCGCTTTGTCGCGGTGGACGCCGATGACAGGGTGCTCGGTTGGATCGCCGTCGCACCCACCTCGGCCCGCGACGTGTATGCCGGGGTGGTCGAGCACTCCGTCTACGTCGATCCCGCCGCGCAGGGCCGCGGCATCGCCCGGCTGCTGCTGGACCGGCTGATCATCTCCACCGAGGCCGCCGGTATCTGGACCATCCAGTCCGGAGTCTTCCCCGAGAACGCCGCCAGCCTCACCCTGCACGAGCGGGCCGGCTTCCGGGTCATCGGCGTACGCGAGCGGATCGGTCGTCACCACGGCCGCTGGCGCGACGTCGTCCTGCTCGAGCGGCGCAGCCCCGTCGTCACCTGACCAACCGCAGGCCCTCACCCGTGGGCCCCGTCCATCTTGTTGATTCGACAGCTGTCAAAGTAGAGGAGTCCTTCTGATGAGCACCCTGAACGAGCTGCCCGTCATGGTCGTCGGCGCCGGCCCGGTAGGCCTGGCCGCTGCGGCGCACCTGCACGAGCGGGGCATCGCCTTCACCGTCCTCGAAGCCGGCGACACCCCGGGCGCCGCCGTACGCCAGTGGGGGCACGTGCGCGTCTTCTCGCCGTGGCGCTACAACATCGACCCGGCCGCCCGCCGCCTCCTCGACGCGGCCGGTTGGGTCGCCCCCGATCTGGAGGCGCTGCCCACCGGAGCGGAGCTGGCCCGCGACTACCTCCAGCCCCTCGCCGAGCTGCCGCAGCTCAAGCCGCACCTGCGCTACGGCGCCCGGGTCGAGGCGATCAGCCGCCGGGGCCTGGACCGGCTGCGCACCGTCGGTCGTGACTCCACCCCGTTCCTGATCCGCCTCAGCGACGGCGAGGAGCTCCTCGCCCGCGCCGTCATCGACGCGTCCGGCACCTGGGGCACCCCGAACGTCCTGGGCGCGTCCGGCCTGCCCGCTCACGGCGAGACCACCGTCGCCCCGTTCCTGGAGCACGCGCTGCCCGATGTTCTCGGCGCGGCCCGGGACCGCTTCGCCGGCCGGCACACCCTCGTCGTGGGGGCCGGCCACTCCGCCGCGAACACCCTGCTGTCCCTGGCCGAACTGGCCGAGTCCACGCCCGGCACCGCGGTGACCTGGGCGATCCGGACCGCCTCACCGGCGCGTACCTACGGCGGCGGGGACGCCGACGCCCTCCCGGCGCGTGGCGCCCTGGGCTCCCGGCTGCGCGCGCACGTCGACGCCGGTCGGATCCGGTTGCTCACCGGCTTCTCCGTGCACGCCCTCACCCCGACAGATGGCCGGGTCACTGTGCTGGTGCGCCACGCCGACGGCGAAGAGGAGTCCGTCACCGTCGACCGGATCGTCGCCGCCACCGGCTTCCGCCCCGACCACTCGATCGCCGCCGAGCTGCGCCTGGACCTCGACCCGATCATGGGTGCCACCCGCGCCCTCGCGCCGCTGATCGACCCGAACGAGCACTCCTGCGGCACCGTTCCCCCGCACGGCGTGAACGAGCTCGCCCACCCGGAGACCGGCTACTACGCCGTCGGCATGAAGTCCTACGGCCGGGCCCCCACGTTCCTCATGGCCACCGGGTACGAGCAGGTCCGCTCCGTCGTCGCCGCCCTCGCCGGCGACTGGGACGCCGCCCACGCCGTCCAGCTCGACCTGCCCGAAACCGGCGTGTGCAGCAGCAACCCCGCCGACTCCGCCACCGGCGACAGCTGCTGCGGGCCGGCGTCCGCAGCCGAGCCGGCGGCACGCGGACTCGCCACCGGCATCTCCGGCGGGTTGCTGTCCACGTCGCTGAGCCTGGTCACCCTCGACGCCGCCCCCGCTCAGGCCGGCGGCTGCTGCGGCTGATCCCCACCACCACGACGGTGCCCGCCGACTCCAGAGCCGGCGGGCACCCTTCGGCCGACCCGATGGCGGGCTCCCGAACCTTCCCCTACGCCGGTACCACCTGCCGATCGTCGGCGGCGTCGTGGACGGCCATCGAGTCCTGCCGGCCGGGCTCCTCTTTCAGAATGGCGCAGTTCAGCCAGGCGTCCGGGATGGCGAAACCGTCCACGAGGGTGCGCATGTGCGGGCGCAGCTCCTTGAGCAGGCCGTTCACCACGGCCGTGATCGCCTTGGAGCGGGCCGGTGTCAGCCGGCCGTGCTCCAGGAACCAACCCTTGTTGGCCTCGATCACGCTGAGCGCGTACAGGTCACCGACCCGGGAGAGCAACGCCCGGACCGCGGGGTCGGCGGTCTCCTCGATGCCGGCGACGAACGCCTCCAGGGTGACCCGGTCGATGTGCGCGGTGGCGACCGCGAGGACGTGGTCCTGGACGTCGTTGAAGATGTCGAAGGAACGGTCCTTCTTGGTGGCCGCGCCGTTGCGGAGCCGACGGACAGCGCCGTCGAGGAGGTGCCGCTCGCGGTCCTCGAAGGCCTTGAGTTGCCAGCCGCGATCGGTGACCGCGACCTCGTCGTCGCGGCCGGGCACCGCGCTGATCAGCCGCTCGATGAGCGAACGCGCGGCGGTGCGCTCGAGCACCATCTCGCGGACCTGGTCGGCGACGAAGGAAGCGCGCCCCCAGCCGTCCAACGAGCCGAACGCGTCCCGGTGGCCGGTGAGCAGCCCCTTGGCCACCAGTTGCAGTAACACCGTGTTGTCGCCCTCGAACGTGGTGAAGACGTCGGTGTCCGCCTTCAGACCGGGCAGGCGGTTCTCGGCCAGGTAACCGGCGCCGCCGCACGCCTCGCGGCACATCTGGATGGTGCGGGTGGCGTGCCAGGTCTGCGCCGCCTTGAGACCGGCGGCCCGGGACTCCAGCTGCCGCTGTCGCTGCTCGTCGACCGGGCCGTCGCCGCCCTGCACCTCGCTGAGCGAGGTGAGCAGCTCGGTCTGGGCGAAGTGCAGCGCGTACGTGGTGGCCAGGGCGGGCAGCAGCTTGCGCTGGTGGGCCAGGTAGTCGTTGATCAGCACCTCCCGGTCCGCGCCGGGCGTGCCGAACTGGCGGCGGATGTCGCCGTAGCGCACCGCGATGGTCAGTGCCGACTTGGTGGCCGCGGACGCGGCGCCGCCCACGCTCACCCGGCCGCGAACCAGGGTGCCGAGCATGGTGAAGAAGCGTCGGGAGTCGTTCTCGATCGGGCTCGAGTACGAGCCGTCCTCGGCGACCTGACCGTACCGGTCCAGGAGCATGTCGCGGGGCACTGTCACGTGGTCGAAGCTGAGCCGCCCGTTGTCCACGCCGAGTAGCCCGCCCTTGGCGCCGGCGTCGCCGATGCTCACGCCGGGCAGCGGATCGCCCTGGGCGTCGCGGATCGGAACCAGCCACGCGTGCACGCCGTGCCGTCGTCCGTCGGTGATCAGTTGGGCGAAGACCACCGCCATCCGCCCGTCCCGTGCGGCGTTGCCGATGTAGTCCTTGCGGGCCGCCTCGTGCGGCGTGTGCAGGTCGAAGGTCTGCGTCTGCGGGTCGTACGTGCAGGTGGTGCGCAGTTGCTGGACGTCGGAGCCGTGGCCGGTCTCGGTCATCGCGAAGCAGCCGAAGATCCGGCCCGAGATGATGTCCCGCAGGTAGGCGTCGTGGTGTCGTCTGGTGCCGAGGGCGGCGACGGCGCCGCCGAACAGGCCCCACTGCACGCCTGCCTTGACCATCAGCGACAGGTCGACCTGCGCCAGCATCTCGCTGGCCACGATCGACCCACCGACGTCGGACCTGCCGCCGTACTCGGGGGGAAAGGCCGAGGCCATGCCCAGCTCGGTGGGGAGTTCGGTGAGCAGTCGGGTGATCCGCTCCCGTGCCTGGTCACCGGTCTCGCCGTACACCGGGAGGAAGCGCGCGTCGAGGTGGTTCCGGTGGGCGTTGCGGACGTCGGCCCACGGTCCGTCGAGCACGTCTCGCAGGCGAGTGAGGTCGATGTGATCGGGCATGATCCCCCCTCAGCTAACGGGCATAAGGTGCAGACTGGGCCTAATCAAGAATACCGACGCCACGGTGAATAGCTGGGGAAGATCGTTGTGAGAGGGGACACCCGGGGTCGTTGTTTGATTCTTTCCATCAATCCAGGTCACTTTCTGGAACTGCCCTGCAGGTCAGGCGCACAGGTCGCGGCGGCGGTAGCCGATCGTGCCGGCGACCACTCCTGCTGCGGCGATGCCGGCCATCACCGCACCTGCCGGCCAGGCCGGTGCGGTGGCCGGCACCGCGGCCAGGTGCGCGAACGGGGACAGCGCACGGACCCAGGCGGGGGCGTCGACGCTGTCGGCGATGACCTGCCACACGAACCCACCAGCGGCCGGAAGAGCGCCGACCGCCGCCACGGTACGCGGCCTCCAGCCGAGGGCCAGGACGCCCGCTCCCAGACAGAGCACCACGATCGGCGCGACGTTCCAGGCGCCGGCGAGCGCGTCGGCGGCCCCGAGCCCGGCATGGACAGTGGCCGTGCCGGCCCACATGGCGAGGCCCGACAGCGTGATCAGGACCAGCGCGGCACACCCGGCGACGGTCGCCTCGGCGGCCAACAGGCGCAGTCGGGTCACCGGGGCGGCCAGCACCAGTGTGAGACGCCGGGCATTCTCGTCCGCGGCGGTGGCGGCGAGCCGCACCGAGACGAACACACCGACCGGGACGGCCAGCAGCGCGAACATGGTGGCCGCGTAACCCTCCACAGTGCCCAGTGCGGGGAAGCCGGCCTGGGCCGCCATGGCCGCGAACTGGGGATTGCCGGTCAGGAACTCGGCCATGGACCGGGCGATCAGACCCAGGAGCAGGAAGTACGCGCCGATTCCGGCAGACCACGCGGCCAGCGGTCGCATGGTGCGCCGTACCGCGAACGCCGGCACCGAACCGAGCAACGCGGTACGCGCCGGCCGGCTGTCGGCCGTCGCCAGAATCCCCGCGCCGACATCACGCCGCGCCGCGAGCCAACCCGCGAGGGCCAGTAGCAGCAGCGCGGCGCATGTCAGCACCACCACCGGCAGCCCCCGACCGGTGTCGAACGGGCGGGTCAGCGCCACCAGCCCGAACGGGGACAGCCACCGAAGCCAGGCCAGCGCGGGGACACCGTCGCCGACCATCCGCATGAGTAGCCCGACCATCAGCACAGCGGCAGTGGCACCGTTGGCCGCCGACCGGCTGGAGAACAGCTGTGCGCCGACTCCTCCGACCGCGACGAAGAAGAGGCCGACGGCAGCGAGGCCGGTGCCGTGCAGCACCGAACCGGTGCTCTCCGCTCCCGCGGCGATCATCGCCGCCGCTGTCGCCGCTCCGACGACGACCGGCACGACAGCCAGGACACCGAGGTGATGGCGGACAGCCTCGGCAAGGATGACCCGGCCGGACAGCAACAGGCTCCACCGGCCGGCGTCCTCCTCCCCACGGGTGATCCGGGTGGCAGCCAGCATCGCCCACACACCGAGCAGCACCGCCAGTACGGTGCCCGTACGCCACACCGTGAACCCGCCGGCCCGGTCGAGCGCGACCGGATCGCCGAAGAGGGTACGGATCGCGGGGTTGCGGGCCAGCGCCGACACGGCGGCCGGATCCAGCGCGTCCGCGCGGTAGCCGACCACCACCAGCGCGGACATGCCCGCGCAGACGGCGGTCACGACCACCGCACCCCGGCGTACCTGTCGTACCGCGAGCCCTCGCAGCGCCGGCTGCGGGCGGGTTGCCGGCGTCGCGGTCGCTGTCATCGGGGGCTCTGCCCGTAGTAGGCGAGGAAGATCTCCTCCAGGCTCTGCTCGCGGACGACGATCGTCGCCACATCAGCGTCGGCGAGGGCGCGCAGCGCCGCGGCAGGGGAGCCGTTGAGGGTGAATCGCACTGCCGCCGGGCCGTCCTCGCGCAGGCCGTCGACGCCGAGGACGCCGGTGAGGTCCGGTGGCGCGCCGGTGAACGTCGCGGCCACCTCGGTGTGGTGCAGTCGGCGTAGCTGGGCGACGGAGGCCACCTCCACCAGTTGGCCGGCGCGCAGGATGCCGACGCGGTCGCAGACGGCCTCGACCTCGGCGAGCTGGTGGGAGCTGAGGAAGACCGTCTGCCCGTTGTCGCGGGCAACCCCGACGGCCTGCCGGAACTGTAGTTCCATGAGCGGATCCAGGCCGCTGGTGGGCTCGTCCAGCACCAGCAGAGGCGCCCGGGTGGCGAACGCCGCGATCAGGGCGACCTTCTGCCGGTTGCCCGTCGAGTAGGTGCCGGCCGGTTTGGACACGTCGAGCGCGAACCGTTGGATGAGTTCGTCGCGGTAGGCGGTGTCCGTACCGGGGCCGATGCGGGCGAGCAGGTCCAGCACCTCGGCGCCGGTCATCCGCTGCCACAGCGCCACATCCGCCGGTACGTAGGCGAGCCGGCGATGGGCGGCGGCGACGTCGGCGGCGTCGGTGTCGAAGATCCGCGCTCGGCCGGAGGTGGGTCGGGCGAGGCCGAGCAGCAGCCGGATCGTTGTCGACTTTCCGGCGCCGTTGGGGCCGAGGAATCCGAACACCTCGCCCGCCGCGACGTCGAGGGTGAGGTCGTCGAGGGCGAGTAGGCGTCCGTACCGCTTGGACAGATTTTCGGTGCGCAGGGCAGAAACGCCCATCGGAGCCTCCAGGAGTCGCAGCACGACATGACCTGCCGACCAGACTTCCCGGCGCACCTGATGGGAGAGTACTCCCGGCGCTCGCGGCTCGGGGACCCGCCGGGCAGCGGTTCGGGCTACTGCTTCCGGTGTTCGGCAACGGCCTCTGCGAGATGTCGGCCGGGTGCTGACCTGGATGCCGGGCGGGAAGGCCGGCGACGATGTGGGCATGACAAGCGACATCGCTCTGCTCACCGAGGACCTGACCAAGTTCTACGGCCAGCGTCGCGGTATCGAGGGGCTCAGCCTGGAGATTCGTACCGGGGAGGTGGTGGGTTTCCTCGGCCCGAACGGTGCAGGAAAGACCACCACCATCCGGCTGCTGTTGGACTTCCTGCGCCCCACTCGTGGACACGCGACCGTGCTCGGGCTCGACCCGCGTCGGGACAAGGCCGCACTGCACCGTCAGATCGGCTATCTGCCCGGTGAGCTGGTGTTTCCCGGGCGGGACAAGGCGGAGGACCTGCTGCGCTTCTTCGCCGCGGCACGCGGCGGCGTGGCCTGGTCGCAGGTGACCGAGCTCGCGGAGCGGCTCGACCTGGACCTCTCCCGCCCGGTACGCACGATGAGTAAGGGCAACAAGCAGAAGGTCGGGTTGGTGCAGGCGTTCATGCACCGGCCGGCGGTGCTGGTCCTGGACGAGCCGACCAGTGGGCTGGATCCCCTCATGCAGCAGGAGTTCCTGGCCATGGTCCGCGACGCCAGAGTGGCGGGGCAGACCGTCTTCATGTCCTCTCACGTCCTGGCCGAGGTGCAGCAGGCGGCCGACCGGGTCGCCATCGTCCGCGCCGGCCGGCTGGCCGCGGTCGAGCGGGTCGAGTCACTGGGGAAGCGGGCGGTCCGCGCCGTCGAGATTCACTTCGATGATCCGGTGGACCCGGCAGAGTTCAGCGGCCTGCCCGGCGTGAGCGACGTGGTGGTGTCCGGGCCGGTGCTGAAATGCACTGTCGACGGCCGCATCGACCCGCTGATCAAGGCGGCGGCGCGTCATCAGGTGGTGGACATGTTGTCGGCCGAGCCTGACCTGGAAGAGACGTTCCTGTCGTTCTACTACCACGGGGAAGGAGCCGGCGATGCTTCCCGCGCTGGTGCGTAAGACCTGGCGGGACGACCGCCTGGCATTGGTCGGTTGGGCCGGTGGCGTCGCCGCCTTCACCGCCATCTACACCTCGTTCTACAGCCAGTTCCAGGGAGCCGCGGAGTTGAAGCAGGATGCTCTGCCCCAGGGCATGCTGGACTTCCTCGGCATCGCCGACATGCTGTCGCCCGCCGGCTATCTGCAGGCGACCATCTTCAGCCTGGTCGGCCCACTGCTGGTCCTGATGTGCGCCATCACGCTGGCGGCCCGCACGATCGCTCGGCCGGAGGAGGACGGTGGCATGGAGCTGATGCTGACCAATCCGGTCTCGCGCGCCGCTTTCGCCTGGCAACGGCTCGCCGCCACCGGGAGCGCGCTCACCGGAATCGCCGCCATCCCGTGGATCCTGCTGATGATCATTGTTCCCTGGATCGGCATGGACATCCCCCTGTCCAACGTCGCTGCCGCGTCCGCCGGCCTGGTCGCCCTGGTGTGGTGTTTCGCCGGCATCGCCTTCCTCGTCGGCGCCGCCACCGGGAAGCGGGCTGCCGTTCTCGCGATCACCGGTGGCCTTGCCGTGGCTACCTACATGGCCAACGCCATCGGCGGCATGGTGGACGGGTGGCACTGGATTCGCTGGCTGTCACCGTTCCACTACTTCATCGGCACCGACCCGCTGCATACCGGTTGGCACCCGGCCGAGCTTCTCGCCCTCGTGCTCCTTGGTGCCACCGCCACAATCGCCGGAGTTATCGTCTTCGACCGCCGCGACATCGGTGTGTAAACCTGAAGTTGGTGGCCGCCGTCGGCGGCCACCGCCATGTGGACAAGGAACAGCCCATGAGCGACGACACCTCGCTGGCGGCCGACTGTAAGGATCTGCTGTCCGTCCCGGCCGGCGCCCGGCGTCAGGCGGCGGTCAGCCTGGGCGCCCACGCAGCGGGTCAAGGGCTCAAGCTGCGCGAGCTCGTTACCGGTCTGCTGGATGCCACCACCGCCCACTGGAGCGCCAGCCCGGTCGCGTCGACCGACACCGCGGCGGCCGTGCATTCCCGCGCCGAGACACTCCTGGACACCGCGCGCGTCCTGCTCACCGCCGCCCTGGACGGGTACGCCCGGCAGAACCGTGCCGAGCTTGACCGCCACGACAACGAACGGGCCGTGTTCGTCAACGACCTGCTCACCGGTAGGGCCGATCCCGGTGACCTGGCCGAGCGCGCACACCGGTATGGCATCCGCCTCTCGGCCACCCACACCGTCCTCATCGCCCGTGCGGCCGGCCTGACCACCGGCATCACGCACCGCATCGATGCCGCACTGGCCTCCAGGTTCGGCGAAGGCAACACCCTCACCACCCTCCGCGACGGCGACGTGGTCTGCATCAGCGCCGGCGGCCTACGCGGCATCGCGGCCGAACTCGCCCACCTGCTCCTCACCGAACTCGGTGCGGACAACTGGCAGATTGCCGTCGGCCGCACCCAACCAGGGGTGCATGGCCTGGCCACGTCCCTCGACGAGGCCCGCCACACCCTCGACCACGCCGCCAAGCTCGGCTTCACCACGCCCGTACTCAATGCCGCCGATCTGCTGGTGTTCCCCGTGCTCCTGCGTGACCGCGACGCCATCACCGACCTGGTGACCACGGTCCTCGGGCCACTGACGACGGCGCGCGGCGGTGCCGAGCCGTACCTGGAGACCCTGTCGGTGCTCTTCGACAACCAGGGCAACCACACCGCAACCGCCCGTCAGATGCACCTGTCCGTTCGTGCGATCACCTATCGCCTCGACCGCATCCGGGACCTGACCGGCTACCACCCCGGGGAGCCAACCCAACGGTTCACGTTGCAAACAGCCGTCCTCGGCGCCCGACTGCTCGGCTGGCCGTGATTGCCCGGGAGCGCCAGATCAGGAAGGCGTGCGAGCAGGACCCCGTTGACCAGACGACGACCATCAGGGTGTCACCGTCGCCAGGGCACGAGAGCGGCCGAACCGCTGTTACGCAACGTGCGGTGGGGTCACCCCTGGTAGTGGCTGCGCCGTGGGCCACTGAGCCGCAGCGTGTTGCAGATGTCGAAGACGCCGGGCACGTCGTAGGCGAGTTCCGCCGCGACCTGCCGGGTGTTCGGGTCACTCACCACGCCGGCGAGGATGACGACCCGGTTCTGCACGGAGACGACGATCTGCTGGCGCCGGGTGGTCCAGTCGATGCTCAGGCGCTGCGCGACGAGCGCCTCGATGCGTCGGTCCTCGTGATCCGGTTCGGGCCGGTTCGAGGTGTCGCCGAACCAGTTCTCGTCAGGTAATGGCCAGGGCAGGTACACGGTCAGCTCCTTGGTCGTGGCGAAGCGGGGGCGCAATCGCGGCCGGTGGGAAATCCACGTCGGGCACCGGTGCCGCCGCTGCGTCGCGCCCGGTTCACGGGGCGTCGGACGGTTGGGGCTTGGCGGTGGCGACGACGAGCACGACGCCGGTGCCGGCGAGGCCGACCTGGATGACCAGGGTCAGGAGGTTGAGGGTGCCGGTGTCGACGCCCGCGAGACGGGCGAGGATGGTGCCCGCCAGCGCGGCGACCACCCCGACGGACACGGTCAGCCAGATCGGGGCTTCCCGGCGTCCCGGAATGACGAGCCTGCCGAACAGGCCACTTGCGACGCCGACGAGGAGCGCGGTGACGAGACCGGCGATGCTCATGGGCTTCCTCAGGTGTCCTTGGAGAACGGGTGCGGGGGCGGGTGGCGGCCGGTCTCGACGTACGCCACGGGGAGTACCGGCCGATCGAGGTCGGTCAGGAACGGGCGGCCGTCGCGGCGGAGGTCGTGCGCTGCGACGCCGAACCCTCGGACAACTGGGCGAGGGCGTCGTCGCGGCTGTCGAAGATGGGGAATGCTCCGTCCAGGCGCATCGTGTGCAGGACGGTGCGGACAAAGCGTGACGGCGCGGCCAGGCAGAGCGTGGCCCCACGCTCCCGCGCGTCGCGGTGGGCGCGGACCAGGAGGCCCAGGCCGGTGGAGTCGATGAGGTGTACCCGGCTCAGGTCGACCACGACGTGCCCGCCCATCTCAGCGGCGTGCCGCAGGGCGTTGCGCAGCGTGTCACCGGTGTCGAGATCGACGTCACCGGCGGCGGCGACAACTGTCACGTCGTCCACGTGGTCGATGCCGAGGATCCCGCCAGGACCGTGGTCCCCGCACGACGCGTTGCCGCCACCGGCGGGCGGCAGCAGGCTGCAGTGCGGGCAGCGGTGCGGGCCGGTGGCGAACGGGGAACCGCTCCACCCCTGTTCGGATACCAGGGTCCAGACGACCTCCGCGTCGGGGAGCACGCACGCGGTGGCCTTGACGGAGTCGCCGCAGGTGTCGCAGATCAGGGTCATCAGGTGGTCGTCCGGGACAACTGTCATTCTGCTGGTCCTTCCTGGGGCCGCGTCTTCGCGTGCGGTGGGACACGGCGTTCGTGCAGAGCCGGAGCTGGGCCGCTCCCGAGCTTGATGGTCGGCGACCCGGATAGCTGTTCAGCCCGAGGTGGAAAGGTCTGACGCTCCGTCAGGTCGTGGCTCGCACCGAGGCGCGGCCATGAGCGACCAATGCCGGCGGTGCGGCGGTGGGTTCCTGCTCCGCCGTCGGCGTGCCGGGCGGCGACGAGGGGGCGGTGTCGACTATCGGCAGGATCTGGTCGAGCCGGGCGGTGTGCAGGATGCGCCGGATGCGCGGGTTCGGGTTGCGGACGGTGAGGACCCCGTCGGCCCGGGCGAGCCGCCGGTGCACATCGAGCAGGAGGCCGATGGCGGCGGCGTCGATGTGCCGGCAGCCCGACAGGTCGACCACCACCTGTGCGGGACGCAGGGCCACCAGTCGGTCGAACACTGCTCCGGTCGCCGGCAGGCAGGCCAGGTCGAACTCGGTGACGCACACCTCGACCAGCGGCAGCGTGCACGGCGTGGTTGCCAGCGGTCCGGTCACGGGCACACCCCCTTTCTTCGCGGACGCGGTCGCCTAGGACCCTGCCGTGCCCGCTTGGCGGTCACCACGCGGATCTGTGACAGTTCCGTGACAAATCTGCCAACCTGCCGTCGCGGTTGGCAGCCGAGCCGGTCGTCTGGGGATGATGCCCGGTATGACGGCCGTACTGGTGATCGAGGACGACGACCGCATCCGTTTGGCGTTGCTGCTCGCACTCGAGGACGAAGGCTATGACGCTCTCGGCGCGGCCACCGCCGAAGAGGGTCTGCGCGTGCAGCGCCGCGACCCGGCCGACTACGTGCTCGTCGACCTGATGCTGCCCGGTCTCGACGGGTTCGAGTGCATCCGGCAGCTGCGCCGTGACGATGACGTGCCGATCGTGGTGGTCAGCGCCCGCGACGACACCCACGACATCGTCGCGGCCCTCGAAGCCGGCGCCGACGACTACGTCGTCAAGCCGGTGGCGATCAAGGAACTCACCGCCCGGCTGCGCGCCCTGCGGCGCCGTGCCCGTACCGGTGTCGCGGGGCACACGCCCGATCCCGTGCCGGTGCTCGTGGTCGGCGAGCTGGAGATCAGCCCCGACGGGGGAGAGATCCGCCGCGCGGGCCAACCCGTACCGGTCACCCGCACCGAGTTCCGGCTGCTGTGCGAGCTGGCCGAGCACGCCGGCCGGGTGCTGTCCCGCCAGCAACTGCTGGAACGGGTCTGGGGTTACGACAGCGGAGACGAACGGCTCGTCGACGTCCACGTGGGCCGGCTGCGGCAGAAGATCGAGCCGGACCCGGCGAACCCGCGGCACCTGGTCACCCTGCGGGGTCTGGGCTACAAGCTGCAGCGATGAGACGCCTCGGACTGCGTACCCGGGTGACCGCCGCGTTCGCCGTCGGCGCGCTCCTGCTCTCGGCGTCGATGGCCCTGATCTCCTACGATCTGACCCGCCGGTCCCTGCTCGACGAGCGGGAACGCACCGCCCTGCGCGCCGCCTACTTCGACGCCACGGTCGTTCGTGCCGGGATCGACACGGACACCCCGGACGTGGTGGAGGTGCTCCGGTCGTTGGACACCGGGGGTAGCCGTCGGCCGGTGCTGCACCTCAACGGCGAGTGGTACGCGCGCGCCGCCGATCCGGGCACCACCGCCGCCATCCCCGCCGAGCTGCGTCGGGTCGTCGCCGCCGGGGAACCGGCCGTGCAGCGGGTACGCGTCGACGGGCAGTCCGCCCTGGTGGTCGGGGTGCCGCTGTCCGCGTCCGCGGCGTACTTCGAGGTCAACTCGCTGCGGGAGCTGGAGCAGACGTTCCAGGTCCTGGCCCTCGCGCTGACCACCGTCGCGATCATGGTCGCCGGGTCCGGGGCGGCACTCGGCTGGTACGCCACCCGGCACGGGCTGCGCCCGCTGACCGCTGTCGCCGACGCGGCCGAGAAGATCGCGGCCGGCGACTTCACCGCCCGCCTCGACACGGCCACCGACCCCGACCTGACCCGCCTGTCCTCCTCGTTCAACCAGATGGTCGACCGCCTCGCCCACCGCATCGAACGGGACCGCCGGTTCGCCGCCGACGTCAGCCACGAGCTGCGCTCGCCGTTGCAGACCCTCGCCGCGGCGGCCAGCGTCCTGGCCCGCCGTCGGGAACACCAGGACGAACGGACCGCCCTCGCGGCCGGACTGGTCGCCGACGAGATCGACCGTTTCCAGCGGCTCGTCAACGACTTGATCGACCTGGCCCGCAGCGACCAGCCCGCACACCGGGCGTCCGTGGACGTCGTGGCGCTGGCCCGCGACGCCTGCCGCGCCCTCGACCTGCCCACGACGCTCGTCCACCTCGCCGCCGACGTGCCGGCGACGTGGCTGGTGGAGCGGCGCCGCGTCGCGCAGGTCCTGGCGAACCTGCTCGACAACGCGGTGACCTACGGGGGTGGTCCCGCCGGCGTCCGGCTGGGGCGCGACGGCGCCGCCGGAGTCATCGAGGTCGAGGATGACGGACCGGGCGTGCCCGTCGAGGACCGCGAGGCGATCTTCGACCGGTTCGTACGGGGGCGAGCGGCGCACACCCGCGGCACCGGCGACGGCACCGGGCTCGGGCTCGCGCTTGTCGCGCAGCACGCCGCGGCACATGGCGGACACGTCACCGTCGGCGACCGGCCCGGCGGCGGCGCCCGCTTCCGCGTCACCCTTCCGGAGAGCCTGCCGTGAGACATCGTTCTCTCGTCGTCCTGGCGGTTGCCGCGCTGCTGACCGGCTGCAGCATCCCGACCGATGACGCCCCCCGGGTGGTGCAGGCACCGCAGGGGCCATTCCAGAGTTCCGCGTCCGCCGACACGAGCGCGCCGGTCGGCCCGGCCGCCGAGACGCTCTGCTTCGTGCGGGACAACCGGATCATCCCGTTCGTCCGGCGGGTCGACCGGTCACCCACCGTCGAGGAACAACTGCGTCATCTGCTGGCCGGACCCACGGCGGCCGAGCGTGACACCGACCTGACCACCGCGCTGGCGGGAGCGGTCAACGCCGCCGGGGTCACGGTCACCGGCACCGAGGCCCGCGTCGTGGTCGACAAGCCCGGTGAGGACGCCGGCCGCAGCGACGAGGTCCTCGCGTTCGGGCAGATCGTCTGCACCCTCACCAGCCGTGACGACGTCACCACCGTCACGTTCTCCCGTGATGGCCGGCCGCTCCGGGTGCCCCGCGCGGACGGTTCACTGTCCGAACAGCCCCTCACCCGCGTCGACTTCGCCCCGCTGATCGCGCCTCGTTGACAGCCGTCCCTCCTGCGCCGGCACGGGCAGCGCGCCGGGTGGTGCGGGCGGGCCCGGCATGACGCCGAGCCCGCCCGTCTCAGCTGATCAGGCGAGGGGAGCGAGCCGAAACTGCTGGTTGGTCTGGCCGTGGCAGTCGTACAGCTGGATCTGGGCGCCGTTGCTGGTGCTCCAGACGTCCAGGCATCGCCCGGACTGGACGTTGCTGATGGTGCCGTTGGAGTTGACGTTCCACTGTTGGTTGGTCTGGCTGTGGCAGCTGTAGATCTGCACCGCCGCGCCGTTGCCGGAGCCGGCGGCGTCGAGGCACATGGTGCCGTACACCTGAAGTTGTTTGCCCGAGGTGTAGGTCCAGGCCTGGTTGGTCTGCTTGTTGCAGGTGTAGAGCTGCACCCGGGTGCCGTTGGTGCGGGAGGCGTTGGGCACGTCGACGCACCGGCCGGACTGGGTGCCGACGATCTCGCTGGCCGAGGCGGGCGGGTCGGTGGGCGGGTCGGTGGGCGGGGTGGTCGGCGTCGTCGGCAGCAACGGGCAGGTGCTGCGGGAGGTGACCACACCGCTGGAGTCCAGCAGCGGGCAGAGGAACTGGCTGTACCGGGCGTCGTTGTCGATGAACATCTTGAGGAACGGCAACATGGTCCGGATCATCACCGGGTTCGACCGGCCGACCATGAACCCGTGGTCGGCGCCGGCGACCTCCAGGTAGACACTCTCCGTCGTGCTCGGCAGGCTGTTGTACAGGCCGGTGGCGTAGGACGGGGTGACCACCGTGTCGGCCTGCCCGGAGAAGATCATTGTGGGCACCCGGTCGTTGGCCAGGTTCGATGACGGCGAGTACGGCGCGATGCCGACCACGGCCTTCAACGACGATCGCCGGATGGCGGCGCTCAGCGCGCCACCGCCGCCCATGGAGTGACCGGCGACCGCCAGCCGGGTGGGGTCGACGCGGTCGCGTACCGGGCTCTGCTGGGTCAGGTAGTCCAGTGCGGCGAGCAACTGGGTGCCGCGGGCCGTGTCGAAGTCGTTACGGCTGTTGGTCTCGATGCCGATCACGACGAAGCCGTGCGAGGCCAGCCACGGCCCCATCCAGGCCAGTTCCGCGGAGAACAACGCCGTGTAACCGGGCGAGATCGCGATGGCCCCGAAGGTGCCCTGGCTGGTGTCGGTCGGGTAGTAGATCCGGCCGCCGTTGAAGCCGTACCCGGTCGGGACGCTGACGGAGGTGTTGGCGAACGGGCCGTTCTCGGTGGCGACGCTGGTCCGGGTCGGGTCCGGGCCGCGCTGGTACGGGTTGTCGGCGGCCGACGCCGATCCGGTCGCCACGGTGATGGAGAGCAGGCCGACCGCGGCGGCGAGCCCGGCCGCGGCGAGCGTGAAGATCCCTCTCCGGCGCCGGGGGGACACCCGGGCCGGGTTGGCGTCTCCCGGGGACGGGGGACGGTTGGCGTGTTCGGGCACTGTCGTACCTCCTGATGGTGGTGGATGGATGCGGGGCGGGTGGGCTCGCGCGAGCCCACCCGCCCCGGCGGGGTCCGATCGTCAGCGCTGCAGGGTCAGCAGACCCGGCCGGTACGGCAGGAGGCCGTAGTCGCCGCCGGAACTGGGGGAACGACCCTGGTAGAGCAGTTGCAGGTTGCACGCGTCGACGGTCATGGTCTGGTCGGCGCTGGTCCGCAGCAGCTCACCGTGGCTGATGTCGTTGGTCCAGGTGGCACCGCTGTTGGCCTTGCCTGCGAACGGGTTGCTCTCACTGGTGGCCTGCGGCGTCCACGAACCACCCAGGCTGGTGGCGGTGAACGACCGGAAGTAGCGGCCCTGCGACCCGATCGCCTCCACGATCATGAGGTACTTGTTCAGGCCCTGGAGCTTGTAGACCTGGACGGCCTCGAAGAGGTTGTTCGTCGAGTCGGTCATGATCGTCGTGTAGTTCGAGCCGAAGCTGCCCGGGAAGTTCCCGATCGGCATGCTCGCCCGGTAGATCCGACCGTTGTCGCCGGCGAAGAACAGGTACATGTTCTGGTCGTCGCCGATGAGCGCCTGGTCGATCGGGCCGGTGTTGGAGTTGGAGATGCTGCCGGTGAACAGCGTCTGCGCCGCCGACCATCCGTTCGGGTTGGTCGGGTCAGTCGAGGTCCGGTACGAGAAGGCCGTGCCGCCCCACTGGTAGGCCAGCACCCAGATGTTGCGCGGGGCGAAGTAGAACAGCGACGGCGCGACGGTCGCCGAGTTCATCGCGTTCTGGCTGGCCGAGCCCATCTGCGAGTAGCTGCTGAAGAGGCCGAAGTTCATCGAGCCCCAGGTGGTTCCGGTGTCGTGCGTGGTGGCGTAGACGAGCTGCTGACCGTTGTACGGCGCGACGGTGAAGTCCTTCAGCGACACCCATCCCGACCTCGGCTGGGCCAGCGCACCCGTCGACGACCACCGGTACGACGAGGGCAGGTCGCACGCGCCGCCGGTCGGCGGTGGCGTGGTCGGCGTCGGGGTGGGCGTCTGGGTGCCACCGCCGAGGGAGGCGAGCCGGAACTGCTGGTTGGTCTGGCCGTGGCAGTCGTACAGCTGGATCTGGGCGCCGTTGCTGGTGCTCCAGACGTCCAGGCATCGCCCGGACTGGACGTTGCTGATGGTGCCGTTGGAGTTGACGTTCCACTGTTGGTTGGTCTGGCTGTGGCAGCTGTAGATCTGCACTGCCGCGCCGTTGCCGGAGCCGGCGGCGTCGAGGCACATGGTGCCGTACACCTGAAGTTGTTTGCCCGAGGTGTAGGTCCAGGCCTGGTTGGTCTGCTTGTTGCAGGTGTAGAGCTGCACCCGGGTGCCGTTGGTGCGGGAGGCGTTGGGCACGTCGACGCACCGGCCGGACTGGGTGCCGACGATCTCGTTGGCCGAGCCGGGCGGGTTGGTCGGCGGGTCGGTGGGCGGGTCGGTCGGCGGGTTGGTGGGAGTGGCGCTGTTCAGCGCCTCCAGGGTGGCGTTGTAGGCAGCCTTCTTGTTGCCGTTGCACTCGAAGAGCAGCGGGGTGCCGCCGGAGCGCCACGAGTCGCAGTCCCGCACACCCCACACGGTGACCCCGTTGCAGCGGGCCACGGCCAGGCAGTCGTTGACCACGTTGCGGTAGGTGTTGGCCTGCGTCGTGCCGGAGCCTTCGATGTCCAGCTCGGTGACCTGCACGTCCACGCCGAGGGCGGCGAAGCTGGACAGCGTCGTGCGGTAGTTGCTGTTGTACGGCGAGTTGGCGTTGAAGTGCGACTGGAACCCGACGCAGTCGATCGGCACGCCCCGGGACTTGAAGTCGCGCACCATGTTGTAGACCGCCTGGGTCTTGGCCCAGGTCCAGTTGTCGGTGTTGTAGTCGTTGTAGCAGAGCTTCGCGTTCGGGTCCGCCGCGTCGGCGGCGCGGAACGCGGCCTCGATCCAGTCGTTGCCGGTGCGCTGCAGGTTCGAGTTACGACGGGCGCCGCTGTTGCCGTCCTCGAACGCCTCGTTGACCACATCCCACGAGTGGATCTTGCCCCGGTAGTAGGTGGCCACCCGGGTGACGTGGTTCAGCATCGCGCTGCGCAGCGCGGAGCCCTCCATGCCCTGCATCCAACTCGGCTGCTGGGAGTGCCAGGCCAGGGTGTGGCCCCGGACCTTCCAACCCCGGGAAGTTGCATGGTTCACGATCCGGTCCGCGTTGCCGAAGGTGAAGTTGTTCTGCTGCGGCTCGGTCGCGTCGATCTTCATTTCGTTCTCGGGCGTGACGCTGTTGAACTCGCGGTTCAGGATCGTCGTGTAGGCGCTGTCGCCGAGCTTGTTCGCGGCGACGGCGGCGCCGAAGTAGCGGCCGGACTGGGCTGCGGCGGCACCGAGGGTCGTCTCGGCGGCCTGGGCCAGATTGGGCAGCAGCGACACGATCAGGGTCAAAATTATCGCGGCGGTTCCGGAAAGAATGAGCGTTCGCAGTCGGGTATGCCCGGTGGGACGGGTCCGGGAAGGCATGCTGATCCTCCGGTGGTGGGATAGGAAGAGCTCTGGCGCTGTTCGAGTGGGTGGCCCCGCCAGATGGCGGTGGTCACCGTGCTGAGTCCGCCCGAGCGGGCCGGCAGCGGTCTCAGGTGGTGGCCCGGATGCGGGTCGCTCGGGCTACTTGACCAGCGGGTGGAGCGTTGCGATGAGTGGGTCCGGTCGCCCGCCGGGACATGGTTGCGGGCGCTGGTGCCGCAGGGTGGTGGATGTGGTCACCTGGCAGGTGGGTAGGCCTGACGGTTGTGTGAGGCGCCTCCTCCGCGGAAAAAGTTGTTAACATTCGAACATGTCGATGGCTCCCAGGCTGGCAGAAGATTACCGGGTTTTCAACCGGTAGTTTCGGACCTGTTACGGATCAGGGCGCCACGATTCGCGTGCCTTCCGGCGCACAGGATCGAACGATGCGTGGCCGGTGGGTGAGCCAGCCGTGGACCAGCTGCCCGATCGGCTCAGTCCGACGGCGGTCGACGGCGGATGACCAACAGGGCGATGTCGTCGTTCGGGTGTTCCTCCGCCGTGGTGGCCATGATGTGGTCGCACAACGCCTCGGCCGGCCCGGGCCGTACGGCGCCGGCGAGGCGCTCGATCCCGGTGTCGATCACTTCGCTGCGACGCTCGACCAGCCCGTCGGTGTAGAAGACCAGTGCCGCGCCCGGCGGCAGGTCCAGAACCGTGGTGCGGCGACGACTCAGCGGCCGGCCCACCCCGAGTGGCCGGTCCACCGCCAGGCTGACGGGCACGCTGGGCAGGTCGGGAACCGCCAGCAGCGGGGGAAGGTGGCCCGCCGAGGAGATGTGCACCCGCGTGCGGTCGGGTGTGATCAGGGCGTAGACGGCGGTGGTGAGAGTGCCCGCCTCGAAGTGGTGGATCTTGCGGTCGAGTGAGGTCAGCGCCTGCGCGGGGTCGTCGGAATCCAGGGCGTACGCGCGTAGCGCGCTGCGGATGCGTCCCATCACGACGGCGGACGGCAACCCGTGACCGGAGACGTCGCCGATGACGGCGCCCAGCCACCCCGAGGGCAACGTGAACACGTCGTACCAGTCGCCGCCGATGCCCAGGTCGTGGCCCGGAATGTAGCGGGCGGCCAGGTCCAGGCCGGGAACGTCGGGCAGCCGGCCCGGTAGCAGGCTGTGTTGCAGCGCCAGCGCCGCCTGCCGGTCGAGGACCTGCGCGCGGGCCTGACCGGCGAGGCTGGCCCGATCGGCGACGAGCTGCAACAGCTGCACGTCGTCGGGACCGAACCGCCGCAGCGTCAGGGAGCCGACGTGCAGTACGCCGACGAGGTTGCCGTTGACGAGCATGGGCACGCCCAGCAGGACCCGGATGCCCTTGGCGAGCAGGATGGGATTGACCACGTCGTCCGGCCCGACGTCATAGATCATGATCGGCGCGCGGGTCGCCGCCACCCGACCGGCGAAGCCGCGTCCGACCCGGATGCGGAAACCGCGGCGTACCTCCTCCTCCAGGCCCTTGGCCGCCGTCGCGACGAGCTCGCCGGTGTGGTCGTCGAGCAGCAGGACGGTGGCGGTGTCGACCTTGAGCAGGTCCCGGATCCGTTCGAGCAGCTCATCGAGCAACTCGGCGATGTTCAGCCCTGACAGGGCCGCGTCGGTGATCGCCTCGATACGACGCAGCCGCTCGTCAGTCGTCACCAGCTCGGCATCGGCCACCCGGGAAGCCTAGTCGCCCGCCCGCCGCCGTCGGCGCGCCAGCAGCGAGACCAACAGTGTCGCGCCGCGCGACGGTGGGCACCTGCCCCTGTCCGCGACCCTCGCCGACCGGGCGCGGCCGTGCGGGCCTGACTAATGTCATGTGTGCCTGTGCGCCACGCATCGAAGGTCATGACTAAGCGCACTGGAGACCGCACCGTCCTGTCGATGAGACTCGATTCAACGCCGGAACAAGAGCCGGCCGAGTTCGAGGGGCGGCGAGACGGTGGACGAACGCTACGACAGCTACTGCGCCGCAGATCGGCTGTTCTACGACTCGCTCGGCAGCGCCGTCGCGCAGCCCGTCTTCCCGGCCGCCGACCGACCGGTGCCGGCCGGCTGGCGCCGCGAGCCGCTCGACGACTGGCTGATCTACGCGCCCGACGGCGGCTCGCTGCCCCAGCAGGGCTGGAAGATTCACGTCTCCGCAGGTCTGGCGAACGCCGAGCGGGTGCTGGACGCGGTCTGGAACTACTGCGTCCCCCGCGGCCTGTCCTTCAAGTTCCTGCGCGGGCCACGCACGTTGCTGCTGCGCAACTCCAAGTACGCCGCCCGGGCCGCCAGCGGCAAGTTCGTCACCGTCTACCCGCGCGACGACGCGGAGCTGGAACTGACCTGCAAGGAACTCGACGAACTGCTCACCGGCGAGCCCGGACCGTACATCCTCAGCGATCTGCGCTACGGTGCCGGCCCGGTCCACGTGCGCTACGGCGGCTTCGCCGCCCGCTACTGCCACTCTGCCGACGGCCAGGTGGTCCCGGCGATCGAGGACGACTCCGGCACGCTGGTGCCGGACCGCCGTGAACCCGTCTTCCACGTGCCGGCCTGGATCACCCTGCCCGACTTCCTCGGACCGCACCTGGCCGCCCGCAACGACACCAGCACCAACCAGGTGCCGTACCGGATCGAACGGGTGATCCACTTTTCGAACGGCGGTGGGCTGTACGTGGGCCGGGACCTGCGTACCGACACCGAGGTGGTGCTGAAGGAGGCCCGGCCGCACGCCGGCCTGGACGCCGACGGCACCGACGCGGTCGCACGGCTGGCCCGCGAGGCGCAGGCCCTGCGGCAACTCGCCGACCTGCCGCAGGTGCCCCGGGTGCACGACGAGTTCGTCCTCGGCGAACACCGGTTCCTCGCCCTCGAGTTCATCGACGGCAAACCGCTGAACAAGGTGCTTGTCGACAGGTACCCACTGATCGACGCCGACGCGACCGACGGCGACCGGGCGGCGTACGCCCGATGGGCCCGCCATGTCTACCAACAGGTCGAAACCGTCGTCGCGGCGATCCACGAGCGCGGCCTGGTCTACGGGGACCTGCACCTGTTCAACATCATGATCCGGCCGGACGACCAGGTCGCCCTCGTCGACTTCGAGGTGGCCGCCCCGATCGCCGGGCACCGCCGACCCGGGCTGCGCAACCAGGGCTTCGCGGCACCGAGGGACCGCAGCGGCCCGGCGGTCGACACATACGCCCTGGCCTGCCTGCGGTTGGCGCTGTTCCTGCCACTGACCCAGCTGGTCCGGCTCGCCCCCGCGAAGGTGACCCACCTGGCCGACATCGTCGCCGCGAACTTCCCGGTGCCGAGGTCCTTCCTCGACGCGGCGATCGAGGAGATCACCGGCGGCCCACCGGTCACCACCGACCCACCCATCGGCCCGGATGACTGGCCCACCATGCGTCACCAGCTGACGACGGCGATCGTGGCCAGCGCCACCCCCGAACGCGACGACCGGCTCTTCCCCGGCGACATCGAACAGTTCCGCAGTGGCGGCCTCAACCTCGCCCATGGAGCGGCCGGAGTGCTGTACGCGCTCGACAAGAGCGGCGCCCGGCGGTGGCCCGAACACGAGGACTGGCTGGTGCGGCGGGCGACAGCACCAGCGTCCGGCACCCGCTGCGGCTTCTACGACGGGCTGCACGGCGTCGCGTACGCACTCGCCCACCTCGGCCGCCGACAGGACGCGCTGGACGTTCTCGACATCTGCCTGCGGGAACCACTGGACGGGCTCGACCACAGCCTGTCCGGCGGACTGTCCGGGATCGCGCTCAACCTCGCCGAGCTGGCCGGGCGTACCGGGGAGGCGTCGTTGCGCGACGCCGCGTGGCGGGCCGCCGAGCGGGTGATCGGCCAGCTGGCCGACGACCCGGGCCCGGACGTCAGCGGCGGACACCACCCGTACGCCGGGTTGCTGCGCGGGCGGACCGGACCGGCGCTGATGCTGCTGCGCCTCTACGAACTCAGCGGTGACGACGAGCTGTTGGCGCACGCCGCCACGGCCTTGCGTCAGGACCTGCGCCGGTGTGTGCTGCGGCCGGACGGTGCGCTGGAGGTCAATGAGGGCTGGCGCACCATGCCCTACCTGGCGCACGGCAGCGTCGGCATCGGGTTGGTCCTCGACCAGTACCTGCGTCACCGGGCCGACGACCGGTTCGCCGAGGCGAGCGCGGGAATCCGCCGCGCGGCCCGCTCACCGTTCTACGCACAGTCCGGGCTCTTCGCCGGACGGGCCGGCATCATCGCCTACCTCGCCGCCTCGACCGACCACGCCGACCGCCGCGAACTCGACGCGCAGCTGGACCGGCTGAGCTGGCACGCGCTGCCGTACCGGGACGGGACCGCGTTCCCCGGCGAGCAGTTGCTGCGGCTGTCCATGGACTTCGGCACCGGCACCGCCGGCGTGCTGTACGCGCTGGCCAGCGCGCGGCACGACCAACCGCCGGCGCTGCCTTTCCTCGCGCCCCTGCCGGGCGCGCAGAGACTCCCTCGCCACAGCGAGGGCGACCTGATCAGCGAACGGATGGAAGGGAGGTGAACGACATGGCGCTTCTGGACCTCCAGGGCCTGGAGATGGCTCCGGCCGACCGCACGGGTGGCGGTAGCCGGGCGAGCCTGCTGCTCTGCGGCGACAGCTCGCTCTCCGTCACGACCTGCAACTGATCCACACACGGGGCCCTGGGTGGGTAGACGTGCCCACCCAGGGCAACCGCGTACCAACGGGAGGACCGATGCCGACGTTCGCCTCGGGGGACAGGCTGCTGCGGCAGACGGTCCTGGCGGGCGGCGGCTGGACCGCCGGACTCGCGACGGTCGCGCTGCTCGGCGCGGCCGCCGAACTGTTGCTACCCGCGGCGCTCGGCCGCGCCGTCGACGCCGCCCTCGGCGGCGGTTCCGGTTGGTGGGCGGTGTCCGCCTGCGGCCTGGTCGTCGTCCTCATCGGCGTCGACACCCTGACGGACCTGACCAGCGGGCACGGTGCGGCCCGCGCCACCGCCGGACTGCGCCGGCGTCTGCTGCGTCACCTGTTCGCCCTGGACGTCCGCGCCACGCGCCGGCACCCGGTGGGTGATCTCGTCGGCCGGTTGGTCGGCCAGGCCGCCGACGCGGGACAGGCCGGCAACGCCGTGGTCCTGGCCATCGTGGCGGTGCTTCCGCCGCTCGGCAGCGTCGTCGCGCTCGCCATCCTGGAACCGGTCCTCGGGATCACCCTGCTCGCCGGTCTCGGTCTGCTCGCCGTCCTCATGCGCGCCTTCGTGGCCGACGCCTCGGCGGCGACCGCCGGGTACCAACGGGTTCTCGGCACCATCGCCGGACGGCTGCTGGAGTCGCTGACCGGCGCCCGGACCATCGCCGCCGCCGGCACCACGCACCGCGAGCAGGACCGGGTGCTGGCGGCCCTGCCGGAGCTGGACCGGCACGGCCGGCGTTCCTGGGAGCTGCTGGCCCGGGCGAGCGCCCGCACCGCGGCCGTGGCGCCGCTGCTGAACCTGAGCGTCATCGCGGTCGGCGGGTACGCCCTGACCGCAGGCTGGCTCACACCGGGTGAACTGGTCGCCGCCGTCCGGTACGCGGCCATGGGCGCCGGCCTCGGTGGCGTGCTCGCCACCCTGAACCACCTGGTCCGCAGCCGCGCCGGAGCACACCGGGTAGCCGAGCTGCTGGCACAGCCCGCCGCGCCGGCGGGAGATCGGCCCCTGCCACCCGGCGCAGGTGCCCTGCGACTGCGCGGGGTTTGCGTGCACGCCGACGACGGTCGACCCATCCTGGACGGTATCGACCTGGACGTGCCGGCCGGCGCCACGGTGGCCGTCGTCGGCGCGTCCGGTGCCGGCAAGTCGACCCTGGCGGCCGTGGCCGGCCGGCTGTACGACCCTGACCGCGGTGAGGTGCGACTCGACGGTGTGCCGCTGCGCGACCTCGACGCGGCGGCGTTGCGCCGTGCCGTCGGCTACGCCTTCGACCGGCCGGTGCTGATCGGCGCGACAGTCCACGACGCGATCGGGCTGGCGCTGCCGGTCGACGCGGCGACACCGCCGGCCGATCGGAGCCCGGCCACACCGGCGGTGCTGCGGGCGGCCCGCACGGCGGCGGTCGCCGATGTGATCGACCGTCTGCCCGGCGGCTACCGCACCCCGCTGGTGGACACACCGCTCTCCGGGGGCGAGACCCAACGCCTCGGCCTGGCCCGCGCGTTCGCCGCCGAGCGGCTGCTCATCCTGGACGACGCGACGTCCAGCCTCGACACCGCCACCGAACACCGGATCACCGAGGCGGTCCTCGGGCGGGCCGGGGAGCGTACCCGACTGGTGGTCACCCACCGCACCGCGGCGGCCGCGGCGGCCGACCTGGTCGCCTGGCTGGACGGCGGTCGGCTGCGCGGCCTGGCGCCGCACCGGCAACTCTGGGCCGACCCGGACTACCGGGCGGTCTTCCAGCCGTCCGGCGGCGGATCGTGAGCCGTTCCGGCGTACGCCGGGTGACCTGGCGGGCGCTGCGGGCCCGACGGCGGGCGCTCGCCGGGCTCGGCGGCTGGTCGCTTGTCGAGTCGCTGCCCGCGCTGCTCGCCGGCTATCTGGTCGCCCGCGCCGTCGACGAGGGCTTCCTGGCCGGACGTCTGCTCAACGGCCTGGCCTGGTTGGGGGTCCTCGCGGTGGCCGTGCTGGTGGGCGCGGCGGCCACCGGGCGGACGTACCGGAGCCTCGGCGCCGTGGTCGAGCCGTTCCGCGATGAGGTGGCCGCCCAGGTGGTCCGGGGTGCGCTGGGCGACGCCACCCGGGCGGGTGGCCGCCCGGACAGCGCCGCCGTGACCCGGCTGACCCACCAGATGGAGATCGTCCGCGATACCTTCGCCGGCCTGCTGATGGTGACCCGTGGTTTCCTCTTCTCGGCGGGCGCCGCCCTGCTCGGCCTGCTCGCTCTGGCGCCCGTGGTGGCGGCGCTGGCCGCCGTGCCGCTGGTCGCCGGTCTGGGCGTGTTCCTCGCGGCGCTGCCGGCGATGGTCACCCACCAGCGGGCGTACGTCCGGGCCGGTGAGCAGCTCGGCCAGTCGGCGGCGACCGCGCTGGCCGGTCACCGCGACGTGCTGGCCTGCGGCGCCCAGACCCGCGTGACGGCCGAGGTGGCCCGCTCGGTGTCGGCGCAGGCCGTCGCCGAACGCATGCTCGCCCGGATGGCGGCGATCCGCAGCCTCAGCCTCGGTATCGGCGGCTGGCTGCCCCTGCTGGTGCTGATGGTGGCCGCCCCGTGGCTGGTCGAGCGTGGTCTCACCGCCGGCGCGGTGCTGGGAGCGCTGATCTACGTCTCCACCGGGTTGCAACCCGCCCTGCACACACTGGTGCAGGGTCTCGGCGGCGGCGGGCTGCGCTACGTGGTCACGCTGGAGAACATCCTGCGTACCTATCCGGTGTCCGACGACCAGCGCCCGCCGGCCCCCGCCGACCGGACACCCCACCGCCGGCCGGCGACCGACCCCGCCGGACGGTCGCCAACCGTCGAGGTCCGGGGACTGACCTTCGCCTACGGTCCGCGCGCCCGACCCGTCGTGCGGAACTTCTCGCTGACACTGGCGGACCGGGACCATCTCGCCGTGGTGGGACCGAGCGGCGCCGGCAAGTCCACACTGGCCGCCCTGATGGCCGGCCTGGTGGCTCCGCAGGCGGGCACCGTCCGCCTGGCCGGCGCACCGGTCGCCGCTGTCGATCCGGTCGGTCTCGCCCGGATGCGCGTGCTGGTACCCCAGGAGGCGTACGTCTTCACCGGCAGTCTCGCCGACAACCTCCGCTACCTGCGGCCGGACGCCGACGAGCACACGCTGGAGGTCGCCCTCGACGCGCTCGGCGCGCGTCCGCTGGCCGCCCGTCTGGGTGGCCTGGGCGCTCCGGTCACGCCGGCCCTGCTCTCCACGGGCGAGCGGCAACTCGTCGCGGCGGTCCGGGCCTGGCTGGCACCCGCCCCGCTGGTGCTCCTCGACGAGGCGACCTGTCACCTGGACCCGGCGCTGGAAGCGACGGTCGAGGCCGCCTTCGCCCGGCGGCCCGGCAGTCTCGTGGTGATCGCACACCGGATCAGTTCCGCCCTGCGGGCTGATCGGGTGCTGGTCCTCGATGGCGACGAGCCCCTGCTGGGCACGCACGAACAGTTGATGGCCCGCTCGGCCACCTACCGGATGCTCGTCGGCTGCTGGGACGACCCGGTGGCGCCGTCCCGGGCGACGTCGGCGCGGCCGGGCTGAGCCCCGCCCGTCAGCGCCGACGCGCCGGTCAGATCCACCCCGCCTCGCCCGCCATCCGCACGGCCTCCACCCGGGTACGGGCACCCACCTTGCGGGCGATCCGGGCGAGATGGTTACGGACGGTGCCGCGGGTGAGCCCGAGCGACGCCGCCACCTCAGCGACCGGCGCGCCCGCGGCCGTCAGCCTCAGCACCTCCGTCTCGCGGCTGGTCAGTGGGCCGTCCGAGCGCAGTGCCGCGACGACGAGATCCGCGTCCAGCACGGGCTCCCGGCGGGCGAGCCGACGGATGCCGTCGATGACCCGGTGCGGCGCGGCGTCGTTGCGCAGGATGCCGACCGCCCTGCTCGGGCAGAGCATGCCTCGCAGTCGCCGCGCCCGGTGCGGGTGGGCCAGCAACAGCAGGGGGCACCCGCCGAGGCGGCCGGGATCGATTCCCTCGACGACGTCGAGGTCGGCCACCACCACGTCGGGGCGTTGGGTGTACACGGCAGCGGAGACCGCATCACCGCGATCCACCTCCGCCACGACGCGGATGTCGTCCTCGGCGGCGAGGACGAACGACAGCGCGCCCAACACCAGGGCGCCGTCCAGTGCGAGCAGGGTACGGATCACGATGGACCTTCCTGCACTCCGGTAGTGATCACTCAACGTCAACATTCAAACACGGGTCCGGTGGGTCCGCGCGGTGACGGGGCGGGTCCGGACTGTCTCCACCGGACCCGCTCCGACGGCTACAGCCAGCCGTTACGCCGCGCGCGCGACACCGCCTCCAACCGGTTGCGGGCCCCGGTCTTGCGCAGGATCACCGACAGGTGATTGCGCACCGTTCCGTGCGCCAGGTAGAGGCGGACCGCGATCTCCTTGAGGGGCAGGCCCTCGGCGGCCATCCGCAGCACGTCCATCTCCCGGGGCGTCAACGGCGTCTCGGTGGGACTCAGCGCCGCGACCGCCGCGCTCGGATCGATCGCCCGCTCACCGGCCGCGAGGGCGCGGATCGCCCGCACCAACTCGGCCAGCGAGCTGTCCTTCCCGACCAGGCCCCGTGCGCCGGCAGCCAGCGCCGCCTCCACCAGGGCTGGGCTCCACCGAGGGCTCATCGCCAGCACGGCGGTCTCCGGCGTTTCGACGTCGATGCGGGCGACCACCTCCACCGGGTCGGGCAGCTCCGGCGTCAGCGCCAGCACCACCACCTGTGGCCGGCACCGCCGAACCACGGTCAACAGCTCGCCGACACCCTCGACGTCGGCGACCACCTCCATGTCCTCCTCTCGTGACAGCGCGGCGCAGAGCGCCCCGCGAAGCAGTCCCATGTCCTCGGCGACAACAACGTGGATCACCACGTCTTCTCCGATCTCAGGTACGCGTCACGGCGGCCACCGATCCCGGAGCGTCCACGGGTTGATCGGGGCGGTCGTACGCGACAGACGGGCAGGCAGCGGCCCGCGGCGCCGTCGCTGTGGACGGGCGCGGGCACTGGTCGACCGGCCGGCGGGTGGAGCGGGCCGGGGAGGCCCGCCACCGGGGTCGGTCGACCTGCCCTCAGCCCGGGCGGGCGATCGCAGCCGGAGTGCGGCTCTCGACCACGAGCGGTACGAGATCGCCGGGCTGCGCGGCACCGAGGTGCGACTGCCGGTCCACCGGCCGGGCCAGTCCCGGCCCGGGTTTTGATCGGTCGTCGACACCGGCGGCGTCCTGGTCGACGGGCATGACGGGTTGGCCCGAGAACTCGCTCGCGGTGTCCACCGGCTCCCGTGGCGCGGCCCGGTGCCCCGTCGTCGAGGCGGTGGGCGGCGCGGGGCCGACGACAGACATTTGCGCTGGCGCGGCCGGTGTCGGCGGCGCCGCGGCGGGCGCGGGGGGCACCGGCGGATCCGCCGGCGGCGTCGGGACTGTCGGTACGGCAGCCGGGTCGGTCACCGCGACCGCGCCCGGCCCGAGCGCCGGCGGAACGGGCGGCGGGGGTGTCGCCGCGGGAACGACCACCGTGTCGAGAACCGGTGGGAGCACGGCGTCGACGACGTGCAGGAGCGCCGTGACGAGGGGTCGGATCGGCACCGCGCGGACGATGTCGACGACGTACGGCAGCGGGGCGGTGATCAGGCCCACCACCGGCGAATCGCCTGGCACGTGCAGCGTGGGCAGCTCGGGGACGGCGGTGGCCGGCAGGTCGGGGACGGCGGTGGCCGGCGGTCGCGGTGCGGCAGAGCGCGGCGGCTCGGCACGGTGAGTCGCCCGATGGGCCGCGCGGGCGACCGGGGCCGGCTGGAGCGCGTCGGGCTCTGCCGCGCCGGGTGGGACGGACGCGTCGGCCCGGGGCGGCGGCACGGACGCGGGCGGTGCGTCCGGCCCGCGTCGAGGCTGCGTGGTGGGTGTCTGCTCGCGGGGAGCGACGACGTCACCGACGAGCCCGGCCAGTGGGGCGCGCGGCCGGTCGCGGTGGCGCTCGTCGGCGCGCGTGGCGCGCTGGCGGTCCTCATCGGGGCGCTGCGCGACCGTCAGGCGCACAACCGGCTCGACCAGGCGGCCGAGCTTCCGTTGCGACTCAGCGCCGGGCCCGCTGTGCGCGCCGTCGGCGGCGGCCGGCCCCTGGAACAGGGCGGCCACGACGAAGCCGGCCCCGACGGCGACCGCGATCAGCACCATCCGCCGGGCGATGCTGCGCAGCCGGTCAGCGGCAAGCGGCGCAGATCGGCCCGGCGCAGACGCCGGCGCGGTTCCGTTGACGGGACTTCGCACGCGGGCACGACCCCTTCCTCTGGATTGCTGACCCATCGTAGCGACGCGCTTACCGACCCGCATCCGGTGACGTGTCCTGTGCGCAGCGGCGCAGGCCCGGTTATCGGGCGGTTTCGGGTCAGTCCGGGCCGGCGCCGGTGACAACAATCTGACTGATTGCTCAGGGCGTCAGGCCCCCGCCCGCTCTCCGATGTGACGGTCGACTGGCCGTTCGACGGCAGCACGCCAGCGGGCACCGTGCGACGGTCCATCGTGGAGCGCGAGCGGGTGTACCGTCGCCGCATGACGGTGCTGCAGGAGTTTGTCGCCGCTCTTTCCAGCGGCCGGATCCAGGTTGTCGACCTCACCGCTCCGCTGTCGGACCAGACCCCGATCCTGGGTCTGCCCGAGCAGTTCGGCCAGACCTGGCCGTTCCAGCTCAGCGAGATCAGCCGGTACGACGACAGGGGCCCGGCCTGGTACTGGAACAACTTCTCCACCGGCGAGCACACCGGCACCCACTTCGACGCCCCGGTGCACTGGGTGAGCGGTCAACAGGGCGCGGACGTGTCGCAGGTCCCGGTGAGTCAGTTGATCGCCCCGGCGGTGGTGATCGACCGCTCCGCCGACGCCGCCGACGACCCCGATTTCCTGCTTCAGGTGGAGCACGTCAAGGCGTGGGAGGCGGAGCACGGGCCCCTGCCCACCGGTGGCTGGCTGCTCTACCGCACCGGCTGGGACGCGTACGGCGACGACCCGCAGCGGTACGCGAACGACGGGCGTACCCCGGGCATTTCCGTGGAGTGCGCCCGCTGGCTGGCCGAGGAGTCGCCGATCCGTGGCGTCGGGGTGGAGACGGTCGGGACCGACGCGGGCGCCGCGCACTCGTTCGACCCGCCGTTCCCGTGCCACTCGTTCCTGCTCGGCCAGGACAAGTACGGTCTGACCCAGCTCCGCAACCTGGGGCAGTTGCCGACCACCGGCGCGGTGCTGATCGCCGGCCCGCTGCCGATCGTCTCCGGCTCCGGCAGCCCGTGCCGGGTCCTCGCGCTGGTCGAACGCTAGGCCGGGCCACCGATGCGGGTAGCCGAGGTGGTCGGGCGGGTCCTGCACGGACACGGCGCACGGCACGTCTTCGGGGTGGTCGGCAGCGGCAACTTCCACGTCACGAACGCCCTCGTGGCGGCCGGCGCCCGGTTCGTGGCCGCCGCCCACGAGGGTGGCGCGGCGAGCATGGCCGACGGGTACGCGCGCACCTGCGGGCGGGTGGCTGTCCTCTCGGTGCACCAGGGTCCGGGCGTCACCAACGCGCTGACCGGCCTCACCGAGGCCGCGAAGAGCCGTACCCCGATGGTGGTCCTGGCCCCGGAGGCCACCGCACCGCTGTCGAACTTCTTCATCGACCTGCCGGCACTCGCCGCCGCGGTCGGGGCCGACTTCCACCGGTTACGCGCGACGCACGCGGCCGAGGACGCGGGCGCGGCGTACCGGGCCGCCGCCCGGGGCGCGACGGTGGTGCTGGGCCTGCCGTTGCAGGTGCAGAGCGCGGAGACCGAACCGTGGTCCGGCCCCGTCCCCGTGGTCGCGCCGACCCTGCGCGCGGTTCCGCAGGTCGAGCCGTTGCTGGCCGCGCTCCGGGCCGCCCGCCGACCGGTCTTCATCGCGGGTCGGGGCGCCCGGGCGGCCCGGGAACCACTGATCCGGCTCGCCGACGCGTGCGGCGCACTGCTCGCGGTCTCGGCAGCGGCCAGGGGACTGTTCGCCGGGAACCAGTGGAACCTCGACGTGGCCGGCGGCTTCGCCACCCCGCTCGCCGCCGAGCTGATCGGCGCGGCGGACCTGGTCGTGGCGTGGGGCAGCACGCTGAACATGTGGACCACCCGGCACGGCGAACTGATCCCACCCGGCGCCGTCGTCGTCCAGGTCGACAGTGACCCGGCCGCGTTCGGGGTGAACCGCCCGGTCGACCTGACGGTGGCCGGCGACGTGCCGGCGGTCGCCGAGGCGGTGCTCGGTCGCCTGGACGCCGACACCACCGGGACTGCGGACGCCGGTTGGCGTACGCCGGCGCTCGCCCAGCGGATCCGCGACCACGGCCGGTGGCGGACGGTCCCGTACCGGGACGAGAGTGACGCCGCGACCATCGACCCGAGGAGCCTCTCGGCTGCCCTGGACGACCTGCTGCCGCCCGACCGCACCGTGGTGGTCGACTCGGGCAACTTCATGGGCTACCCGTCGATGTGGCTGGACGTCCCGGACGTGGCCGGGTTCTGTTTCACCCAGGCGTTCCAGTCGGTCGGGCTCGGTCTGGCCAGTGCGCTCGGCGCGGCGGTCGCCCGGCCGGACCGGCTCACCGTCGCGGCGGTCGGCGACGGTGGCTTCGTCATGTCCGCCACCGAACTGGTCACCGCCGTCCGGCTGGCGCTGCCCCTGCTCGTGGTGATCTACGACGACGCGGCGTACGGCGCCGAGGTGCACCACTTCGGCCCGGACGGGCACCCGTTGGACACGGTCACCTTCCCGGAGACCGACCTGGCCGCGATCGCCCGTGGCTACGGATGCGACGGGCTGACAGTCCGGACCGTCGACGATCTCCCACCGGTACGCCAGTGGCTCGCCGGTCCCCGTACCCGACCGTTGGTGATCGACGCCAAGGTGTGCGCGGCGGGCGGCTCCTGGTGGTTGCAGGAGGCCTTCCGTGGCCACTGAGTCGGCACCGCTCGCGTACGGTGGCGCGGTGGCCACTTTCTGGACCGGGGCCTGTCGATCGGGCAGCACCTCTTCGGGGCCACGGCTACGCGCCGCCCGGGACAGGACCCGGGCGGCGCGTCCGCGACACCGCGTGTGGTACTAGGTGCGCGTGCTCCACTGCTGGTTGGCGCCGCCGTGGCAGGCCCAGAGGTGAAGTTGCGTCCCGTTGGCGGTGCCGGAACCGATGGCGTCGAGACACAGCCCCGACTGGGCTCCGGTGATGGTGCCGTTGGCGTTCACATTCCACTGCTGGTTGGCTTGGCCGTTGCAGTCCCAGATGATCACTGCGGTGCCGTTGCTGCTGCCCGCTCCGCTGGCGTCCAGGCATTTGTTGCCGTAGACGGTCAGGGTGCGGTTGGCGGTGTGGGTCCAGCGTTGGTTGGTGCCACCGTGACAGTCCCACAGTTGCGGACGAGCGCCGTTCGTCGTGCTGGAGTTGGGGATGTCGATGCACCGGCCGGACTGGCCGCCCGCGATCAGCACGTTCTGCTGGCCGGGCGGTGGGGTCGTCGGCGGGAGAGTGGTGGGCGGCACGTCGGAGCCGAACTGGGTGAAGAACCGCCACACCTCCTGCTTGACCCAGCTCCGCGCGCCGCTCTCGCAGCCGGCGCACCCGTCCACCGGGCCCTGCTGGTGGCCACCGTCGAACGCCGCCCAGAGCACCGGGTATCCGGGCTGGCAGGAGTAGGCGGTGGTGATGTGGGTCAGGCTGCCCGCCCTCGGTTCCGGCGGGGTCTGCGCGGCGCAGCCGTTGTTCCGGACGAACCTGTCACGCAGCGACCGTCCGCTGGCGATGTTGTCGTTGATGCCGTGAATCCCCAGGTACGCCACCGGTTGGGTGCCGCCGCTGCATCCGCTGATCGCTCCCGGGGCGGCGATTGCGGCGACCGCCCGGAACACCGTCGGGCGGGAGCACGCCAACGAGTAGCTCATCGCGCCGCCGTAGCTGAAGCCGACCGAGAAACGTTGGGTGGTGTCGACGCAGAGGGCGTTGTCGATCACGCGGATCATGTCGTCGGTGAAGGTCACGTCTTCACCGTTGGTGTTGCCCCAGCCGTTGTTGAGGCCCTGCGGGGCGACGAAGATCGTGCTGTTGTTGGCCTGCGAGAGCATGCCGTAGTAGGCCCAGGCGGCCCCGTCGGTTCCGCCCGAGGCGACCTGGCTGGCGGTGCCGCCCAACCAGTGGAACCCGAAGGCCAGCCGGTGGGCGTAGGTGTTGTTGTAGTTGTCCGGCAACCGGAGGATGAAGCTGCGGCTCTTCCCGCTGCTCTGGATGGTGTGGGTGCCACTGGTCAGCCCGGGTGCCTTGCCGCAGCCGGCAGTGGTGGCCGCGGCCGCCGGTGCGACGGTCGTGACGACGTACGTTCCGACGGCGATCAGAACCAGGACCGCCAGGACTGCCCCCATCCAGGGGGCGGACAGTTTGCGAAGTGGCACGGCTAGGCCTCCTTGTGCACGAGTGGACATCGGCTGGATGGGATCGTCACGGGCTCAGCTCCGGCTCCATCGTTGGTTGGCCGCGCCGGTGCAGTCCCAGATCTGGATGCGCGTGCCGTTGGCCGTGCCGTTGCCGACCGTGTCCAGGCACCGGCCCGAACCAACTCCGGTGATCGAGCCGTCGGCGTTGAGCCGCCACTTCTGGTTGGACTGGCCGTTGCAGTCCCAGATGATCACCGAGCTGCCGTTCGCGGTGCCGGCGCCGTTGACGTCGAGGCACTTGCCGCCGAAGACGCGCAGCTCCTGGGCGGCGGTCGAGGTCCAGCTCTGGTTGCTCTGGCCGTGGCAGTCCCAGATGATCGCCGCCGCGCCGTTGGTCTGCGAGGCGCCGTTGACGTCCAGGCACCGTCCGGAGGACGTGTTGCGCAGGGCCGACGTGCCGCTCGGCGGCGGGGTGGTCGGCGGTGGCGTCGTGGGGTCGGTGCTACCGAACTGGGTGAAGAACCTCCACACCTCGCCCTTGGTCCAGGTCCTGGCGCCGCTGTCCCCGCCGCCGTCCACCGGGCCGGGGGTGTGCCCGCCGTCGAAGGCGGCCCAGACCACCGGATAGCCGGCCCGGCAGCCGGAGTACGTGGTGGTGATGTGGGTCAGGCTGCCCGCCCTCGGCTCGGGTGGGTTCTGTGCGGTGCACCCGTTGTTGCGCACGAACGTGTCGCGCAGGGACCGTCCGGCGGACACGTTGAGCACCGGGTCCCCGATGCCGTGGATTCCCATGTACGCGACCGGCTGGGTGCCGCCGCTGCATCCGCTGAGCTGCCCGCCGGAGTAGACCGCGACAGCGCGGAAGACGGTGGGCCGGGAACAGGCGAGGGAGTAGCTCATGCCGCCGCCGTAGCTGAAGCCGAGCGCGAAGCGTTGCGTGGTGTCGACGCAGAGGTCCGCCTCGATCACCCTGATCATGTCGTCGACGAAGGTGACGTCCTGGCCGCCGGGGTTGGCCCAGCCGTTGCCGTTGCCCTGCGGGGCGACGAAGATGGTGCTGTTGTTGGCCTGCTGCCGCAGCCCGTAGTAGGATCAGGCAGCCCCGTCGGACCCGCCGCCGTCGACGTCGTTGGCGGTGCCGCCGTTCCAGTGGAATCCGAAGATCAACCGGTAGGCGTGGTTGCGGTCGTAGTTGTCCGGAATCCTCAGGATGAAACTGCGGTTCTGGCCGCTGCTCTGGATGGACCGTTGGCCGCTGGTCAACGTGGGCGCCTTGCCGCAACCGGCGGTCGCCGCTGCCGCCCCGATCTCCGCGGCCGACGCGGTGCTGCGCACGCCACCGGCGAGCGCCGCCGCGCTCACGGTCACGACGACGGCCGCCGCCGTCGCAAGAAGACCAAGGATGGGTCTACGTCTTGTCATGAAGGGGCTCCCGCCACTCGGCACGAACTGATGGAAAGGGGGTCCGCGGGGCCACCCGCACACCGCCACGACAGACCGGGTCACCCGCGCCGACCGCGTTCGCCCCGGGAAGAAACCCAGCGGATGTGATGTGTCCACGGGCCCCGGCCGGCTCATCGACACAGGTTTCCGCCGCCGGTCTCGCCGCCCACGCGGGACCAGTCGGCCGTCGAATCGATTCGCTCAGACGCTAGAGCGGACAGTGAAAGATGTCAATGCCGTGTCCGGTGCGTTGCGCTCCCGGTGACAGCGGTCAGGCGCGCGTGAGCTCGGCCGCGCCGAACGAGACCGCGAATCGCTTGCACCAGATGGAGACGCTCCGGAAGTCACGTGGATCAACCGACGCTGGTAGCTCGTACACCTGGTTGCCCTTGTTGCCCTTGAGCCTGGCCAGCTCGACCCATTCGCCGTCGTCGAACACGCGCCAGCCGGCAGTGCCCCGCAGGACGGGTTGGTCGGTCAGCCACACCCGCAGGTCCGGACCGTTCGATGTGTTCAGCTCTCGAATGACGAGCTGGTGGCGCCCGTCGGCGCGCCGGTGGATCTCGGCCGTGCCGGTCGTGCGGTGCTCATGGGTGACGAACTCGCCGACGGTCAGGATCTCGTTCGTCGCCGGGGCGGCTGCCGAGGCCGCGAGGGTCGGGGACGTCGGGGTCGGGGACGTCGGAGTCGGGGTGGCCGATGCCGGCGTCACCCCGGGCAGCGCCTCGTCGACGTAGGTGTCGGTGACCAGCTTCCACGGCTGGAACCAGTAGAGGGCCAGCACCGCCACGACGACAGCTGCGGCGAGACCAGCCCGGACCACCGGCGACCGGAACATCCGTTTTCCCACCCCCGCAGCGTACGGCCGCACATGTCGTCGAACGCGTCGCGAACCCTTTCGGAACTCTTACGACGGGGTGTCCGCCAGAGCCTGGCCGCACGGGCACGCCCCCTGGCCCGCCGGCAACAGTCTCACCGCCTCGCCGAGCAGGACGCGCAGCCGATCGACGTTCCGGGCGAAGACGGTGAACACCTCCTGCTGCGTCACCCCCTGGCCGACCTCGACGCCCGAGTCGAGGTCGGTCACCAGTGACAGCGCGGTGTAACACAGTGCCAGCTCACGTGCCAGCACCGCCTCGGGATGGCCGGTCATGCCGACGACCGACCAGCCCTCCCGGCCGTACCACTGCGATTCGGCGCGGGTGGAGAACCGCGGCCCCTCGATGACGACCATGGTGCCGCCGTCGACCGGCCGCCAACCGGTCGTGCGGGCGGCGTCCACCACAGTGGCCCGCCCGACCGGACAGTAGGGGTCGGCGAAGGGCACGTGCACGACCTGGGGGAGTTGCCCGTCCACGCCTGGCCGTCCGTCGTAGTAGGTCTGCTCGCGGCCGCTGGTCCGGTCGACCAGTTGGTCCGGTACGACGAGGGTGCCGGGGCCCAGCTCCGGGCGTAGACCGCCGACGGCGCCCGGTGCGAGCACCTGGCCGACGCCGAGTGCGCGCAGCGCCCACAGGTTGGCCCGGTAGTTGATGCGCTGAGGAGGAAGCGTGTGCCGGCGTCCGTGGCGGGGCAGGAACACCACCGGCCGTCCGGCGAGACTCCCGACGGACAGCAGGTCGCTGGGCGCTCCGTACGGTGTGTCGACGCTGACCTCGGCGACGTCGTCGAGGAACTCGTAGAAACCGGAACCGCCGATCACGCCGACCGGCGCGCCATCGGTCGGGCTGATCTCTGCTGCTGACATGGGGCCTCCTGGGCGACGGGTGGCAGAAAACGTGGGGCGGGTTCAGCGACTGTCGCTTCGTCGATGCCTGACGCGCCGGTCGACGGCGGTGGCGACGACCAGCACGAGCGCGATCGCGGTCCAGACGACAGCCAGCCCGACGGCGAGCCCCAGCGGATAGTCGCGGTCCGGCAGGCCCGGGTTCGGCGGTGCCGACGGCGGTCGCCACAGCAGCGGCACCGCGATCAGCAGCAACGTGGCGCTGGCCAGCAGGCCGGCGGCGATCCAGGCCCGGCATAGCCGGTCGGTCACCAGTCGGCCCAGCGCCAACCCGACGAGCCCGACCAGCGGTGCCACCAGCACGTCGTGCAGCGCCGGGCCGCCGATCAGCCACGGCAGGGCGGTGCCGAGCTGGGGGAGGAGCAGCCAACCGCCGTACGCCGTGGCCGCGGCGCCGAGCACGAGCAGGAGTAGCCGGACGGCTCTCACCGCCACACCTCCAGCCGGGCCACCCACTTGGTCTGCAGGACGCCCGGGCGGCTCGGGGCGATGAGCCGGCAGGGGTAACCGTGGTCGGGGGAGAGCTGTTCGCCGTTGATCCTCAGCGCGAGCAGAGTCAGCGGGTCGCCGGCGTGGGCGGCGGGGAGCGTGCTCGCCGCGTACAGGCCCTCGGTTTCCAGTGAGGTGAACCGAACCGGTCGGCCGGTGGGCGCGCCGGCCCACCGGAGCAGCTCGACGACGGGCACGCCGGTCCAGTGGGCCGAGGCGCTCCAGCCCTCGACGCAGGCGATCGGCAGTCGCGCCGTGCGTTGTGGCAGGACCGCCAGCTCGGGCAGGGACACCGTGCGTCGTCCGCCCGGCCAGACGATCTCCAGTCGCCAGTCCGGTGGAACGACGATGCGCGCGGCAGCCGCCGTCCGGTTGATCGGAACGCCCTGCGGCCCGGTGACGGAGCGCCACGCCAACGGCGACACCCGACGTAGCCACGGCACGGTGACCCCGGCGGTGGCCAGCACGGCGATGCCGGCGACCCCCGCCGACGTCCGCAGGAACGCGCGTCGCTCGAACGAGTCGTCAGGCCCGGGTGCCGGGGCACCGCGCCGCAGCGGCGTCTTCAGCGCCGCGCGGGCGACCGGAAGCTTCACCGCGACGTGCAGCAGCACCGCGCCCGCCACCAGCCAGGCGACCGCGTAGTGCGCCGTCGGGAAGAAGAACCCCCACGGGTACGACTGGGCGACGTTGAACAGGCCGGTGACCAGTTCGAAGAACGCGGCGCACACCAGCACCAGGACGGAGATCCGTTCGAGGGCGTGGGCGGACAGCCGGATCGGCTGGCGCACTGGCGGACGGACGAACAGTCGCGGGTAGACGCTCCACAGTTTGGCCAGCAGCAACGGGATCGCCGCGACACCGGAGAGCACGTGCACGCCCTGGGTGATCCGGTAGAGGTTGACCGGTCGGGTCGGCCAGCTGAACCAGCCCGGTGGGTGCTGGATGTAGTGACTGAGCAGTCCGGTGCCGAAACACAGCCCGAACGCCACCCCGAGCCAGAGGCCGAGCCGGGCGGCGACCAGCGGAGAGTGCGACGGCGCGGTGAAGTCCTCGGGAGCGGGGATGCGTGCTCGGCGGATCATGCGCGGGCCAGCTCGGCGAACCAACGGGGGCCGCACCGGAAACGGTCCGCGACCCGCAGGCCGGCGGCGTCGGCGGTACGCGCCACCGCCTCCGCCCCGACCCGCGCCCACCGAAACGCCGAACCCCGCAGCTCCCGTTCACCGCAGCGCCCGGACAGGACGTACGCCTGTCCCCGCCACAGCCCGACCCCCGGGGGCTCCAGCTCCACCATCAGCGTTCCGTCGGCCGCGATCAGGGCGCCGCAGCGGCGCAGCAGTCGGACCGGGTCACCACCGATGCCGATGTTGCCGTCGATGAGCAGGGCGTGTGCCCATCTCCCCTCACCGGGCAGGGGTTCGAAGACGTCCCGGCGCAGGGCGATCACGCCCCGGCCCTGGGTGAGCCGTACCGCCTCGGCGGAGATGTCCACCCCGAGGGCGACGAGACCTCGCTGGGCGAGCGCCCTGGTCAGCCGGCCGGGGCCGCAGCCGAGATCGATCGTGGGTCCGGTGCAGCGGGCGGCGACGGACTCGACCGCCGGTTCGGGCGGGCCGTGCCAGCGCCGCACCGGCAACAGATCCCGCCGCCCGTCGGTGTGCACCAGCCAGTGGTCGGGTTGGGCCGCCGGTAGCGGGCCGACCGGTGTACCGCCCGCGTCACTGTCGACGGGCCACCCGTCGGGCCGGCCCAGCGCCACGTCGAAACCGTCGAGGCTGATCGTCGCGTTCACCGGGGGCGTCCGCTCGCCAGGTGGCCGCCCACCGACCCGACGGCCTCCGCGAACCGGGTGCCGGGCAGGTCGGCCGCGACCGCCAGCGCTGCCGACCACTCGTCGACATCGCGCTGAACGGGCAGGATCGCCGGGTGCAGACCGCGCCCGCGCAGAGCCGCGAGGGTGCGGCGACCGGTGTCCGCCGTCGACATCGGTACCTCGCGCAACGCGCTCGCGTACGACGGGTCGCGCAGCCCGAGTGCCCACCAGCCGCCGTCGAGCGCCGGCCCGAACACCGCCCCGTGCGCGGCGAGCCGCTCCAGCGCGGTGCTGAGCAGGGCCGGACGGATCTGCGGCGTGTCCATGCCGATCTGCAGCACCGGTCGGCCGGGAAACGCCTCGGCGGTGTCGGCGTGGGCGTTCGCGAGGCGGTCGGCGAACGTGCCGCCGCGCTGGGCGAGCAGGTGCCAACCCCGCAACGCGGCGGTCAGTTGCGCGCCGTACTCGGCGTCGGCGAACCGACCGGTGTGGGCCAGCACGGGAATGGTCGACGCGGTGGCGCGCACCGCCGCGAGGGTGTCCAACAGCGACGCCGCCGCGACCCGGGCCGCCTGGGTGGGATCGGCGGGTGGGCAGAGGCGGGTCTTCGCCAGCCCGGCAACCGGTGCCTTCGCGACCACGAGCAGGACGTTCACCGGGCACCGCCGGCGTCCGCGCGCAGCACCCCGGCGAAGTCCCGGGTCGCCCGCAACGTGCCCCGGACCGACCCGGAGACCTTCGATCTGGTGCCGGCGGCCCGGGGCGCGTACCCCACGTCCAGTTCGACGATCCGCCAGCCCGCCCCGGCCGCGCGGAGCAGCAGTTCCAGGGGGTAACCGAACGCGCGGTCGTTGACACCGAGTCCCAGCAGCGCCACCCGGCGGGCCACCCGGATCGGGCTGATGTCGTACACCGGCACACCACGACGCCGCAGCAGCGCGGCGACCAGCGCGTTCCCGGTGCGGGCATGCCACGGCCAGGCGTCCGTCGAGACCGGCCGACGCCGCCCGACGGCGAGATCGGCCCGACCGTCGAGCACCGCCGCGGCGAGCCGGGGCAACTCGGCCGGATCGAACGAGCCGTCCGCGTCGAGCACGCAGACCAGCTCCGCCCGCGCCGCCAGCAGACCGCTGTGCACGGCCGCGCCGTACCCGCGTCGCGGTTCGTGGACAACCTGGGCGCCGTGCTCGGCGGCGACGGCTGGCGAACCGTCAGTGGAGCCGTTGTCGACCACGATGGCGCGGTAGCCGGACGGCAGCCCGCCCAGTACGGCAGGGAGCGCGGCTGCCTCGTCCAGACATGGCAGCACCACGTCGATCGTTGTGTGCATACCGGCGACGCTAGGCCCGCCACGGGCCGTCCGGAGCGCTGTGGCTCCTTACGAATCGCTTACCCGGCAACGACTCCTTACGACTCTCTGACGTCTCACCGTCCGGCTGTCGGTTGCCTGGTCGCAGGTCGTACCGTCGGCCGTCACCATGACCATGATGACCCGGCCGGGACGACCCCGGTCCGCCGACCTGATCGTCCTCGGTGCCGAGGCGGCACTGCTCGCCGTCGCCGTCTGCGTCGGCGCGCTGCTCAACCATCAGGGCGTACGGCTGCACGCCGACACGGCGCCGCTCTACGCCTCCTGGCAGCCGCACCTGGGGCCCGGCACCCCAGCCGCGCTGCTCGTCGCCGCGCTGGTCGTCTGGCAGGGCACGCGCTGGGCGACCGACCTGCCGTGGCATCGGCTGCTGGCCGTCGGCTACCTCGCCGCGGTGCTCTGGATGCTGTCGCTGGCCCTGGTGGACGGCTGGTCCGCAGGGTTGACCGAGCGGCTCACCGTGCAGGCAGAGTATCTGCACGAGGTACCCGGGGTGACGGATGTCGGCGTCATGCTGTCCGGCTTCGCCGACCGGATCCTCGACTTCCAGCCCGACTCGTGGTCCACCCACACCGCCGGTCATCCACCGGGGGCGTTGCTGGTCTTCGTCTGGCTGGAGCGGGTCGGCCTGGGTGGCGGAACGGTGGCCGGGCTCGCCTGCGTGGTGCTCGGCGCCACGGTCGCGGTGACGGTTCCGGTGGCGTTGCGGGCGCTCGGCGTCGAGGACGCGGCTCGGGCCGTGTGGCCGTTCCTGGTGCTCTTCCCGGGGGCGGTGTGGGTGGGCGCGTCAGCGGACGGGATCTTCACGGCGGTGGTCGCGGCCGGGCTGGCGCTGCTGGCGGTGGGTGGCCGACCAGCGGCCGCGTTCGGCGGGTTGCTCCTCGGCTTCGCGCTCTACCTGTCGTACGGGTTCGTCCTGGTGGGGTTGCTCGCGTTGGCGGTGGTGCTGCTCCGGACGCGGGACCGCCCCGGTGTGCTGCTGGTCGCGGCGACGGCGGTCGCGGTCGTCGTCGCCGTGTTCACCGTCGCCGGCTTCTGGTGGCTGGACGGCTACCACCTGGTGGCACGCCGTTACTACCAGGGTTGGGCGGCGGAACGTCCGTACGGCTACTGGGTCTGGGCGAACCTCGCCGCTCTGCTGCTCTCGGCCGGCCCGGTGGTCGGGCCGGCGGTGCGCCGGGCGGTGGCCGCCGTGACGATCCGACCATCGGGCGCGGCGGCCCTCCGACGGCGGATCACCGGCGCCGGACCCACTGTGTGGCTGCCCGTCGCGGCGGCGGCAGCGGTGCTCGCCGCGGACCTGTCCGGGCTCAGCAAGGCCGAGGTGGAGCGGATCTGGCTACCGTTCGCCGTCTGGTTGCTGGTCGCCACCGCGCACCTGCCCACCCGCCACCGCCGGTGGTGGTTGGCGGCCCAGGCCGCCACCGCCCTCGCCGTCAACCACCTACTGTGGACGGTGTCGTGACCGTCGCCGGCTCCCGCATCACCGCGGTGGTGAAGTCGACGATGCCGGCGGCGAAGCCGACCCGGGCGGTGAAGCCGAGCAGCCGGGTGGCGCGGGCCGGGTCGGCCACGACGTGCCGCACGTCGGCCGCCCGCCCACCGCCGACGGTGACCGGTGGTGGGCCGCCCATCGCCACGGCCAGCTCGTGGGCCAGCTCGCCGACGGTGTGCGGTTCACCCGAGCAGACGTTCACCGGCGTCAGCGGATCCGGTGCCGGGGTGTTCAGGGCCAGCAGGTTGGCGGCGGCCACATCGCTCACGTGCACGAAGTCGCGCCGTTGCCGGCCGTCCTCCAGGACCCGGGGCGGTTGCCCGCCGGCCAGGGCCGACCGGAAGATCGACGCCACCCCCGAGTACGGGGTGTCCCGCGGCATTCGCGGACCGTAGACGTTGTGGTAGCGCAGGGCCCAGACCGATCCGCCGGTCTGCCGGGCCCACGCGCCGGCGAGGTGTTCCTGGGCCAGCTTGGTGGCGGCGTACGTGCTCCGCGGCTCCAACGGCGCGTCCTCGGGCACGAGACCGGGGGAGAGTGACCGGTCGCAGCGCGGGCAGGTCGGCTCGTACCGCCCCTCGGCCAGGTCGGCGACGCGACGGCCGGCAGGCCGGACGACCCCGTGGGCGGGGCAGTGGTAGCGACCCTCGCCGTAGACGACCATCGAACTGGCCAGCACCAGTCGGCGTACCCCGGTGGCGTGCATCGCGGCGAGGAGGGTGGCCGTGCCGAGGTCGTTGTGCGCGGCATACCGGGGGGCGTCGGCCGGGTCGAGGCCGTGGCCGACCATGGCCGCCTGATGGCAGACCGCGTCGACGCCGGCCAGCAGCCGGGTCAGCAGCTCGACGTCCCGCACGTCACCGACCGCCAGGTCGTGCCGCTCGGTCCAGGACGGTGCGCTCGCGCCGTGCGCCTCGGGCAGCAACGCGTCCACGGCCACCACCTCGTGCCCGACCTCGGTGAGCAGGTCGGCGACGTGGGAACCGATGAATCCGGCCGCACCGGTGACAAGTATCCGCATTCCGGTCACCGTATGACAGCGGGCCGGCCCGCTCGGGTCTGCGCGCCCAGCCGTAAGAACCTCGCAAGGTTTGCCGGTGCGGGCGGGCCCCGGTGCGTGGCTACGCTGGGCCGATGGGCATCCGAGGGGCGACGGCGACCGGTCGGAACGGGGATGGTTCGTGACACAGCGCGTGCTGGTGGTCGACGACGACCAGACCGTGAGCGACGTCATTCGTCGTTACCTCGAGAATGACGGCTTCCAGGTGAGCCTCGCGGAGGACGGTGCGGCAGCGCTGGCGGCGGTGGAGCGGCAGGCACCCGACCTGGTGGTGCTCGACCTCATGCTGCCCCGGATCAACGGCCTGGAGGTGTGCCGGGCGTTGCGGGTACGGCCCGACGGCGTACCGATCGTCATGCTCACCGCCCGCGGTGACGAGGCCGACCGCATCCTCGGGCTGCAACTCGGCGCTGACGACTACCTCACCAAGCCCTTCTCTCCCCGAGAACTCGTGTTGCGGGTCCGTTCGGTGCTTCGCCGCGCCGGCGGTCACCCGCCACCCGAGCGGCCGGAGGTGCTCACCGACAACGACCTCGTGGTGCACACCACGTCCCGAACCGCCCGCCTCGGCGGCACCGATCTGGCTCTCACGCTGCGGGAATTCGACCTGCTCGTGCACCTCATGCGCCATCCGTCCCGGGTGTTCGGCCGGGCCGAGCTTCTCGAGCAGGTCTGGGGCTGGAACTTCGGGGACCACTCGACGGTGACAGTGCACGTACGCCGACTGCGGGAGAAGATCGAGACCAACCCGGCCGATCCGCAGCGCATCGTGACCGTCTGGGGCGTCGGCTACCGCTACGAGCCGGCCGATGCGTGACGTACTCCTGATCTTCGCGATCGCCCTCGGCGCGGCACTCGGCATCGGGCTCGCCGGCGCGGTGCTGCTCCGCGCCCTCCGCCGCAGCTCGATCACCGTGCATCTCAGCGTGCTGCTCACCACCACCGTTGTCGCCGTCGCCGTCGGGGTGATGGCGGTCGCGGAGGCGATGTTCCTCTCCACACACGACACCGAGGTTGTCCTGATCACCGTCGCGGCGGCGGCGGTGGTCAGTCTCGCCGTCGGCGGGCACTTCGGCCGCCGGCTGGCCCGCGCCGCGGTCTGGCGCGACCAGGCCCGGGAGCGGGAACGGCAACTGGAGAAGGGCCGGCGCGACCTGGTCGCGTGGGTGTCGCACGACCTGCGGACCCCGCTGGCCGGGCTGCGGGCGATGGCGGAGGCGCTGGAGGACCGGGTGGTTCGCGATCCGGACACTGTCGACGAGTACCACCGACGCATCCGCGTGGAGACCGACCGGATGACCCGACTCGTCGACGACCTGTTCGAGCTGTCCCGTATCAACGCGGGAGCGCTGCGGTTGTCGTTGACGGCGGTGCCGCTCGGCGAGGTGGTCTCGGACGCGCTGGCCAGCACCGTGCCGTTGGCCGAGGCTCGCCGAATCAAGCTGATCGCCAGCGAGTCGGGGTGGCCGACGGTCGCCGCGAGCGAACCCGAACTGGCCCGGGTCGTGGCCAACCTGCTGCTCAACGCGGTCCGCTACACCCCGGCCGACGGCACCGTACGCATCGAAGCAGGCCGAGAGGAGGACCACGCCTGGCTGTCGGTCGCCGACACCTGTGGCGGAATTCCCCCGGACGACCTTCCTCGGCTGTTCGACATCGCGTTCCGTGGTGAACCGGCCCGCACCCCCGGCCCCGGCGACGGTGGGGCGTCCGGAGGGCTCGGCCTGGCCATCGTTCGTGGCCTGGTGGAGGCACACGGAGGTCGGGTCGAGGTACGCAACACCCCCGACGGCTGCCAGTTCATGGTCCGACTGGCGACCGCCTGAGCAGAAACGGCGGGACCACACCGTTTGCCGGCTCTCACCACGCTTCGCATCTGTCGGAGCCGCCGTCGCGGTGTCTGCGCGCGGCCCGTCAGACCAGCCAGTGACCATCACGCATCAGGTCACGACCGGCGATCTCGTTCTCCTCCCGCCACGCCTGGATCCGCCGAGGTGTCACCCGCAGGTACGCGTACCGGGTTGCGCCGACCCGCGCATCCCAGAGTCTCGCGGCGAACGCGTCGGCCAGCTCGACCGGCACGGTGTCGCGGGTGAACGTCTCGACGGTGCCGTCGATGAGAACCACGTCGCGCGTCGTGCCGAGCGACATCCGCACCCGCCCGGAGGCTCGCAGATTACGGGCGGTCGGGCTGGACTCGGCGGTGGCCAGGGTGAGGGCCGTGCTGTCCCAGAGGAACGACAGCGGCACCAGGTAGGGGTTGCCCTCCCGGTCCGCCGAGGCGACCCACGCGTCCAGATCGTGTTCGAGGCGAGCGAGGGTGTCCCGCTTACGGTGCGCCGGATCGCGCGGTGCTTCGGGTTCCACGGCTGAGTCCTCCATGCGGTCGGCGTGGCGTCACCGGGCGTCCAGCCCCCGACGGCGCGGTACTTCGGAATCAGAAGGCGCGGCTCAACCGACCCGCTGGGCCAGCACCTGCCCGGGCCAGGAGCCGAACAGGAAGGGTTCGGTGCGGGTGAACCCTTGGCGCTCGTAGAACGCCACCAGCTTGCCGCCGCCGCCCGCCCAGCAGTCGACCCGCAGCAACCGCACGCCGGCTCGCCGGGTCTCCTGCACGGCGTGTGCCAGCAGGGCCGACCCGAGGTTCCGGCCGGCGAACCGCCGGTCGGAGACCAGGAGGCGGACGTACCGCTCGGGTTCGTCCACGGGCGCGATCGGTACGCGCGGGTCGGGCCCGGAGCCCAGCACCATCGCTGCGGCCGGCATCTGATCCACTTCCGCGATGAACGGGAGGTTCTCGGTCAGGTACCGATCGACCTGTGCCACCCGTGCCGGCTGCGTGGAGAACGGCGTCGTGCCCCACTGCTCGGTGTTGCCGCGGTCGTTCATCCAGGCCACCGCGGAGTCCAGCATGGCCAGGACGGCAGGCGCGTCGGCCGGGCCGCCGTTCCTGATGAGTACGCCGTGGCTGGTGTCGTTCATGGCGGAATGGTAGTCCGTGGCTGGCGGATCACGACCGCGGTCGTCAGCCGGTCGGGCTGCCGCCTTCGGGGCCGCGATCCTGGGAGGCCAGGTTCCGATCGATCGCCGCCAACAGGCGCTCAAGGGCCTTTCGGTCGCTGTCGGTCAGGCCGCGAAGGATGGCCGCCTCGTTGGCCAGATGCTCCTCGATGAGCCGGTCGGTCAATGCCACACCCGCCGGAGTCAGCCCGACCACTCTGCCACGCGCGTCGGCCGTGGAGACCGAGCGGGACACGAGGCCGCGGGCGATCAGTCGGTCCACCCGCTTGGTCACCGCCCCGGTGGTGACGAGCATCCGTTGGCTCAACTGCCCCGGGGTGAGCGTGTACGGCTCGCCCTCGCGGCGCAGCGCCGCGAGCACGTCGAAGTCGCCGTTGCCGAGGTCCGCGGTGGCGAACGGCGGTCGCAGGGCCGCATCGAGCGCGGTGGCCAACTGTTGGATGCGACCGATGATCAGCAGCGGAGTGGGGTCGAGGTCTGGTCGTTCGAGACCCCACTGGCCGACGATGTCGGCGATCCGGTCGTCATCCACTGTTGCATCTTACCTTCCAGGGAAGATAAATTGTCTTCCGTGGAAGATAACGTGACGTCGACGTCCGCCCCGGTAGCCACCACCTACGTGGATCCGTCCTGCCCGTTCGCCTGGATCACCGCACGCTGGCTCATGGAGGTCGAGAAGATGCGGCCGCTCACCCTGCGGTTCGAGGTGATGAGCCTCGCGGTGATCAACGAGCATCGTGACCTGGAGCCCTGGTACCGCGAATTCAACGACCGGGCGTGGGGGCCGGCCAGGGTCTGCGTGGCGGCGGCCGAGCAACACGGCGCCGCCGCCCTCGCGCGGCTGTACCCGGCGCTCGGCCGACGGATCCACGACGGCGGCGACAAGGACTTCGACACCGTCGTCCCGCAGGCCCTGGCCGAGGCGGGCCTACCCGCCGACCTCGCCGACGCCGCCCGGCGCAGTGACCTCGACCCGCAACTGCGGGCCAGCACCGCCCGCGCGCAGCAGCTGGTGGGCGAGGACCTCGGCACCCCGACGGTCGTCATCGACGACGTGGCCTTCTTCGGCCCCGTGCTGACCTCGATCCCTCGCGGGGAAGAAGCCGTCCGCGTCTTCGACGGCGCCCGCCTGCTCGCCGGCTGCCGGGCCTTCTCCGAGCTCAAACGCGCCCGAACCGACGACCTCACCTTCGCGTAGCCGCGCCACCGCGCTCCTCAGCGTTCGGGATGCCCCGGTGCGCCGCCCACTCCGGCGCGAGGATCGACATCACCGTGGCATCGACCCAGTCGTCGCCGTCGTGCAGAACCTGCCGCAACACACCCTCGGCAACGAAGCCGACCTTCTCGTACACCCGGCGGGCCCGAGGATTGAAGGCGAACACCTCCAGCGAGATGCGGTGCAGGCCCAGCCGCTCGAAACCGTGACCGACGACCAGGCGTACCGCCTCGGTGCCCAGGCCGCGGTCGCGGCCGGCGGCGGTCAGCAGGGTGCGGAAGTTGCAGTTCCGGTTGACCGGATCCCAGTCGTTGAGGACCACCTCGCCGACGCAGGCCCCGGTGGCGCGGTCGACGACCGCCAGGTCGAGTCGGTCGGTCTGCGCGTTGCGGCTGCCGTACCAGGAACGCATCCGCTCCTCGTCGGGGACGTCGTCGGCCGCGCTGCCGGTCAGCCGGGCCACCTCGGGGTCGGCCACCGCCGCCCGGAAGGTGTCCAGGTCGTCGTCCACGAAGGGACGCAGGATCACCCGCTCACCGGTGAGCGTGGGTTTGATCGAGAAGTCGGGGGTCGCCTGGTCACTGAGCATCGACTGATCCTCGGCGGGACACCGGCGAAGGGCAATCGGTTTCCGGCCGCCAGCCGCCGGCATCGACCGCCCGGCGCGCCAAGCGCACCGCCGTCGACGACACCGCGGCCAGTTCGGGCCGTGCCGGCAGGAACACTGTGGGTACGCCCAGCGACTGGTTCATCGCGGCGAGCTGGTACTCAGCCCGAAGGTCGGTGGTGTGACGAACTCCGCGGACGATCACTCCTACGTCGTGGAGACGACAGTAGGTGGCGGTCAACCCGCTCCAGGCCGCAACGGTGACCGAGGTCCACTCGACCGGCAGAACGGCCCGGACGGCGGTCGCTCGCTCCTCTTCGTCGCTGCCCGGCTGTTTGACGCTGTTGACCGCGACGAGCACCACCACTTCGTCGAAGAGGGCGCGTGCCCGGTCCACCACGTTCACGTGCCCCGGGGTGAAGGGATCGAAGCTGCCGGGGTAGACGGCTCGCACCCGTACCCGGTCGGAGGTCGGTGCTGTCGGATGCGACGGTTCGGGTGTCACGGCCGCAGGACCCGCTCAGCGTCGCGGACGACCTGCTCCGAGGCGATGAGGCCTGCGGTTTGCACGTCATGGCTGCGGCCGAGCGCGGCGAGTCGTTCGCTCACCCGGCAGAGGTGGGCGTACAGCGTGCCACCGGGATGGGTGATCTGCTCGGCCCCATGCCGGCGCAGCCAGACCCGCACGCCGTCGTTGGTGCTCATGGTCCGACTGTAGGGATCGGCCCTGGGATTCGGCGGCCCGCGGCGTGGACGATTTGTCACAGCGCCGGCGACATGGCGACCGCGCGCGTCGTGTCGCGGCCAACCACGTGCGGTACGCCGGCAGCGGCTGCCTGAGCCAGTGACGGTCGGGCAGGGGAGCGACGGTAGTCGATGCCTTGACACTGGTAGTTGCGATCGCTAACACTTGTCCGCAACGGCGTGGTGGGAGGCGTACCGAGGTGCCATCGACGCCGCCACCGCCCGTGGATTCAAAGTCATCCTCGCCTACTGGGAGGACGGCGCGGCCTCCGGCGGCAGGATCACGAACCTCGCCGCGTGGAACGCGATGTGGTCCACCGTCACGAACACGTACGGCTCGAACACCAATGTCTACTTCGAGCCGATGAACGAGCCACACGGATACAGCTCTGCCGAGTGGCGCACGGTGGCGGCGAACTGGCTCAGCTACCACTACTCCGCGGTGCCCGGTCGGGTGCTCATCGGCGGCACCGGCTTCAGCCAGGACCTGCGCGACATCTGCAACGACGGCCGCTTCAACTCCACGCTGCTGTCCTTTCACTACTACGCCTTCTTCTACGGCGCGATGACGTACGACGCGTTCCGCAGCCACATCCAGGCCCGCCTGGGCACCTGCGCCTCCCGTGCGGTCGTGACCGAGTTCGGCGCGCCCATGAACGACGGCCGTAACTACGCCGACGCGGGAAGTACCGACAACTTCGTGCGCTACATCCGGGCCATGGCGCAGGTCATGCGGGACAACCAGATGGGTGGCACCTACTGGCCGGCGCTCGGGGGCAAGCCCGGCACCATCGGCTACGACTGGTACTCGATGTTCGCCCTCAGCGGCAGCGGCACCGACCTCAACCTGAGCACCCGCAACACCTCCGGCGCGGACCAGATCCGGTACGCGTGGGGCGACACCATCGGCGGCGGCCCCACCACGCCTCCGCCGCCGACGGGAACGTTCTACCGGATCACCGCGCGGCACAGCGGCAAGGCCATGGACGTCCAGCAACCCAACACCGACAACGGCGCGCGCGTCGGCCAGTACACGTACGGCGGCAACGCGTGGCAGCAGTGGCAGTTCCAGGACGCCGGCAGCGGCTACTGGCGCATCATCAGCCGGCACAGCGGAAAGTGCCTCGATGTGGTGGGCGCGTCGACCGCCGACGGCGCCGAACTCATCCAGTACACCTGCGGCGGCGGCACCAACCAGCAGTTCCAACTGGTCACCAACGGCGGCTACTTCCAACTGCGGGCACGACACAGCAACAAGTGCGTGGACGTACCGGCCGCCTCGACAGCGGACGGAGTGGTCCTCAAGCAGTACACGTGCAACACCGGCGCGAACCAGCAGTGGTCGCGCACGGTCGTCTCGACGTAACGACCGATCTCTGGCTTCGGCGTCGGCATTCGCCGCAGTCGGGCCCGACCGCGAAGCGGCGGCAGGTGCTGGCGATGATCAGGCAGCCCTCCGGACGAGGGCCGGCGGTGACAGCGACTGCGCTGTCACCACCGGCGTGGCCTACCCGAGGGCAGTTACGGCAGTGGACGGCCGAGGCGGGCACAGGTAGGGGTTCCGTAGGTTCCGCCCGTGTAGGCGGGGAACTTCAGAGACGCGCGTGACTGCGGCCCGAACTGGCCGTCCGCGCTGATGCCCGCCTTGCTCTGGGCGAACTTCAGCGCGTTGAAGGTCAGTTGGCCGAACGCCCCGTCATCTTCGAGCCGCGCCTTGCCGGCGGGTGCGAGGTAGCAGTCGTTCAGGGCCCACTGGAGGGCCACCGTGCCCGGCCCGGCGTCGCCCCAGACCAGCGAGCACGGCAGGACGCCGTACTTGCCGACCGGCGCGGCGACCTGATAACCCGCCTGGTTGCTGACGACGTCGTAGGACTCGCATTCCGGCTGACTACGAGCGTGGGCGGGGCTGGCGGCGACGAGCGTGCCCGCGAGCACGGTCATGAGCAGTGCGAGCAGTGCTGCCAAACGCTTCATCGTGTTCTCCTTCATCGCAGTGTCGTCCGGTGCCCGGGGCCCCCGTCGGGCTGCTCCCCGGGCAGTCGGACTCCTCGGCGGACAACCACCGCACGGCTCGTGTCCTGGAGCCAGGCTGGTGCGGGGCGAGGTTGTCCGACAGAGCGGCGGCGCCGGACAAACAACGTCGGACAATTCCTCGGACGTCTGCGCAGCTCAGTCAGCGACTCGGCGGTGCGCCGCAGGAGGGGTCGTACCGCTCTGATCGGATGTGCGTCGCCCACTCCTGCCGGGTCAGCTCACGGCCGACCATGGCGCAGATCTGGGCCCTGGCGGCGCGGAGGTCGAACGACCAGCGGATGATTCGGCCGTCCTCAGCGCCGGAGAGGAGATCTCCGGCCGCGGTGAAGGCGAGCCCGCGGACTCGCGCGCCGTGGCCGCTGAGGGTCGCGACGCGTTGCCGGGTAACGGTGTCCCAGACGACGATGGTGCGGTCGTCGCCAGCGGACGCGATCCTGCGGCCGTCGCGACTGAAGGCAAGGACCTGGACCGGCGCGGTGTGGCCGTGCAGAACGGCGAGTTCGCTGCCGGTCGCGGCGTCCCAGAGCTTGACGGTACGGCTGTCGCCGGCGGTCGCGAGCAGGGCTCCGTCGGGGCTGACCGCGATGTCCTGCACCGTGCCCTGCTGGCTTTTCACCCGGCTGAGAAGTTTGCCGGTGGTGACGTCCCAGGTGTTGACGTAGCCGCCCACGCTCGCGCCCAGGAGCCGGCGGCCGTCCGGGGTGAAGGTCAGCGACGTGACGATCTGCGCCGGGAACCTGGCCGTGATGTCGGTCGGATTGTTGATGTCGCCGACGTCCCAGACGAAGGGGCCGAGCGTGGCAGCCGCGACGAGACGGCCACCAGGATCGAAGGCGACGTCCGTGGACGCACCGACTCCCTTGGATACGATCGGTCGTGTGGCCTGTCGTTGACGGCGCAGATCCCAGATCGTGATGATGTTGTTCCGGGTCACGGCGGCGATCCGGAGCCCGTCGGGGCTGAACGCGACGGCCTGCACCTCGTCTGCGTGCCCGGCGAGGACGGCCACCTGTCTGCCGTCGGTGTCCCAGAGGCGGACGGTGCCGTCGCTGCCGGCCGAGGCGACACGGGTGCCGTCCGGGCTGATCTTCAGGTCTTTGACCTGCGCGGCGAAACCGCTGAACGGGGCGTCATCCAGATCGTGGAGCACGATGGTTCCGTTGAAGCCGGCGGAGGCGAGCATCGTCCCGTCCTGGCTCAGTGCGACGGAGACCGTCTCGGTGCGGCCCCGGTCCTGAAAGGTTTGCAGGGACTCGCGGCGTCGCACGTCCCAGATGGTGATCGCGCCGTTCTCATCGGCCACGGCGAGCCTGCTGTCGGTGGGCGCGGAGATGGTCCATGCGTAGCGGCCGGCCAGCGGTAGCGGCGGAAGGCCGACCGGTTGGCCGTCAGCAAGATCCCACAGGTACACCCCACGGTCGTCGGCGGAACCCGCGAGGACATACCCCGAGGGCCCGAAGGCGACCGAGAAGACATGCTCGGCGGGCAGTCTGGCGAACACCGTGCCGGTCGCCACACGCCAAACGGCCGGGTGCTCCACCCCGTCGGTGGAGACAAGGATCGCGCCGTCGTGGCTGAACGTGAGCGACCTGACCGGACGCCGGTGCTCGCGCAGCACGGTGCGAGTCGTGGTCCGCAGGTCGTAGAGGGCGATGTCGCCGGCACGGCCGGCAGTCGTGTCGGTGCCGGGGCCGGCCGCCAGGCCGACGGCGAGCTTGGTCCCGTCGGGGCTGAAGGCCATGCCCGACCCGAGCCTGTTCTCCGTCAACCGGGTCTTCTGTAGACGCGTCGCTACGTCCCAGATGATGATGGACCTGTCGATCCCGACGGAGGCGAGCAACCTTCCGTGGTCTGCGAAGGCCAGGTCGGCGGTTCGACCGGTGTGGCCGGGAAGGGTGGCGACCCGCTCGCCGCGTGCGGGGTCCCACAATCCGATGGTGCCGTCACCGGCCGCGGAGGCCAACAGGGAATGGTCCGGGTTGAACGCGACCGTGTAGATGGATGGCCCGCCGACGTTGAGTTCGGCGCGGCGGGGCGCGGCCGCCGCGCTGAGCACGCTTCCCTGGGTCTCGGTGTTCGAGTCGAGGTGGTCGGCCTCGACGGCCAGCAGGCCGGCCAGATCGGGATCGGTGGCGAGCAGGGATCGGGCTTGCAGCGACAGTTCACCGGAGAGCGTGGTCACCTGCTGTCGGCGGGCGTCCTGGCGTTGTCGTACCGCGACGCCGCCACCCAGCAGAGCGAGTACCAGCAGCGTGGATATGCCTGCGACGAAACGCTTGAACAGGCGGGCCTGACGCCGGGCGACGTTCTGTTCGGACTCGGCGAGCGCGGAGCTGGCGTGCAGGAAGGAGCTTTCGAGCTCGTTGAGCTCCCCTGGCTGGTCCTCGGCCAGAGCCTGCGCGCCCAGCAGTTGGGTTCCCCGGTACAGGGCGCCGGCATCGCGGTCGAGCGTCGCCCAGGTGTGCGCGGCTTCGGTGAGTCGCCGGTGGATCAGCAGGTTCGCGCGATCGTCGGTCAGCCATCGGTGTAGCCGCGGCCAGGCCCGGATGAGCGCCTCGTGGGCCACCTCCACCGTGCCGTCGCCCATGACCACCAGACGGGATTCGGCCAGCTGGTCCAGGACACGGGCGGTGACAGCCTCGTCGGCGATACCGTCGAGTTCGGTACGCCTGATGGGCCGCCTGGTGTCCTCGGTGCCGTCGCCCAGTGCGGTGAGCCGCAGGAAGACCCGGCGAGCGGCTTGTCGCTCGGCTGCCCCGAAGTCGCCATAGGCCCGCTCGGCAGTCTGGGCGATCGACCCGCGTACGCCGCCGCTCGCCTGATAGGCCGACAGGGTGAGGGTCTCTCCGCTTCGTCGTTGCCACGTCTCGAGGAGCGCGTGCGAGACGAGCGGCAGCGCGCCCGGCTCGTCGGCGGCATCGGCGAGCACCGTGCTGATGAGGTCCGCCTCGACGCCCATGCCGACCTGGGCGGCGGGCCGGATGATGATCTCCCGCAGGTCGGTGGCGCTCACCGGCCGGACCAGAAGGTGCGCCTCGTCGTCCAGCACGGCGGCCAGGTTCGGATACTGCATGAGGTGGGTGAGGAAGTCGGCGCGTACCCCGAGCACCACTGTGGTGCGGCGGTCAGGCCCCTGCGCGGCGTCCAGCAGCGCCTCGATGAACCGTCGGCGTTCCGCCTTGTCGGGGCAGAGTGTGAACACCTCTTCGAACTGATCCACCACCAGCAGCGCGCGGGCCTGCGGCGGGCCGCCCGCCAGAGCGTTGCGCACCGCGATGTCGAGCGCGGCGCCATCCGACGCCAGGTCCTTCCGGATCTCTGAGGCATCCTGGCCGGTCAACTTGGCGACCTCGGCGGCCAACGCCTCCAGCGGGCGCTCGGTCGGCGTCAACAACATCGTCCGCCACCGCTGCGCGAGCTTACGGTCGGCGGTGATGGCTCCCAGCAGGCCGGCCCGCAGCAACGAGGACTTGCCGCTTCCGGAAGCCCCGATGACAGCGCTCAGGCACCGCTGATCGGCCCGTGCCAGCAGCCGTTCGACCAACTCCGTACGGCCGAAGAACAGCTCCGCCTGTTCCGGCTGGAACGCCGTCAGCCCCTGATACGGGCAGCGCTGGGCGATGGCCTCGGCGGCGCCGGAGGCTTCCGCCGCTTCGGCGATGGCCGACCACCGTGCCCGCCACTCGGCCAGGTCGCCGCCACAGGCCTGGGCGTACGCGAGCGTCACCTCCAGCGACGGCAGCCGGTCACCCTTCGCCGCGTCCGCCAACGTGCTTGCCGAGTAGTGCGCGCGCCGAGCCAGGAGCCGATAGCTCGGGTTGCCCGCGTGTTCCCGCAACTGCCGTAGCTGCCACGCCAACCGTTGCACCGGGCCCGCCGTCGGGTCCACCGGCTTCTCCGGACGGCCCAATACCCACCTCCGCACACTGGGCCGTAACTCTGGCCGCGCGACCATGGCGAGCTTCGGCACGGACACCCATCGGATCGGGCCAGGAGAAGTATCCAGTTGCGGCGATGCGGTCGCGGCCGGGGGCCCGCTGACACCGGCGGGCAGCAGGTAACGGCTGTCCCATCGGAGCGGGGGAACACTCAGCCTGGCCCGGCGTTGCGCTACCGTCAAGGCGCCCATGCTGGCGTCGATCAGCCCGCGTCCGCTGCTGGCCCGCAGGACCCCACGCAATCCAAGGAGAACCCGATGCCGGAGCCTGAGCCCGCCCAAGACGCAGACGCGGTGGCTGCCGACACCTCGACGACGGCCGATGCCGATACCGACCAGCCTGCCGTTCCCGCGAACCGGGCTGCCCGACGCGCGAAGGGTAAGGTCGCCTCGCCTCAGCCGCATGGAAAGGGCCAGCACCTCGGCGGCCGGGGTTCGGTCCAGAGCCCTCGCCAGTACGGTAACCGCCGTAGCGGTTGATCCGTTCCCGCCACGGCGCTCTCCAACCGTGGCCACCGGTGTCGTTTCGCGTTGCGGCGCAAGCAGACCGTGCACAGTGGAATTCGAAGGCCGACGGACGGCGGTTTGTCGGCGACCACGGGTACGGTGAGGTGCTCGACGCGCACGGGCATCGGCGGCACGTCGTCGGGGCGGGAGCAACCAGCCCGTGGCGACGCACCGTGGGAGGGAGCGAGGGTGACGCAGCGGAAAGCACTTGTGGTTCGGGGCGGATGGGAGGGGCACCAGCCGGTCAAGGCGACCGAGATGTTCCTCCCCTTCCTCGAACGAAGCGGCTACGCCGTACGGGTCGAGGAGTCGACGGAGGCCTACGCCGATGCCGCCGCGATGGCCGAGACCGACCTCGTCGTGCAGTGCATGACGATGTCGCAGATCACCGCGGAGCAGGTGGCGGGTCTCAGCGCGGCGGTCATCGCCGGCACGGGCTTCACCGGCTGGCACGGCGGCATCGTGGACTCGTTCCGCGCGTCAGCGGAATACCTGCACCTGGTGGGCGGCCAGTTCGCCACCCATCCGGGCCTGGAGCCGTGTGAACGTCACGGCGGCCCTGAGGACAACTTCCTGCCGCACACGGTGCGCGTCACCGACCTCGGCCGGGAACACCCGATCACCGCGGGGATCGAGGATTTCGACCTCGTCACCGAGCAGTACTGGGTGCTGCACGACGACCTCATCGACGTCCTGGCCGAGACCACCCACCCGACCCAGGCGTGGCACCCATGGCACCGGCCGGTCACCTCGCCCGCGATCTGGACCCGGCTCTGGGGTGCCGGGCGCATCGTCGTGACGACCCCGGGGCACAGCCTGGACGTGCTGGAGCACGCGAGCGTTCGTACCGTCATCGAGAGGGGGATGCTGTGGGCGACCCGCACCGCGTCGGCGTCGTAGGTCTCGGGGTCATCTCCCACGTCTACCTGGACACACTCGCTGACCACCCCGAGGTGAGCATCGTCGCGGTGGCCGATCTCGACGCCGACCGGTCGGCCGCGGTCGCCGCCACGATCCCCGGCGCCGAGGCGATGAGCGTCGAGCGTCTGCTGGCCCGCCCGGACGTGCAGACCGTGCTCAACTTGACCATCCCCGCAGCGCACGCCGACATCTCGCTGGGCACGATCGAGGCGGGCAAGAACGTGTACGTCGAGAAGCCGCTCGCCGTGACCTTCCCGGACGGGCGCTCGACCATCGAGCGGGCCGCGTCGGCCGGCGTCCGCGTCGGGTGCGCGCCGGACACCGTCCTCGGCACCGGCACGCAGACGGCGCGGGCGGCGATCGACGCCGGGCTGATCGGGCGCCCGATGTCCGCGTCGGCCGTCATGGTCACTCCGGGGCACGAACGCTGGCACCCCAACCCCGACTTCTACTACGCCCCGGGTGGCGGCCCGATGCTGGACATGGGGCCGTACTACGTCTCGGCGCTCATCCACCTGCTCGGGCCGGTCCGCGCGGTGACCGGAGCCGCCAGCCGCCTGCGCGCCGAGCGCGTCATCGGCTCGGGCCCGCGCGCCGGCCAGCGGATCCCGGTCGGGGTGGACACCCACCTCACCGGCGTGCTCGAACACGTCAACGGTGCGCTCTCCACCATCACGACGAGCTTCGACGGCGTCCAGACGACGGCCGCACCGATCGAGGTGCACGGGGAGGCGGGCACGCTCGCCGTGCCCGACCCGAACTACTTCGACGGCGAGGTCCGCCTCTTCGCCCTCGGCGACACCGAATGGCGCGCTCTGGAACCGCGGGCCGGTTACGCCGACGGTTCCCGGGGAATCGGTCTGATCGACCTGGTCCGGGCCGACGATCAGCGTCCGCCGCGCGCTGGCGGCGACGTCGCGCTGCACGTCCTCGAAACGATGACCAGCCTGCTCCGGTCGGCGACGGAAGGCCAGCGGATCGAGCTGACCACGGCGCCGGAGCGACCCGCTGCGGTTCCGCTCACTCCGGTCGAGCAGTGGAAGGCGCACCACGCGTACGGACACTGAACGGAAGCCCGGCTGGGCCACGAGCGGCGACCGGCTCGCCGAAGCCGAGGCGCTCGCTCGCGCCCGGCCGGGTCGGTCGGGCTCAGCCGGTACGGGTCGGGCTCAGCCGGGTCGGCGCGGGCCGGCAGGGTGCGCTGGTGGGCCGTGCCCGGTGGTCATCGTGTGCTGCCGAAGTGGTGGGTCAGCGCGGCGCGCAGCGTGTCGACGTTCCCGGCGGACCAGGCGATGAAGCAGTCGGGGCGGATGAGCAACGCGGCGGCGGTCGTGCCCTCCAGTTGCCCGGTGACCACGTCGACGCGGTCCCGCCAGGGCGCGGCGACCTCGGCGTAGGCGCCGGTGGAGTCCAGCAGCAGTGGCCGGGCGGTGCGGGTCAGCTCCGCGAGGCGCGTCGGCCCGTGGTCGCCGTGCACGATCACGTCGGGGGCGCAACGGCCGGCCAACGGGTCGGCGGGGTCGGCGGGGTAGTGGATGTCCGCGCCGGACATCAGCGCGGCGATGTGCCCGGTCACCTCCGGCTTGCGCAGCAGCTCGGCGAAGAGTTCCCGCAGGCCGGTGATCTCGTCGCCGGGGCCGATGAGCGCCGACTGCGCCTGAGTGGACATCACGACCCGTTCGGCGACGGGGCGACGCTCGGTCTCGTACGTGTCGAGCAGGCCCTGCGGCGCCCAGCCGCGCACGGTGGCGGCGAGTTTCCAACCCAGGTTGACCGCGTCCTGCAGGCCGAGGTTGAGGCCGGGGCCGCCGATCGCGGAGTGTACGTGCGCGGCGTCACCGACCAGCAACACCCGGCCGGCGCGGTAGCGGGCGGCGATGCGGGTGTTGCGGCCGGTCAGCCGTCGCAGCAGGCCGGGCCCGTCAGGCGCGTCGAGGGGAACGTCGGCGCCGAGCACCCGGGCGACGCTGGCCCGCAGCTCCGCCAGGTTCATGGGGGTCTCGTCGTCCGTCGGTGTGTCGGGCCACTCCGTCGTGCTCAGGATCGCCGGGCGGCCGGGGAACGGGGCCCAGGCGATCAGGCCACGGGCGGTGCGGGTGTGCTGGAACGGCGGGACGACGCCGTAGCCGGGCACGCGCAGGCCGCCCGTCTGGGGGTCGACTGATGACGCGGGCACGGTCACCGTGGCGGTGCGGGAGATCGACCGGTCGTTGGTGACACCGGGAAAGTCGATGCCGGCCAGACGGCGTACCGCGCTGCGGCCACCGTCGGCGCCGACGAGGAAACGGCAGCTGAGCTGCGTACCGTCGGCGAGGTCGACCTCGACCCCGTCGGGGCGTTGGTGGAGGTCGACGACCTCGTGGCCGCGGCGCAGGTCGACGCCGAGCTCGACGGCCCGGGCGGCGAGGGCGGCCTCGAGCTGGGCCTGCGGCACCCCGAGCACGTAGTGCGGGTTCTCCGCGAGCACCGTGAGGTCCAGCGGGAACGCGCCGAAGGTGAAGGCGGGCTGGGGGACCGGTGGGGTGCTCTCACCGCTGAGCCGCGCGTAGAGGCCGCGCCGGTCGAGCAGGCGGACGACCTGGCCCACGAGGCCGTTGGCGCGAGCTTCGCCGGTGGGCGCGGCGTGGCGTTCGAGGACGACGGGGTGCACGCCGGCAAGAGCCAGTTCACAGGCGAGCATGAGGCCGTTGGGGCCGGCTCCGACGATTGCGACATCGATCATTATGATGATCCCTTCGGGGTGCGCGTCATCGCCACGGCAGGCGCGGCACGTGGCCGGTCTGCCGCGGGAGGTGTGACGCGGCTTGAGGCGTGGGTGGGGTGGTGTCCTGGACGACGCGGGCGGCTCAGTGCGACGGGGCAGCTCAGTGCGACGGGGCAGGGAGGCCGGCGGCGACCTGGGTGAAGGCGTCGGTGATGAGGCGCTCGATCGGGGTGGGTGGGTCGGCGCTGTCCAGATAGTGGTGCATGGCAACGGCGACGGCTGCGCTGGCGGCGGCCGCGACGAGCCGCGGATACATGTCGGTGGCGAGGTCGGTGGCGGTTCGCTCGGCGACCGCGGCGGCAAGCTCGGCCTCGGCGAGCGCTGTGGCGCGCAGCCGTTCGCCCTGCAGCGCCGGCTCGGCGAGCATGGTGCGGACACCGGCAACCCACTGCGCGTGGTCGGGGGAGGGCATCGCCTCGACCTCGGGGCCGCGGGTGAACTGCGCCAACGCGGCCTGGGTGAGCGCCACCCAGAGCGGCTCGTCGGCGGGACGTTCCCGCAGTGCGGCGGCGGTGCGCAGGCTGCGGTCGAGGTGGCGGGAGGCGATCGCCTCGGCCTTGCTGGAGAAGTAGTTGTTGAAGGTGCGTGGGGAGACGCCGACCGCCTCGGCGATGTCCTCGACGCGGACGTTGTCGTAGCCACGCTCCGCGGTGAGGTGGATCGCCGCCCAGCCAAGCGCCGCCCGTGTCTCGGCCTTCTTGCGTTCCCGCAGCCCCGTCATGCCACCACGCTAGCACTAGTTGCGCGTCACGCAAATATGCGTGCCCCGCAAAACCTCTGATTCGCGTGCGTTCCGCTCACCCGGGCCCGCGAGGTGCTCACGTCGGCCGGCGGGACGGCCGGCCGACGCCGAGAATGGGACAGTGGCACCCGCCTTCGTCCTGCACGACCACCGCAGACCGCGACCGCACTTCGACCTGCGGCTCGAGGAGGACGGCGTGCTGCGCTCGTGGGCGGTGCCCCGCGGTCTGCCGGACAACCCCGGCGACAACCGGCTCGCGATCGCCGTGCCCGACCACGGCCTCGATCACCTCACCTACGAGGACGTCGACAAGTCGATCGCCGACATCGGCACCTGGGAGGAGCACGATCGCACCGACCGCCGGATGCTGTTCACCCTGCACGGCCGCACCGGCAGCCGGCGATACGCGTTGATCCGCACCGGCGAGGGGTGGCTGCTCCACCTGACGAAGCAGCAGCCTCCGGACGAGCGCGGATAGCCCAACCGTCAGGAGAACGTCGGCCTCAGTTCGAGGACGTCGCGTGGCACGTCGGGCTCCACCGTCTGCTCGCGGGACATCCGGGCGATCTGCATGGCGACCCGCCACACGACCTGGGCGTACGCGTGGTCGAAGCGCATCGCCATGATGCCGTAGAGCCCCTCCCTCTCGTATTGCTGCTGCGCCTCCGGATCGAGACCGGCGACGTTGAAAGCGTTGATCTGCGCGATCGCCTGCGGCATCGGCCCCGACGTCGGCACCCAGGACAGCGGCAGGAACCCGGTCGAGGGCACCGGCCCGCCGCCGCGTTGGTTCGTGGTCCGTCGCCGAGCGAAGCCGTCCCACTCCATCGCACACCAATGGCTGTTGAAGTACGCGGGGCTGAGCAGGCTGACGAAGACCTGACACGTCCCGACCGCGTGCAGCACCTGATCCTGCCAGCGTTCGCCGCCGTCCACCGTCAGGTCGACATAGCCGGCCACGTGGCCGGGCGGCACCCCGAGGATTTCGTTGACGTTCGACGACAGGTCGTCGAAGAACTGCGGCACGTACCGGCTGGCCTCGGCCCTCGGCGCGGCGGGGCGTCTCGGCCGCTGGACCCGGGCGTAGCTCAGGTAGAACACCGGGGTCAACATCGGGTGCGCGGCGGGCGGGTCGGGCTCCGTCCGCCGGGGCTCGGCGCGGGCGGGGGCGGTCGGGCTGACGATCAGGGACGTGTCCGGCTCGCGAGGGTACAGCGTCACGATCACCATGCCGCCGGAGAACGACACGGTCGGCTCGGGCGCGCCGATGCGACGGCACTCACTCAGCGCACGGGGGATGCCGGAGCCTTCGCCCTCCACGACCTTCACCCAGGTCAAGATGTGCGCCAGCCGGAAGTTGGGACGGCGGGACTCCGAGGTGAGGTCACCGAGGGAGCGCCGGACGTCCGGAGACAACTCGGCGCCCTGCCACGAGCCCGGGTTGACCACCTCGATCCGGTCGGCGTAGACCCGCACGTGCACGCAGCTCTGCGCGTGTTCGTAGTCCCGGTGTACCAGCGCGTTGGCGATGATCTCGCGGACCGCGATCATGGGGTAGTCGTAGACCGGCTGGGCGCGGGCGTCGTCCTCGGTGGGTTCCTCCCCCCGATGGACCAGCTTGGCGACGAAGTCGCGGGCGTACACGATCTGCTCCGGGACCGACCCGGCAAACGGCGGCTGCGCGTCCATCAGCGCGGTCTTGTCGAGCCCGTGCACCTGGGTGCACTGCACGACCGCGGTGGGCACCACGGCCGTCGGGTCGTCGCCGAACAGCAGCGCACCCGCCCGGGTCAGCCGGCCGTGGCGCAGCAGGTTCGCGCGTTGCAGGAACTCCACTGTGGTGAGCTGCTCGGGCATCCAGCCGGTGATCTCGGGTCGCAGGTCCGCCCGGAACCTCGCCACCCGGTCGGAGTCGATCCCGGTGTCGGCTGTTGTCTCGTCGATGAACGGCCGCGGCGACGCCGGTGCGGCCGCCGGCCCGGCCCGTTCGGCGGCGGTCGGCCGGGCGGGGCGCCGAGCGATGGGGATGTCACCTTTGCCGTCGAACTTCCGGTGCGGCGTGATGCGGTTCCTGAGCCGTTTCGCCACGTACGCGTACAGGTTGTCCAAGCCCACGTAGCCGGTTGACCCGTCGGTCGTCGCGTCGTGCCGGAGCCCGTCGATGAGCGCCTGGGTGAACGGACTCGGCATGCCGGTGCGTTCGGCGTCGGCGGCCGCCCCGCTCGGCGGGCAGGCGGCGATGAGAAAGCTGCCCTCGCCGAATTCCGCTGATTCCGGAAACGCGCCCTTCCAGGCGCCGGCCTCGCAACAATCGAGGATCACGATCTTTGTCCGAGCGGCAGCATCAGTGATCATCTGGCCGAGGGAAATGTTTGACACGGCCGTGCCCGCGAGCCGGCCGGTGACCGTGTTGCGGCAGCACAGGAACAGCGAATTGTGCCGGCTGCGGGCGTGGCCGCTGAAATAGAACAGCAGGGTGTCGTCCTGGCCGCTGTCGGCGAAGAACTGGCTGGCCGCGTCGAGCAGTTCGTGCGCCGGTAGGTCCATCCGGACGTCGACGTTGCGCTCGTCGAACATGCCGGTGTGCTGATCGACGAGAGCGTGCCGCAGCAGCGGACCGTCGGTGCTCGGGCCGCGTAACGTGGCCAGCGCCGAGGTGTCCGCCTCATAGACCGAATTGCAGACCAGCAGCGCACGATACACAAATCGTCCTCAGGATGTTCGGTCTTGTGCGGACAGGTTATCGTGCCGATGTGGCCGGACAGAAGGAGCGCGCGTGGCAACGGTGCGGGTGACGTTCGACGTCGCGGGGCTTCCCAGCCATCATTCCGCTGTTTCCGCCGCATTGGCGGAGTTCGACGCCGACCTGCGCAGTGCCGCCGTATTGCGGGCGGCCGCCCAGGAGGTGCCCGCCGGAACGCCCGGTACCAAGGGGCAGTGGGGCGACCTGGTCGTGACGCTGACCGGGCCCGCTGTGCTCGCCGCCGCGGTCCGCGTGTTCCACCTGTGGTTGAGCCGGGACAAGCGGCGCTCGATCACGGTGACGACGGTGGTGGCCGGCGGTGACGGGGAGCAGCGGAGCACCACCACGATCGAAGGCGAGAACGTCTCGGACGAGACCGTCCGCCAGGCCCTGGAGCGGTTCGAGTAGCCAACTCCCGCGTCAGGTCGCGGGCGGCTCCACCTCACCGCAAGATCGACCGCCGTCCGTCGGGTCCGGCCAACGGCCCTGCGGCGAAAGGGGCATTCGTGGCCGCTGTGGGGCATCGCCACGAACGTTGGCTTTACCGCAAACACCAATCTATGGTGGGGGCATGCCGTCGGTGACCTTCCGCTCGCCCGCCGCCACCATGGTGGCGGTGAGCGGTGCTGTCCGCGTGCCGACGGTCACACGCCGCAAGGCCGACATGCGGGTGCCGGTTGTCCGCGCGCCGCACGCCGCGCTCGCCGACAGGATGTCGAGCCCGGTGCGAACCGGCCGAGGCCCACCCGCGCAGTCGTTGCACACCCAGAACGACCGCCAGGGCGAAGCTATCCAAGCTTCGGCCCTTTTTGTTTTCCCCGTCCATTTCCCTTTGAAAGGGCAGAGCATGAGCGTCGATCATCGTCGCACCATCGACCAGAGTTGGCTCGCCGACATGCGAGCGTCCCTGGCGGACGACTTCGCCACCCAGACGGCCCGGCTGCGGGAACTGACCGAGCTCAACGCCGACACCGGCGACCCGGGCGAGGCCCACAACCAGGCCGCGCTGCTGGCCGCCACCCGTCAGACCATCGAGCAGATCACCGGTGCGCTGAGCCGCATCAGTGACGGCACCTACGGCGCCTGCCAGAGGTGCCACCGGAGCATCCCGGCCGAGCGGCTCGAGATTCTCCCGCACGCCCGCTTCTGCGTGCCGTGCCAGGAGAAGCAGAACAGGTGACGCCCGGTGTGGCTGCCGCGCCGCCGGCACGGCAGCCACACCATCCCGTACGGGACGTCTTTCATTCAGTGAAAGCTCCGGTTCCCCGGCGGGGACGTCACACGGGACGATCCGGCTCCATCGACGTCCGTCGGCATGGAGGTCCGGTCGCATGGCATTCGCGCGTAACCAGTGGTATGTGGCGGCCTACGGCAGTGAGGTGGGGCGCAGCCTGCTCGCCCGCACGGTGCTCGGTGAGCCGTTGGTGCTGTACCGCACCGGCGCCGGGAAGGCGGTGGCGCTCGCCGACCGGTGCGTGCACCGGCGCTTCCCGCTCTCGGAGAGCCGGCTCGACGGCGACACCATCGTCTGCGGCTACCACGGCTTCACCTACGACCCGAGCGGCGCGTGTGTCTTCGTACCCGGTCAACAGCGCATCCCCCGCACCGCGCGGGTGGTCTCGTTCCCGGTGGTGGAACAGGACTCCTTCATCTGGGTCTGGATCGGCGACCTGGACCGGGCCGACCCGGCCGCGATTCCCCGCGCACCCTGGCTCGCCGACCCGCGCTACGCGGTGGTGCGGGGCATGGCGCCGCTGAACGCGCGGTACAGCCTGCTGGTGGACAACCTCCTGGACCTGTCCCACGAGACCTACCTGCACGGCGGTTACATCGGCACGCCGGAGGTGGCGAACACCCCGATCACCACCGAGGTGGACGAGGACCGGGGGATCGTCTACGTCAGCCGGCACATGGACGACGCCGAGTGCCCGCCGTTCTACGCGCGCTCGACCGGGATCCAGGGCCGGATCACCCGGTGGCAGGACATCGAATACCACCCGCCCTGCCTCTACCTCCTGCACAGTCGCATCGCGCCGCAGGGTGTCTATCCGCCCGCCGAGGGCGAGGACAGCGAGGCGTTCCACGCCGAGATCGTGTACGCCATCACCCCGTCGACGGAGCACACCACCTATGACTTCTGGGCGGTGGCGCGCGACTTCGCCATCGACGACGAGTCGGTCAGTGAGTACCTGCACCACAGCAACCACACGGTGGTCATGCAGGACGTGACCGCGCTCAACATCCTGGAGCAGGTGCTCGTGACCGAGCCGGACCGGTACCAGGAGTTGAGCATCAACATCGACACCGGTGGCCTGGCCGCCCGGCGGCTGCTGGCCCGGATGGTCGGGTCGGGGACGGTGGGAGCGGCGCGGTGACGTCCCGGGCCGGCACGCTCACCGGGGAGCGGGTCTACCGGATCCACTGGGTGCCCGGCACCGACACCCTGCGCGGGATCTGCCACTGTGGTGCCGAGCGCCTCGCCGAGGAACCGGTCGAGTTGTGGGAGTGGCTGCTCGCCCACCCACAGGGCCACCAGGGTGCGGCCGTGCCGGTGCCCGGCCCGCCGAGGCGGCTGGCGATGCGCGGGTGACAGTGGACGCGCTGAACGGGGTGGAGCTGGTGGTCGCCGGACGCGATCAGGTGGCCGCCGACGTGGTGGCGCTGCGTCTGTGTCGCGCCGACGGTGGTGAGCTTCCCGAGTGGACGCCTGGCGCGCACATCGACCTGGAGTTGGGCGGCGGACTGGCCCGTCAGTACTCCCTCTGTGGCGATCCGGCGGACCGGTCCGCGCTGCGGATCGCGGTGCGGCGCGAACCGGCCGGACGCGGCGGCTCCCGGCTGGTGCACGAGCGGCTCACCGTCGGCGCGACCGTCCGGGTGAGCGGACCCCGCAACACCTTCCCGCTGGTCCCGGCGCGGCGGTACCTCTTCGTCGCCGGTGGCATCGGCATCACCCCCTTCGCGCCGATGGTCGCCGCCGCCGACGCCGCGGGCGCGGACTGGCGGCTGGTGTACGGGGGACGTACCCGCGCCACCATGGCCTTCGCCACCACCCTGCGGGAGAAGTACGGCGACCGGGTGAGCCTGCACCCGCAGGACGAGACCGGGTTGCTCGACCTGGCCGGGTTGCTGGGCCGGCCCGGTACCGGGCTCGTCTACTGCTGCGGGCCGGAACCACTGATCACGGCGGTGGAGGAGCTGTGCCGCGGTTGGCCTCCCGGCTGCCTGCACGTCGAGCGGTTCACCGCGCGGGGCGACGCCGGCGCGCCGGACACCACGATCGAGGTCGAACTCACGCTCTCCGGGCGGACGGTGACGGTGCCGCCGGGCACGCCGATCCTGCGGGCGGTGGAGGAGGCCGGCGTGCAGGTCCTCTCGTCCTGCCGGGAGGGCACCTGCGGTACCTGCGAGACCCCGGTGCTCGCCGGCGTGCCGGAGCATCGCGACAGCCTGCTCACCGCGCAGGAGCGGGCCGCCGGCGACACCATGATGATCTGCGTGTCCCGGGCCCGTACGCCCCGACTCGTGCTGGAGCTGTGAGCGCCCGGCGTGGGCGGGGATGATGACGGGGTGCGCGCAGAGCCGGGGCGGTCGGTGACGAGCAAGGTGCTGGCGCTGCTCGACGCGTTCAGCCCGGCCACCCCGGCGTTGACCCTGAGCGAGTTGGCGCGGCGCACCGGGATGCCACTGCCCACCGTGTACCGGCGGGCCGCGGAGCTGGTCGCGTGGGGGGCGCTGGAGCGCGGCGACGACGGCCGGTACCGGATCGGTCTGCGGCTGTGGGAGGTGGGTTCGCTCGCTCCGCGGGGCCTGGGGCTGCGGGAGCTGGCCCTGCCGGTGATGGAGGACCTGTACGAGGTGACCCACGAGAACGTCCAGCTGGCCGTGCGGCAGGGCCTCGAACTCGTCTTCATCGAACGGATCGCCGGGCGGCACGCGGTGCCCGTGCTCACCCGGGTGGGGGGTCGCTTCGCGTTGCACGCCACCGGGGTCGGGCTGGTCCTGCTCGCCCACGCGCCCGCCGAGGTGCAGGAGCAGGTGCTGGCCGCGCCGCTGGAGCGGTACACCGAACTGACCATCACCGACCCTCGGCGGCTGCGCCGCTGCCTCGCCGAGGTGCGCCGGGCCGGGTACGCGGTCAGCGACCGTCAGGTCACCATGGACGCCCTCTCGGTGGCCGCGCCGATCCGCGTACCGGAGGGTGTGGTGGCGGCGATCTCGCTGGTGGTCGCCCACGACCGGGCCGACCCGGTGGCGCTGGCCCCGCTGGTGCAGGCCGCCGGTCGGGTGGTCTCCCGGGCGCTGAACAACTCCACCGGCCCTGCCGTCTGATGTAGACAGACTGCAAATCGTTGACGCCCGGTCAAATTCTGCATTACGTTGCCGGTGCGCGTGTTCCTCCCCACCTTCGTGCGCGGATCGGCATCGACGAAAGGGAGCACCTCATGGCACTGGACGGCAAAGTCGCCATCGTCACCGGCGCCGGGCGGGGTCTCGGCCTCGCCTACGCGCAGGAGTTGGCCCGCCGCGGCGCCTCGGTCGTGGTCAACGACGTCGACGCCGAGGCCACCGCCGACGCCGTGGCGGCGATCGAGGCGTCCGGCGGCCGGGCCGTCGCGGTGGTCGCACCGGTCGGCCCGACCGAGACCGCGAAGGAACTCGTCAGCACGGCCGTCGAGCACTTCGGGCGGCTGGACATCCTCGTCACCAACGCCGGCGTGCTGCGCGACACGGTGCTGTGGAAGATGAGCGACGACGACTTCGACACCGTCATCAACGTGCACCTGCGCGGCACGTTCACCACCGTGCGTGAGGCGGTGCGGCACATGCGGCAGGCCGGCGAGGGCGGGCGGATCATCTGCGTCGGGTCACCCACCGGGCAGCGGGGCACCTTCGGCCAGACCAACTACGCCGCCGCCAAGGCGGGCATCGTCGGCATGGTCCGTACCTGGGCGCTCGAACTCCAGCGGGCCGGCATCACCGCCAACACCGTCGTACCGGTCGCCGCGACAACGATGACCGCCACCGTCCCCTACTTCGCCGCGGCGGTGCGGGCCGAGGCGAACGGCGAGCCGATGCCCGCGTTCTTCCGGCACGAGCTGGGGTTCGGCACGGCGGACGACGCGGCCGGGCTCGTCGCGTTCCTCGGCTCCGACGCGGCGGCCTCGGTGACCGGGCAGGTGATCGGGATCGGCGGCGACCGCCTGCAGATCTGGACCCACCCCGAGGCCGCGCTGACCGCGCACCGCGAGGGCGGCTGGACGTACGACGCGCTCGTGCAGGCCTGGCCGACGACCTTCGCCGGTGCCGCGCAGAGCGTCGGTGAACGCTTCCCGAAACTCCCCGAGGAGTTCGAGACCCCGACGTCCTGACCGCCCCGAACAGCCCCGGAGGGTGGCCCGATGTACCAGTCCGCGATCGACCTCGACGACGTCACGGCGATCGACATGCACGTGCACATCGAGGTCGACGACCACGGGCACACCTCACTGCCCGAGCCGCTCGTGGCGGCGGCGTCGGCGTACTTCAGGACGGACGGCCCACGGCCCGCGGTCGACGCGGTGGCACGGTACTACCGCGAGCGGCGGATGGTGGCCGTCGTCTTCACAGTGGACGCGCGTACCCAACTGAAGCACCAGCCGCTGTCGAGCACCGCCATCGCCCGCGCGGCGGCCGAGCACGCCGACGTGCTCATCCCGTTCGGGTCGGTCGACCCGCGCACCGGGGGAGCGGCGGTCGAGCTCGCCGACCGGCTGATCCGGGAGGAGGGCGTCCGCGGCTTCAAGTTCCACCCCACCGTGCAGGGCTTCGACCCCAGCCACGACGAGTACGCCCCACTGTGGGATCTGCTGGAGCGGGCCGGTGTCCCGGCGCTCTTCCACACCGGACAGACCGGCATCGGCGCGGGTACGCCGGGCGGCCACGGTCTGCGGCTCGGCCTGTCGAACCCGATGCTGCTCGACCCGATCGCCGCCGACTTCCCCCACCTGCAGATCATCATGGCGCACCCGTCGGTGCCCTGGCAGGACGAGGCGTTGTCGGTGGCCACGCACAAGCACAACACCTGGATCGACCTGTCCGGCTGGAGCCCGAAGTACTTCCCGGCCGAGTTGGTGCGCTACGCCAACTCGGTGCTGAAGCGACGGGTGCTCTTCGGCACCGACTACCCGATGCTCACCCCCGACCGGTGGCTGCGCGACGTGCAGAGCACCGACCTCAAGCCGGACGTGCTCCCGGGCATCCTGAAGGACAACGCGGCCCGACTGCTGGGCCTTGCCGCCCGGTGACGACGAGAGGAAACGCCATGACGACGACCATTACCTACGACCGGCTCGGCGACCTCGCCGGCACCGACCTCGGTCACACCGGCTACCGCACCGTCACCCAGGACCAGGTGGACCTCTTCGCCGACGCCACCGACGACCACCAGTGGATCCACGTCGACCCGGAACGGGCGAAGACCGGCCCGTTCGGTGCGCCGATCGCGCACGGCTTCCTCACCCTCTCCCTGGCCGTGCCCTTCTGGACCGAGTTGCTCGAAGTCAAGGGCGTGACCACGAAGGTGAACTACGGCCTCGACAAGGTGCGTTTCCCCGCGCCGGTGGTGGTCGGGGCGCGGGTGCGCATGCGGGCCACCGTCGCCTCGGTGGCCGAGGTTCCCGGCGGTTACCAGCTCACCGTCGACCAGACGATCGAGATCGCGGGCGGGAGCAAGCCGGCGGTCGTCGCGCGAGGGCTGTACCGCTTCTACGCCTGAGCCCGGGGGCGACCGTCGGGCCGGGCGAGCACACCACCTCCACCCCCGGGAGAAGATGATGCAGCAGCACGGAATCGGCGCCTGGGTGGCCAGGCGTCGGCTCAAGTCCCCGGACCAGATCGCGATCATTTACGACCGGTCGCCGTTGACCTACGGACAGTTCGCCGACGCCACGGACCGGATCTCGGCGGTGCTGCGGGAGCGGGGCGTCGGCAAGGGTGACCCCGTCGCCTACCTGGGCGAGAACAGTCCCGAACTGCTCCAGGTGATGTTCGCGGCGGCCCAGGTCGGTGCCGTCTTCGTGCCGATCAACACCCGGCTCGCCGCCCCCGAGGTCGCCTACGTCCTCGCCGACTGCGGCGCGCGGGTGCTGATCCACGACCCGGACTTCGCGGTGCCGGTGGCCGCCGCCGTGTCGGCCGCCCGGACCCCGTACGTCATCGTCAACGGCGACGGCACCGCGGACCGACCCGGGCTGGCCCACCTGACCCGGGAGTCCACCGGCTTCACCGACCACGCCGACACCACCCACGACGATCCGGCGGCGATCGTCTACACCTCCGGCACGACCGGCCGGGCCAAGGGCGCGGTGCTGACCCACGGCAACCTCACCTGGGTGGCGCTCAACTGCGTGGTCGACTACGACGTCGTCTCCACCGACGTCGCGCTCATGATCTCGCCGCTGTTCCACGTCGCCTCGCTCGGGATGGGCGCCCTGCCGGTGATCCTGAAGGGCGCCACGATGGTCATCGAGAAGGGCTTCGAGCCGGGGCGCGCGCTCGCGCAGATCGAGCGGTACGGCGTCACCATGCTCAGCGGCGTACCGACCACCTACCAGCTGATGGCCGACCACCCCGCCTGGGCGTCGACCGACCTGTCGACGCTGACGAAGCTCACCTGCGGAGGTTCGGCGGTGCCGGCCCGGATCCTCAACGCGTACGAGGCGCGGGGTCTGTCGTTCTCGCAGGGTTACGGCATGACCGAGGCCGCGCCGGGGGCCACCGCGCTGCCGCCGGCGATGACCCGCGTCAAACAGGGCAGTGTCGGCCTGCCGCACTTCTTCACCGACGTACGGATCACCGACGCGGCCGGTGCGGTGGTGCCCACCGGCGTCGTCGGTGAGATCGAGGTCGCCGGACCCAACGTCTTCCCCGGCTACCACGGGCTCGCGGAGGCGACCGCCGAGGCGTTCACCGCCGACGGGTGGTTCCGCTCCGGCGACCTCGGCCACCTCGACGCCGACGGCTACCTCTACATCACCGGCCGCCTCAAGGACATGATCATTTCGGGCGGCGAGAACATCTACCCGCTCGAACTCGAGCAGCTGCTCACCGAGGTCGACGGGGTGACCTCGGCGGCGGTCATCGGCGTACCGGACGAGCGTTGGGGGGAGGTGCCGTGGGCGATAGTGACAGTACGGGAGGGCGCGTCGGTGGACACCGCCACCATCCGGGCCCACCTCGACGGCAGGATCGCGCGCTACAAGCTGCCGAAGAACGTCGTCATCGTGGACGAGCTGCCGCGGACGGCGTCGGGGAAGGTGCGGAAGGCCGATCTGCGGGCCCGATTCGGCGCCTAGCCGCGGGCCGGGCCGCGACGAGGTCGGCGAACTCCGCGGCGGACGCCCCGGCCAGCTTCTCGTGCATCCGGCGGTAGGTCTCCACCGATCTGGTGGCGGGCCACTGCGCGTCCATGAACTCGGCCGGCAGCCGGGGGTCGGCGCGCAGCAGCGCAAGCCAGTCCGCCACCAGCATCGTCCGTACGGTGAGGGCGCTCGGCGCCAGCGTCGCCGCGGACGGGTCGTCCCACACGTCGATGAAGGCGAGGTGGGCGCGCCGGATCGCCTCGATGTCCCACGCCGCGCGTACGCTCTCGCCGATCGGGAACCCGGCGAGTTCGCGGGCGTGGAAGGCGATCACGGTGTTGGGTGCGAGGTCCTGGCGCAGCGGCTCCAACGACCCGGCGAGGTCGACCTCGCCGGGCGCGAGCCAGAGCCCGTCGCGGATCGGCGCGAAGCCCTCCCAGGTGAGGGTGGAACGCAGCCGGTGGCGCAGCATCCGCTGGCCCTCCGGAATCGAGAAGGTGACCAGGGTCCAGCCGCTGCCCTGCGGGTCGAACGGCCGGGGGCCGCGAACGCGGTCCTTCGCCTCGCGCAACACCGCCGCGCCGTGTTCGGTCAGCGAGAACAGCGTCTCCCGGCCGCTGCGGCTGCGGGCGAGGATGCCGCTGTGCACGAGCCGGTCGAGGGTCGCGCGGGTGGCCGGCGCGGCCACGTCCGCACCCTCCAGCACGGTGATCAGGACGCTCGCCCGGATCGGCCCGGTGTCACCGTCGACGACATGCTCGCCGAAGAAGGCGAGCAACAACTGCTTCGGCTGACGACTACCCACAGCCCTTCCCTTCGGCGAACTCGTTGACCTGGCCGTCGGTCACGGCGCGGATCGCGGGGCCACCGCCTGCCCGCGCTTGGCCCGCTGGATCTGGTCGTAGACGTGCGTCCGCAGCTCCGTGAAACGGGGCAGGGCGCGGGTCGTGATCTGATCGCGCTCCGGCGGCAGGTCGATCGCGAGGTCCTCCTGGACCCAGGTCGGCGACGTGGACAATACTAGAACCCGCTGACCGAGATACACCGACTCGTCGATGTCGTGGGTGACGAAGACAACGGAGATGTTGCGGCTCGCGTGCAGCTCCCGCACCAGGTCCTCCAGGTCGGCCCGGGTCTGCGCGTCCACCGCGGCGAACGGTTCATCCATGATCAGGACGTCGGGCTGGTAGGCGATCGCCCGCGCGATCGCCACCCGCTGTTGCATCCCCCCGGAGAGCTGCCACGGGTGGCTGCGTGCGGCGTGCGCGAGGCCCACCGCCTCCAGGGCGTCGACGACCAGCTTGCTCCGGGCCGCGCGGGTCAGCTTCTTGTGCCGCAACGGAAGCTCGACGTTGCCGCGCACGGTGAGCCAGGGGTAGAGGCTGCGGCCGTACTCCTGGAACACGACGGCCATCGCCGGGCTGGGGCCGGTCACCGGTGCGCCGTCCATCTCGACCACGCCGCTGGTGGGCCGCAGCAGGCCGGCGAGGCACTTGAGCAGGGTGGTCTTGCCGCACCCGGACGGCCCGACGACGCAGATGAGCTCGCCGGCGTCCATCGTGAAGCTGATGTCCCCGATCGCCTCGACGTCGCCGGTCGCGGACTCGTAGACCTTCCGCAGGTGCTCCACCCGCAGCAGGGTGCGCCGGTCAGACACGGTTGACCTCCCTGATTCCGTGGTACCAGCGCAGCACGCGCCGTTCGACGAGACCGAAAGCGACGGCGAGGAAGACGCCGACGAGACCGAGCAGGAGGATGCCGCTCCACATCTCGGCGATCAGGTAGTTGCGCTGGAAGTAGGCGATCCGGTAGCCGAGGCCGGACGACGAGGCGAACATCTCGGAGATGACCATCAGGATCAGCGCCACGGAGAGGGCCTGGCGGACCCCGGCCATGATCCGTGGACTGGCGGCCGGGAGCACCAGGAACCAGAGCCGCTCCCACCAGGAGACCTGGAACGACCTCGCGGTCTCCTTCATGACGCTGTCAGTGCCCCGGACACCCTCGATGGTGTTCAACAGGATCGGCCACATCGCGCCGGAGACGATCACGACCACCTTCATGGTGTCCGTGATCCCGAGCAGGAGCATGGCCACCGGGATCAGCACCGGTGGCGGGATGGCCCGGAGGAACTCCAGCAACGGTTCGAGGAGGTCCCGCAACCAGTGGGTCAGGCCGATGACGGTGCCGGCGGCGATGCCGAGCACGATCGACGCGGCGATGCCGAGGCCGAGGCGGGCGAGGCTCGGCAGCACGTCCTCGACGAACGCCGGCCCGACCCAGGTCTGCCGGAAGGCCTCGGCGATCGTCAGCGGGTCGGGGAAGAACGTGCTCGTCGCCCTCGTCGCCACCACACCCCAGAGCACCAGGAGCAGAATCGGCAGCCCCAACGGGTAGGCGAGGCCCGCCGCGATCCGGGACCCGACCGTCCGACCACGCCGCGTGGCGGCGATCCGCCCGGTGTACGCGGTCACAGCGGCTCCTCTCCTCGTACCGACTGGTGCCACGACAGCACCCGACGCTCGACGAACCGGAAGACGATGTTCACCGTGAGCCCGAGCAGGCCGGTGACCACGACCAGCGCGTACAGGCCGGGGGCGTCGCCGGCGGACCGGGACAGTTCGATCATGCGGCCGAGGCCGGGGTTGCCGATCACCATCTCCGCGGTGATGGCGAGGATGAGCGCGACCGCCGCCGCGAGCCGCAGCCCGGTCATGAGGTACGGCAGGGTGGTCGGCAGGACCAGGTGCGACAGTTGCTCCCGCCGGGTCAGGCCGAAACTGCGGGCGGTGTCGCGGGCCACCGCGTCGACGTCGGCGACACCGTAGATCACCTGCACGAACACCTGCCAGAACGACGCGTAGATGATGATGACGAGGGCTGCCTGCCGCTGGATGCCGAACATCAGCACGGCGAGCGGGATGAGGGCGACCGACGGGATCGGCCGCAGGAACTCGACCATCGTGTGGGTCGCGCGCCGCAGGAAGGGCACCAGCCCGACGACGGTGCCGAGGACGACGGCGGCGATGGTCGCCACCGTCAGGCCGATCGCCCAGGACGTCATGGTGCTGCCCAGCCGCCGCCAGAACGCGAGGTCGACGAGCTGCTCGAACAGCCGCGCCAGCACGTCCGTCACGTACGGCAGGTACAGCGGGTTGATCAGGCCCAGCGTCGGGATCAGCTGCCAGATGAGGAGGAAGCCGGTCAGGCCGACGACGCCCAGCGTCGCCCTGCGCAACGCGCGCAGTCGTCGGGTGGAGGGAACGCGCATGTCACTCCCGTCGTCACGCGGGGCGGTGAGGCCCTCCCCGCACCGGGGCCGGGGAGGGCGGGATCGCGCCGGCTACTGCTGCTGGATGAGACGGTCGAGGTTGGGTTGCTTGTCGAGCACCTTGTACTTCAGCGCGAGTTCGGCGAGCGTCTGCAGGCTCTGCCGGTCGATGTCCCAACCGAACGCCGGCAGCCGCACCGAGTCGGCCACCGGTGGCGGCAGCTCCAGGTTGTCCTTGATGGCCTGCCGCAGCGCCGCCTCGTTGGCGGGGTCCTTGGCCCACTCCAGCGTCTTCTTCATCGCCGCCGTGAAGTCCTCGACCAGCTTGGCGTCCTTCTCGGTGCGTTCCTTGGTGGTGATGGTGGTGAGCGTGGTCAGGCCGGGCACCACCGCCTGGTAGGGCGCGACGACGAAGGTGTCGCCGCGGCCCTTGAGCTGCGTGACGAACGGCTCCGGCACCCAGGCGGCGTCGATGTTTCCGGACTCGAGTTGGGCCGGGGCGTCCGGGAACGCGACCTCGACGAACTTGATCGTCGACGGATCGCCGCCGTCCTTCTCGACCGCCGCCATGATCGTCACGTCGCCGGCGGCGCCCAGGCTGTTGACCGAGACCCGCTTGCCGGCGAGGTCGGCCGGCCGCTTGATGCCGGACTTCGCCGAGGCCACCACGGCGTTGATGTCGTCGCCGTCGGCGTACGAGGAGGCGTAGTTGCCGATGATGACGACACCGAGATCGCGCAGGTCGGCCCGGAACGGGCCGAACGGCTGGCCGATCGCGAAGTCGATGTCGCCGTTCATGAGCGCGGGAATGGCCTGCGCGCCGCCCTGGGCGGGCAGCACCTCGACCTGGAGGCCGCGTTCGGCGAAGAGGCCCGCCTTGATGCCGCCCCACAGCGCGGCGGTCTCGGTGATGGGCAGCGCCGCGACCCGGACCGGGCGCAGATCGCCGGAATCCTGATCGGACGGTGTGGACGCGTCGGAGTCGGTACATCCGGTGAGGGCGATCGCGGTAGCGGCGATCAGCCCGAGAGCCATGACCTTCTTCATTGACGAGGCCCTTCCTGGGCGGGGGTGGTGGGTGCGTCGGAAGTCGGCGGATGCCTCGGATCTGCAGGTGAACTACCGCTGCGTGGGGGCGCACGCCGCTGTGGTGGCCATGGTCAGTCACGCCGGCATTGAAAGTCAAGAATTTCTGACGCCCGTCATGGATAAGTTGAACATCGCGACGTCGCGCCGGCTCCCGCTCACACCTCGGGCAGGCCCACGTAGTTCTCCGACAGGCTCCTGGCGTACGCCTCGGAGGTGGTGACATACCTCAGCGTGGCGATCTGCAACTTCGACTCGTACGGGTCGTCGCGCTCCAGCCGGTGCAGCATGGAGGTCATCCACCAGGAGAAGTGCTGGGCCCGCCAGACCCGGCGCAACGCCGTGGCCGAGTAGCCGTCCAGCAGATCGGTGCGGCCCTCGTCGTACCACGCGGCAAACGCGTCACCGAGCAGCGCGACGTCGGCGAGAGCCAGGTTCATTCCCTTGGCGCCGGTCGGTGGGACGATGTGGACGGCGTCCCCGGCCAGGAACAGCCGCTCCCACCGCATCGGCTCGACCACGAAGCTGCGCATCGGCGTGATGGACTTCTCCAGGATCGGCCCCTCGTTGAGTGACCACCCCGGCACCGTCTCCAACCGGGTCCGCAGCTCCGCCCAGATCCGCTCGTCCGGCCACGCGGCGATGTCCTCGTCCGGTGCGACCTGAAGATACAGCCGAGAGATCTCGGGGGAGCGCATGCTGTAGAGGGCGAAACCCCGCTCGTGGTTGGCGTAGATGAGCTCGTCCACGGCTGGCGGCGCGGCGGCGAGGACACCCAACCAGGCGAAGGGGTACGCCCGCTCGTAGGTGGTCAGCACCCCCTCGGGCACCGCGCCCCGGCTCACCCCGTGGAACCCGTCGCAGCCGGCCACGAAGTCGCAGCGCAGCTCCTCGTCGCGCCCGTCGCGTCGAAAGTGGACCACCGGTGAGTCCGAGTCGAGACCGTCCAGACGTACCGCCTCGGCCTCGAAGAGAATCGAGCCACCGGCCGCGAGCCGGGCGGCGATCAGGTCCTTGACCACCTCCTGCTGCCCGTAGACGGTGATCGCCCGCCCGGTCAGGTCCGCCATCGGCACCCGGTGCGACTCCCCGGCGAAGCGCAGCTCGATGCCCTCGTGGCGCAGTCCCTCCCGGCGCAGCCGTTCACCCACACCGCTGCGACAGAGCAGGTCGACAGAGCCCTGTTCGAGCACTCCGGCCCGGAGCCGGTGCTCGACGTGGTCGCGGCTGCGGCTCTCCAGCACCACGGAATCGATGCCGCGCAGGTGCAGCAGGTGCGACAGCATCAACCCCGCCGGTCCCGCGCCGACGATGCCGACCTGGGTACGCATCTCCGGCATGCTCCTCTCCTCCGGTGTCAGAACGGGTACCGCGTGATGGTGCCCCGCACGGTGAGCCACTGGGTCTCGGTGAACGCCTCGACGTTCGCCGCCGGCCCGCCGAACCGCGAGCCGGTGCCGGACGCTCCCACCCCACCGAACGGCGCCACCGCCTCGTCGCTCACCGTCTGGTCGTTGATGTGCACGATTCCGCTGGGGATCCGGTCGGCGAGCGCCATCGCCTTCATCACGTCGCGGCTCAGGATGCCCAGTGACAGGCCGTACTCGGTCTGCCGGGCCAACTCCACCGCCTCGTCCTGGTCGGTGAACGTGATCACCGGCGCGACCGGGCCGAAGACCTCCTGGGCGTACGCCGGGGTCGCGGGGGTGACGTCGGTGAGCACCGTCGGCCGGTAGAACAGCCCCTCGTACGTGCCCCCGGCCGCCAGCCGGGCGCCCGCGTCGACGCTCGCCGTGACCAGTGCGTGGATCTTGTCGCGCTGGCGCTCGTCGATGATCGGTCCGAGCGCCACCTGCTCCTTCGCCGGGTCGCCGACGGGCAGGTGGTTCGCCTTCTCCGCCAGCCGCTCGACGTACCGTTCGGACAGGCTCTCGTGCACCAGGTGCCGGCCGGTGGTCATGCAGATCTGCCCCTGGTGCAGGAACGACCCCCAGGCCCCGGCGGAGACCGCGAGGTCCAGGTCGGCGTCGTCGAGCACGATCAGCGCCGAGTTGCCGCCGAGTTCGAGGTGGGCGCGTTTGAGGTGGCGTGCCGCCGCCTCGCCGACCATGCGACCGGCCGCTGTCGAGCCGGTGAAGCTGATCACCCGCACGTTCGGGTCGGCCACCAGCGCCTCGCCGACGTCGACCCCGCCGGGCAGGACGTGCAGCAGCCCGTCGGGCAGGCCGGCCTCCTCGAAGACCCGGGCGATCGAGATGCCACCGCAGACCGCCGTGCGCGGATCGGGCTTGAGCACCACCGCGTTGCCCAGCGCCAGGGCCGGGGCGACGGAACGGGTGGCCAGGATGAGCGGGAAGTTGAACGGCGCGATGACTCCGACGACGCCGACGGGCAACCGGCGAGCCAGGCTGAGTCGCGGTTGGGCGCTCGGAATGATCTCGCCGAGCGGGTGCGAGGCCAGCGCCGCCGCCTCGTAGCACTCCTGCGCCGCGGTGTCGGTCTCCACGCCGGCCTTCGGAGCGATGGACCCGGCCTCCCGCACGATCCAGTCGCCGATCTCGGCGGCGTGCCGCTCGAACAGGTGCCCGGCCCGGCGCAGCACCGCGGCCCGTTCGGCGTATCCGGTGGCGGCCCAGGCGTGCTGGGCGGCGGCGGCGCGGGCGCAGGCGCGCGTCACATCCTCGGCGTTCGCCACGCCGACCTGGGCGATCTCCTCGCCGGTGGCGGGGGACCGCACGGGCGCCGTGCCGCCGGCCGGTTCCATCCAGCCGTCGCTGTGCAGCGTGCCCTGCCAGGTCATGGCGTCCAGCAGTGTCATGGCGGTCCTCCTCGGAGCGTGGGGCCGGTGGGGTGGTGAGGGGTGACGTTCACCCAGGGGCCCAGAGGTGTTCGCTGACCGAACGGGCGTTCTCTGTAAGAACGTTGGCACGTGGTCGGTCCCGCGTCAACGCATCGTCGACGGTGAGCGCCGAGCACTGTGGACGTCACTGGCCGGGCCCGGTGAACCTGTCGTTGACGGACGCCATTCCCCGTCGTACGTTCGAGATGAGCACGGCAGTCCGCATAGCGAACAGCGGACAGCACTGTTGTCGCGGGAGGCGGGAGGCCCATGGCGAAGCTCGTCTCGCTGGCCGAGGGCGTGGCGCACCTGGTCCACGACGGTGACGTGGTGGCCCTGGAAGGGTTCACCCACCTCATTCCGTTCGCCGCCGGTCACGAGATCATCCGTCAGGGGCGGCGGGACCTGACCCTCGTGCGGATGACCCCCGACGTCATCTACGACCAGCTCATCGGCGCCGGCTGCGCCCGCCGCCTGGTCTTCTCCTGGGGCGGCAACCCGGGTGTCGGGTCGCTGCACCGCTTCCGCGACGCCGTGCAGCACGCCTGGCCGCGCCCACTCGAACTGGAGGAACACAGCCACGCGGGGATGGCGAACCGGTACGTCGCCGGGGCGTCCGGGCTGCCGTTCGCCGTCCTGCGCGGCTACACCGGCACCGACCTGCCCCGGCACACCACCAACATCCGGCCCATCACCTGCCCGTTCACCGGCGAGACGCTCACCGCCGTCCCTGCCCTGCGTCCCGACGTGACAGTGGTGCACGCCCAGCGTGCGGACCGCAACGGCAACGTGCAGATGTGGGGCATCACCGGGGTGCAGAAGGAGGCGGTGCTCGCCGCCCACCGGTCACTGGTCACCGTCGAGGAGATCGTGGACGAGTGGGAACCCGTACCCGGGCAGGTCGTCCTGCCCGGCTGGGCGGTCACCGCGGTGGCCGAGGTGCCCGGCGGCGCACACCCCTCGTACGCCCACGGCTACTCGGTGCGCGACAACGACTTCTACCGGGACTGGGACGCCGTCAGCCGACACCGCGACACCTTCCGCGCCTGGCTGGACGAGCACGTGCACAGGGCCGGCGCGGCGGCATGAGTCAGCGCAGCGAGCGAGGGGAACGCGATGGCGGACTGGACCGCGGACGAGATGATGACCGTCGCCGCCGCGCGGCAACTGCGCGACGGCACCGCCTGCTTCGTCGGGATCGGGCTGCCCAGCACGGCGGCGAATCTCGCCCGGGCGACGCACGCCCCGAACCTGGTCCTCATCTACGAGTCCGGGTGCCTCGGCGCGAAGCCGGACCGGCTTCCGCTCTCCATCGGAGACGGGGTCCTCGCCGACACCGCTGACGCGGTGGTGTCGGTGCCGGAGGTGTTCAACTACTGGCTCCAGCCCGGCCGGATCGACGTGGGTTTCCTCGGCGCCGCGCAGCTCGACCGGTACGGCAACATCAACACCACTGTCGTCGGCGGTGACTACGACACCCCGAAGGTCCGGCTGCCCGGAGCCGGTGGCGCCCCGGAGATCGCCGCCTCCTGCGGCGAGGTCGTGGTGATCGTCCGGCAGGACCTGCGGACGTTCACCGAACGGGTCGACTTCGTCACCTCGGTCGGGTACGGGACGGGCCCGGGCGACCGGGAACGGCTCGGCCTGCGCGGCGGCGGTCCCCGCGTGGTGATCACCGACCTCGGCGTGCTCGAACCCGACCCGGTCACCCGCGAGCTCACCCTGACCCACCTGCACCCCGGCGTGACGCGGGAGCAGGCACGGGCGGCCACCGGCTGGGACCTCGCCGTCGCCGAGGAACCGGCCACCAGTGCGCCACCGACGGCCCGCGAACTCGCGGTGCTGCGGGCGCTGGAAGCGACGAAGTCCGACGGGAGACGACAATGACCACTCAGGACACCCGGGCGGGCGGCGGCCTGGTGCTGCCGCGGTACCGACGCGACGACGTCGACGCCCACCCGCCGCTGCTCAGTCCCGGCTACCGGTCGACAGTGGCGCGGGCGCCGAAACACCCACTGATCCACCTGCCGCAGCTGCTCACCGAGATCACCGGGCCGTTGCTGGGGGAGGGGCGGCTCGGCGCGCTCGACCACGACCTGACCCGCCAGCACGACGGTGAACCGCAGGGACAGCGGATCATCGTGCACGGCCGGGTCCGCGACGGTGACGGTCGACCGGTACCCCGCACGCTCGTCGAGATCTGGCAGGCCAACGCCGCCGGACGCTACCGCGACGCCCGCGACACCTGGCCGGCCCCGCTCGACCCCCACTTCACGGGGGTGGGTCGGGCGCTCACCGACGACCAGGGGCGGTACCGGTTCATCACCGTGCAGCCCGGCGCGTACCCCTGGCGTAACCACGACAACGCCTGGCGGCCGGCGCACATCCACTTCTCCCTCTTCGGCCGCGCGTTCACCCAACGGCTGGTGACGCAGATGTACTTCCCGGGCGACCCGCTCTTCTTCCAGGACCCGATCTTCAACTCGGTCCGCGACCCGAAGGCCCGGGAACGGATGGTCGCCCGGTACGACCACGCCACCACGACACCGGAGTGGGCGCTGGCGTACGAGTTCGACATCGTGCTGCGGGGCCGGGAGAGCACCCCCTTCGAGGACGAGGACGACGATGAGTGAGAAGCTGGGTGTCATGCCCGCGCAGACCGTCGGGCCGTACCTGCACATCGGCCTGCGCTGGCCCGACGGCCCGTACGTCGTACCCGAGGGCACGCCTGGCGCGTTCTGGATCAGGGGTCGGATCGTCGACGGCACCGGGATGCCGGTGGTGGACGCGATGGTGGAGAGCTGGCAGGCCGACCCGGACGGCCGGTTCGACCACCCGGACGACCCCCGGGGGGCCCGGCCGCCAGTGCTCGCCGGCTTCCGCGGATTCGGGCGCAGCGAGACCGACGGGCAGGGGTGGTACCGGTTGTTGACCGTCAAGCCGGGGGCGCTGCCCGATCCGGAGGGCGGCACCGAAGCCCCTCACCTGACCCTGTCCGTCTTCGGGCGTGGGCTGCTGCACCGCCTCGTCACCCGGCTCTACTTCCCCGACGAGCCGGCGGCGAATGCCGTCGACCCCGTGCTGCGCGGCGTCGACGCCGACCGCCGTGACACCCTGCTGGCGACACCCGCGGCGGACGGGTTCCGGTTCGACATCCACCTGCAGGGCGCGCATGAGACCGTCTTCTTCGCCGTCTGACGGGCTGCTCGGCGGCCTCTCCGGCACCCCGGACGTCGACGCGGAACTCAGCGACCCCGCGGTGCTCCAGGCGATGCTCGACGCGGAGGCCGCGCTGGCCCGGGCCGTGGCGGACGCCGGCATCATGCCCGCACCGGCCGCCGAGGCGATCGCCGCGCGGTGCCGCGCCGAGCGGTACGACCCGGGGGCCCTCGGCAGGGCGGCCGACGCCACCGGCAACCCGGTCGTCGCGCTGGTGGGTGAGCTGACCGCCGCCGTGCCGGAGCACCACCGGGCCTGGGTGCACTTCGGAGCGACCAGCCAGGATGTGCTGGACACCGCGCTGGCCCTGGTGGCGGTGCGGGCGCTCGGGCCGCTGCTGCGTCACCTCGACACCGCTGTGGACGCCGCCGCCCAGCTGGCCGACGTCCACCGGGACACCGTGATGGTCGCCCGGACCCTCGGTCAGCAGGCGGCACCCACCACGTTCGGGCTCAGGGCCGCCGGCTGGTTGACCGGTCTGGCCGAGGCCCGGGACCGGCTGCGGCAGGCCGGCGTGGCGCAGCCCGCGCAGCTCGGTGGCGCGGTCGGCACCCTGGCCGCGTACGGCCCGGACGGCGCCGACGTCGCCGAACGGTTCGCGGCGCACCTGGGCCTCCCGCCGAGCCCGCTGCCCTGGCACACCCGCCGGCAGCCCTGGCTCGACCTGGCCACCGCCCTCGGAGGGCTCCTCGTGGCCGCCGGCAAGGTCGCGCTCGACGTCGGCCTGCTCGCCCAGAACGAGATAGCCGAGGTCGCCGAGGGTGGCGTCGGCCGGGGCGGCTCCTCGGCCATGCCGCACAAGCGCAACCCGGTGGACTCGGTCCTCGTCACCGCCGCGACACGACGCGGTCCCGGTCTCGTCGCCACCGTGTTCGCCGCGGCGGTGCAGGAGCACGAGCGGGCCGCCGGCGCCTGGCACGCCGAGTGGGAACCACTGCTCGACCTGCTGCACGTGACCGGTGGCGCTGCCGCGCGGTGCGCCCGGATGCTCGTCGGGCTGCGGGTCGATCCGCGGCGGATGCGGGCGAACCTCGACGCGACAGGGGGCGTCCTGCTCGCCGAGGCGGTCGCCGCGCGACTGACGCCCGCCGTCGGTCGCCGGGCCGCGCACGACCTGGTGACCCGTGCCGCCGCCGCACCCTCGTTCCGCGCCGCGCTGCTCGCCGACCCCGAGGTCCGCGCTCACCTGTCCGACACCGAGATAGCCGAGGCGCTCGACCCGCACCGCTGGCTCGGCTCGGCCGGGCGGTTCGTCGACCGGGCCCTTGTCGCCGTTCGGGGAGCGGACGGATGACCGCCCGGCTGCATCTCACCGTCGACGGTCCGGCCGTCGCCCCGGTGCTGCTGCTCGGCAGCTCCCTCGGCACCGCCGCCGCGATGTGGGATCCCCAGGTGCCGGTGCTCGCCCGACGGTTCCGGGTCATCCGGTACGACCACCTGGGCCACGGGCGCTCGGCGGTGCCGCCCGGGCCGTACACCCTGGACCTGTTGGGCCGGGAGCTGCTGCGGACGCTGGACGACCTCGACGTGCCGTGGGTCCACTACGCGGGGCTGTCCCTCGGCGGCATGGTGGGCATGTGGCTCGCCACGTACGCGCCCGAGCGGGTTCGCCGGCTGGCGCTGCTCTGCACGTCGGCGTCGCTCGGCCCACCCGGGCAGTGGCGGGACCGGGCGGCGACGGTACGGGACGACGGGTTGCCGACGATCGCCGACGCGGTGGTGGCCCGCTGGTTCACCCCGGCCTTCGCCGCCGCCCGGCCGGAGGTGGTCGCCACCCACCGCGCCATGCTGACCGCGACGCCCCCGGACGGGTACGCCGCCTGCTGCGAGGCGATCGCCGCGATGGACCTCCGACCCGACCTCGGCCGGGTCGCGGCGCCGACGCTGGTCATCGCCGGGGCGGACGACCCGGCCACCCCGGTGTCGCACGCCCGCGAGATCGTCGGCCGCATTCCACAGGCTCGGCTGGCCGTGGTCGACGCGGCGGCGCACCTGGCCAACGTCGAGCAACCCGAGCAGGTGTGCCGACTCCTGCTGCGACACTTCGACGAGGAGCGTGGTGACTGATGAACGACGGCGAGCGGCACGAGGCGGGCATGACGGTACGTCGACAGGTGCTGGGCGACGCGCACGTGGACCGCGCGGTCGCCGGCACCGACGAGTTTACCGCCGACTTCCAGGACTTCATCACCCGCTACGCCTGGGGAGAGGTGTGGAACCGGCCCGGTCTCGACCGGCGTACCCGCAGTTGCATCACCCTCGCCGTGCTCGCCACCCTGCACCACGACGACGAGCTGGCGATGCACGTCCGGGCCGCGCTGCGCAACGGCCTGAGCCCGCAGGAGGTGGCGGAGGTCCTGCTCCAGGTCGGCGTCTACGCTGGTGTACCGGCGGCGAACCGGGCGTTCACAGTGGCCCGGGAGACCCTGCGGCAGGAGGCCGGGTGAGTGTGAGCGAGGAGGCGACCAGGTCGCCGGAGTTCGTTCAGTCGCTGGAGCGCGGCCTCGCGGTGATCCGCGCGTTCGACGGCGAACATCCGCAGCTCACCCTCAGCGAGGTGGCCAGAAGGACCGGGTTGACCCGGGCCGCCGCGCGCCGGTTCCTGCTCACCCTGGTCGAGCTGGGCTACGTGCACACCGACGGCCGGCTCTTCTCGCTGCGGGCCCGGATCCTCGAACTCGGCTTCGCGTACCTGTCCAGCCTCAGCCTGCCCGAGGTCGCCCAGCGGCACATGGAGGCGTTGGTGGCGCGGGTGCACGAGTCCTGCTCGGTGTCGGTGCTCGACGGCGACGAGGTGGTCTACGTCGCCCGCGTGCCCACCAAACGGATCATGACGGTGGGGATCAGCGTCGGCACCCGGTTCCCCGCGTACGCCACCTCCATGGGCCGGGTGCTGCTCGCCGCGCAACCGGCGGACTGGCTCGACGACTACCTCGCCACGGCGCAGCTGCGCCCGCTGACCCGGCGCACCGTCACCGACCCGGCGAAACTGCGCGCCGTCCTCACGAAGATCGCCGCCCAGGGGTACGCGATCGTCGACCAGGAGTTGGAGGAGGGGCTGCGCTCGGTGGCCGCGCCGATCCACGGCGAGAACGGGTCGGTGATCGCGGCGGTGAACGTCTCCGCGCACGCCACCCGGGGGTCCTTCGAGATGATCCGCCGGGAGCTGCTCCCGCCGCTGCTGGCCGCCGCGAAGCGGATCGAGGAGGACATCCGTGGTGGCCTGAGCCGGTCATCGGCGGCCGACGGGCTCAGCTCAGCTTGAGGGCCGGCGCGGTGACCGCCCGGGCCGGGCGCCGCAGATACCACTCGGCCACCGCAAGGTTGATCAGCCAGCCGGCGACCACCAGGCCGGCCCGGAGGTTCCCGTCGGGCTGTTCACCGACCGCGATGAGGTACGGCGCGTGGGTGAACGCCTGGGTGCCGGCGCCCAACCCGATCGCGTAGGCGCGCACCATCCACCTGCGGTGCCGGTCGATGTCCCGGCGGAGCACGGCGGCGAGACCGAGCAGGATCGCACCGGCCATGACCGAGCCGAAGACGAGCCGCATGCCGGCGAGCACGTCGTTGTCGTGGGCCGGCAGGTCGTACCCGACGGCCATCCACATGCCGCTGAACGCGACAGTCAGCCCGCACGGCACGAGCACGCGACCGGCACGGCGGTGCCAACGGTGGCGGCGCAGCCGGGGTACGAACTGGAACGCGCCCAGGACCGTGTAGACCACCGCGCCGACGATGTGCAGCACCACCGGCAGCGGATCGGCGACGAAGCGGGCGTTCTCCGGGGTGACCTCCGGCCCGGTGCCCAACTCCGTGAGCCGTCCCGCTCCGGCGAGCATCGGTATCAGGCCCAGCAGGATCAACGCGGCCGGCAGCCGCCACTCTCGCATCGTCATGCCACCGATGGTGGACGCCGCACCCGGCCCCGCTCATCGGCACATGGGCCGCGATCCGGTCGGCCCATGGTCGGACACCGCCGTCGTACCTTCGTCGCTCACCGGTGCCGCCGGCCGCGGTTGGTCTCGTACGCCCACATCGCCACCTCGACCCGGTTACGCACCCCCAGCTTGGTCATCAGGCTGGTCACGTGCGACTTGACGGTGCTCAACGTGATGTGCAGCTCCGCGGCGATCTCCTGGTTGGTGCGTCCCCGCGCGACGGCGACCAGGACCTGCTCCTCCCGGTCGGTGAGCGCGTCGATGGGCTGCTGGCGCGGCGCGGCCGGGTCCGCGTCGGCGAACGCCTTCAACAGCCGGGTGGTGACGCTCGGCGCGATCAGCGCGTCCCCGTTGGCCGCCGCGTGCACGGCCTGGCTGAGCAGTTCGGGACCGGCCTCCTTGAGCAGGAAGCCGCGGGCGCCGGCCCGCAGCGCCGCGTACACGTACTCGTCGAGGTCGAAGGTCGTGATGACGACCACCGCGAGCGGCTGCGCGACCGTTGGGCCGGCGAGCGCCCGGGTGGCCTCGATGCCGTCCATGCCGGGCATGCGAATGTCGAAGAGGCACACGTCGGGCCGCAGCCGCCGGGCGAGCTCGACCGCCTGCCGGCCGTCGCCCGCGCCGCCGACGACCTCGATGCCGGGCTGAGTGTTCAGGATGATGGTGAGGCCGGTGCGGACGATCTCCTGGTCGTCCGCCACGAGCACGCGAACCGTCACGCGCCGACCCCCTGGCGCGGGAGCACCGCCGTGACCGTCCAGCCACGGCCGGGATCGGGCCCGGCCTGGCAGGTGCCGCCGAGCAGGTCGGCGCGTTCCTTCATGCCCGTCAGGCCGAAACCGGGGGAGCCGGTCGGCCCGGCAGCCCCGGCCTCTCCGTCGTCGCTGACCCGCAGCCGCACCGACGTGTCGTCGGCCGCGACGCTGACCTCGATGCGGGTGGCGTGCCGGGCGTGGCGACGGGCGTTGGTGACCGACTCCTGGGCCAGGCGGTAGAGCGCGGAGCCGACACCGGGCGCGAGGTCGTCGAGGTCGCCGCGCAGATCCACCTCGACGCTCGGCCCGGTGCGGAACTGGCCGGCGAGCCGCCCGATGTCGGCGACCTGCGGGTGTGGCTCCCGGTCGGCGGGCTGGTCGTGGCGCAGGACGCGGACCATCGCGCGCATCTCGGCGAGCGCACGGGACGCCTCGGCCTCGATGGTGCGCAGCGCCTCGACTGCGGCGTGTGGCTGGCTCGCCGACACGGCGATGCCGGCCTGGGCGCGGATCGCCATCGCCGACACGTGGTGGGCCACCGTGTCGTGCAGGTCGCGGGCGAGTCGTTCCCGTTCCAACAGCTTCACCCGGTCGAGCTCGCGCAGCCGGGCGGCGGCCCGGAAGCGGATCGCGACACCCAGCGTGGCGGCGGCGAACATCACCGCGAAGCCGGCGACCAGTTCCCCGCCGTCGATCGAGCCGACCACGCCGGCGGCGGTCACCTTCGCCACCACGAAGAACGACCCGATCACGGCATCGCGACCGGAGCCCCAGCGCAACAGCGCGTAGACCAGCAGGACCAGGAAGCTCGCCGTGAACAGCTGGCAGGGATCGCCGGGGAGCACGAACGGGGCGACAGTCGTGCCGCCGAACGCGATCACCACCATCGCGAGCGGCCTGGTCCGTCGCCAGAGGATGGTGGGCAGCAGCGCGAGCGCGACGACGACGCAGCCCACCCGCCACGGCAGATCGGGTCGGAGAGCGCCTTCCACCAGCGTCGCCGGTGTCAGGACCGCGATCACCGCCCAGTCGCGCCAGAGCCGGGACGGGGCGGGTGAGACACGCGGCTCGGCCAACACCGCGTGCAGGCGAGGGTGCATGGGATCCATCGTACGAACGGTGGTGCGACTCCAGATCGTCCCAAAGTACGACCGGTGGCTACCGGGTGGCCTGCTCGCCGCATGGCGGGCGCCTCTCACGCCGGGTGGAGTCTGGTCCGGACGGTGGCGGCGTCCGGGTGGTCGAGGGCCGTGACGATGTCCAGGGCCCGCTGCCAGTCGGCGCGGCCGGCGGTCGGGTCGCCGAGGGCACACCGGGTGTCGCCGAGCCGGCTGAGGATGGCCGCCTCGCCCCAGCGGTCGCCGAGTTCGCGGGTCAGCGCGAGGGTGCGCTCGTAGCACTCCACGGCCCGGTCGTACTGGCCGAGGTGGTGGTGTGCGAAGCCGAGGCTGTCCCAGGTGGCGGCCTGGCCCTCGACGTCGCCAGCGCGGACGTACAGGTCGAGGGCGGTTTCGAGGGGGCCCAGCGCGTCGGCGTACCGGTCGGTCACGCTGTGCGCCCCGGCGGTCCCCAGCTGGGTGGCGAGGGTGGCCAGCCGGAAGCCGGACTGCTGCACTCGGGCGGCGACGACGATCAACGCCAGCGGCAGGCGGGCGCAGGCGGCGATGATCGCCTCCGCCGCCTCCGGCTCGGCGGCCACCCGTTGCGCGCCGAGCCGATCGGTGAGCAGCCGGCCGGCCGCGTCGCGGCTGAGCGGGCCGAGCGGGATCGGGTGCGCGCCGTCGAGGCCGACCAGAGCGGTGAGCTGGTTGCGGCTCGTCACCAGCACCATGGCGGTGGGTGTGCCGGGCAGCAGCGGACGAAGCTGTTCGACGTCGCGGGCGTTGTCCAGCACGAGCAGGATCCGTCTGCCGGCCAGTGCGCTGCGGTACAGGGCGGCCCGGGCGTCGAGGTCGGTGGGCACCCGGGCGGCGGGCACCCCGAGCGAGCCCAGGAGGCAGTGCAGCGCCTTCGCCGTGCTCAGCGCCTGCCCGCGCGGGTCGAAGCCGCGCAGGTTCAGGTAGAGCTGACCGTCGTCGAACCGGTCGGCGACGCGGTGCGCCCAGTGCACGGCCAGGGCGGTCTTGCCCACCCCGGCGGTGCCCGAGATCGCCGCGATCACGAGGGCGGTGGGCGCGGCGACGAGCGTGTCGAGCACTGCCAACTCGTCGTCCCGACCGACGAGGGTGGCCACGTCGGCGGGCAACTGCCGGGGCACCATCCGGTGGGGTCTGCGCGGTGCGCGGCGGCGGCGCTCCGCGATCCGATCCCGGGCGGTGGCCAACGCGCCCTGCTCGACCGGTGTGGCACCGAGGAGGCGGACCAGGGCGTCGAGCCGGTCGGTGGGCGGCAGGGTCTTCCCGGTGAGGTATTCCGCGATAGCGGTGTGCGACCAGCCCGTGCGGACGGCCAACTGTCGGTAGGTCAGCTCGCCGCCACCCTGGTGGCGGGCGTGCCTGCGTCGCAACGCCCGCAACAACCCGGCGAGGTCGTCGGGCGTTTGCGCCCCCGCAGCATCCAGCGCCCTGCCCCCCACCGTCAAAAATCGACGCCCGTCAGTGTACGGCGGTGTACGGAATCCCGGCCAGAGGCCCGACCCGATCGGCGATCCTGCCCGGGTGCAGAACGCACCGATCGAACCGATGGAGGTCACGTGTCCGTACGTCTCACCTCTCTGTTCCTGGGCCTGACCGTGCTCGCGGCGACGCTCACGGTCCCGGCGGCGACCGCGTCGGCGGCCCCCGACGCGGCCGTCTGCAAGACGAAGGCGGCCTGCGCCGACGGCGCCCTGCGCGTGATGTCGCCGAGCGGTTCGGCCCGCACCACCGGTGACATCACGGCCAACGCCATCCCGGTGCCCACGCCGCCCGCGTTCCCTCCGGGCACCCCCTGTTACCGCGAGGAGGTCTCCGAGGAGGTCTACGAGACCGCCACCTACACCACCATCTACGAGCTGTACTTCCAGGCGAGCGTCTGCCTGTTCCCCAACGAGATCGTGCTGTACGGCCTGGACACGTCCCTCGACTTCCCCAGCGGCGTGCAGGACCCCCGGCTGACCTCGATGCAGTTCGTGGTGCGCGACGAGATCGTCCACCTCAGCCCGACCGAGAAGGATGGCTACTCCGAGCTGTGGGTGACCTTCTGCACCGTCCCCGCGCAGCCGTCCACCTGCCAGCGGTACCTGCACCGACTGGGCCTCATCTTCAATCCGGCCTGGGTCTACCCGTTCTCCGTATTCGAGCGTCTGAGCTGACGGTGTCGGGGGCGTCGATGCTCCCATGACTGATCGGGGCGTCTCCCCGGCAACTCGCGGGACGCCCTGATCGCTCGTGCCGGCACCGGTTGCCAGCGGATCTCCACGGCGTTACGTTGAGACGCCATCGACGAACGTCTACATCGCTAGGTACGGGGGCCCGCATGTCCACGCCTGTCACTCGTCGCACCGTGCTCGCCGGTGGGGCCGGCGCCGCCATCGGCCTGGCCCTGCCCGGCCTCGCCGCCGCCCACCCCGACGGCCACCATCGCACCAGCGTGAGCTTCACCCTGGACGCGACAACCCTCGACGGCGGCGAGCAGGTCACCTCGGTCACCCTCGACACCAGCCGGCTCGGGCCGATCGATCCGGCCGGGCTGACCCCCGCCACGTTCACCGTGCACGCCAAGGCCACCAGCCCGATCCCGATCGCTCCCGGCGACCTGATCTTCAGCGAGTACGACCTGGACCGGACGGTGACCGCGGCCCGGCTCGACCGGCGCGGCAACATCGTGCTGGAGTTGAGCCACGGCGAGGGTCAACCCGGCGGCGGCACCCTCGGGTACATCCTGAGCAGGGGCCGCAACGTCCAACTGGACCTCGTCTACACCATCACCCAGAACACCCCGATCGTCCGACGCCACGGCTCGCCGCTCACCATCGGTCGCTTCGTGCAGGCAGGGCTGTCGAACCCCGAGGTGGACGCCTTCAGCTACCACGTCTCGGGCTCCGGCCTGAAGTACCGGCTGTACTCTCCCGACCACTCGCCCCGAGGCGGTCGACGGCCACTGATCGTCTGGCTGCACGGCGGCGGTGAGGGTGCCTCGCTGCCCGACGACTACTACGACAACGAGACCACACTGCGTGCCAACCGTGGCGCGCTCGGCTTCGCCACCCCGCAGGCACAGCAGATCTTCTCCGGCGCGTACGTCGTCGCTCCGCAGAGCACCTCCTACTGGATGGAGGACGGCCCCCGGTTCGCCCCGTTGATCCGCGAGATCGTCCAGGACCTGGTACGCCGCAAGCGGGTCGACCCCGACCGGATCTACGTGGTCGGTTGCAGCAACGGCGGCTACATGTCGCTGGAGATGACCTCGACCTATCCCGACCTGTTCGCCGCGTCGGTGCCGATCTGCGGTGTCGTCGAGCCGCTCGACGGGGAGGGCCCCCCGTTGCTCACCGACGCGGAGCTGGCCGGGATCCGCACGCCGACCTGGCTGGTCACCTCACGCGACGACGACACCGTGCCGCCCGAGACCAACACGATCCACGCGCACGACCTCATCCCGGGATCGTTGATCACCCTGTACGACCACGTCGTGTGGAACGGCTACCAGTTCCCCGGGCACTGGTCCTGGATCTACGTGGCCCGCAACGACCCGAGCCGCAACGGCACCCACATCTGGCAGTGGATGGCCCGCCGTCGTCGGTGATCCGCCGTCCGGCCCGGGTGGATCACCGCCTGCGGCGCAGCTCGCGCAACACCCCGTGTCGACGCAGCGCCCAGACGAGACGCCGCACGCGGGGGTGCCACACCACCAGCACCGCCGCCCGGCGGATCAGGCCGAACCGGTTGTCGCTCACCTGGTTCTCGACCGCCTGCCAGATCAGCTCGCGCACCTTGGCGCTCGCCAACACCGCCCGCACCTCACGCCGTACGGCGGGATCCTCGGCCGCCGACGCGATGGCCGCGGCCTGACCCGGCCGGTCCGCGAGCGGCTCCACCGCCGCCGCGACGAGGGGCCTGCGTACCTCGTCCCGCTCCAGCAGCAACAACACCGCTTCCCGGATCTGCGCGGTGTCCAGGGCCGACCGCAGCAGCCGGAGCAGGCTGCGTTCCACCTCGTGGTCGTGGTCCGGAACGGTGAGGGTGGCCAGCAGCCCTGCGACCTCGTCGAGGTCGACGACGTGTCGCACGCCGGTGCGGAACTCCGGCAGCTCCCAGGCAACCTGCAACGCCTTGACGAGATTGCGGTTCATGGGCCACCCGCTACCCGCGAGCGCCGGCCGGCGAAACCCCGCGACCGGTCCGGGGCGGCGCACCAGCCACGACCCCCCTGCGACGGGGCGAGCGGCCGCCCGGGGTCGGGCGGCCGCTCGTCATCGGGTCAGCACCAGGTCAACGTCGAGTTGATCCGGGTGACGTTGCTGATCGTGTTGTTCGCCCCACCGCAGGGGTTCTGGGTGATGTTGGTGTTGCTGACCGTCAGGTTCTGGAAGCGGATGCCCGAGGAGATCGGGAACTCCGATCGCGAGGCGATCCGCACCTCGCCACCGCCCGTCACCCTCCCGGACACTCCGGCGATGACGACGTTGTAGCAGTTCTCGACCAGGATCGAGTTGTTCCCGGTGTTCGAGATCGTCACCCGGTCGATGACCGCGCCACCGGACTCGGAGACGCAGAAGATGCCCCGACCGCCCCCGGACGCGATCACGGTGCCGACCCGGATGTTGGTCGGGTACGAGCTGCCCACCCGGCCGTTGCGGTTGGCCATCCGGAACGCCGCGTACCCGGTGCCGGTCCCGGCGCCCTGCGCGTCGACAGTGCCCACCGTGGCGTTGATCGTGTCGTTGAGCAGCAGCCCGGAATCCCGGGTGTTGCGCGCCGTGACCGTGCCGATCGTCAGACCGTCCACGCCGTACGTCTCCACCCCGTGCGTCCCGGTGCCCGACACGTACACGTTGTCGATGCGGATGTTGCGCACCTTGACCGCCCGATCGCCACCGTGGTTGTCGATACGTACGCCCAGGCCGGCGGAGAGCCGCATGTCGATCTGCCCGAGGGTCAGGTTGTTCACGTTGCGCATGAAGATCCCGTACAACGGCGAGCCGGTCAGTGTGAGGTTCTGCACCTCGACGTCGGTGGTGCCGCGCGAGTAGACCGGCGCCTGGTCGCCCGAGCCCGACCCGGTCACGTTGATCGTGCCGCACACGGCCAGTGTGGTGTACGACGGCAGCGACAGCCGGGAGCCGGCGCTCATCGATCCGGAACCGCGAACCACCACCCGCTGCTTCGACGTACGACCCGCCGAGAGCGAGTTGACCGCCGCCTGCATCGCCGACAGCATGTCCGATCCCGAGTAGACGGTCGACGAGCCGTTGCGGGCCGTCCAGGTGCTCCCGCTCAGCACCGCCTCGGCGTTTGTCGACCCGCTGCCGCAGCCGGTGGTGGGTGGCGTGCTGACACCGCCCACCGCGACCAGCTGCCACTGCTGGTTCGTGCCGTTGAGGTCGGTGTACTGACTGATCCGGCCGCCGTCGGCGGTGGACCGCTCCCAGACCTCCAGCACCTTGGCGGAGTGGCGGTTGACCAGCCGGACGTGACCGCCGTCGGAGTCGAGGACCTGGAACTGCTGGTTGGTGCCATTGGTGTCGGACCACTGCCGGTACTCAGCGCCGTCGGCGGTGTTCCACTCCCACAGGTCGACGACCTTCCCGCTGTGCCGGGCCTTGAGGCGGTAGTAGCCGCCGCCGGAGGAGACGAACTGGAACTGTTGCCACGCCCCGTCGTTGCGGGACCACTGCTGGATCACCGCGCCGTCCGCGGTCGAGGTGTCCCGGACGTCGAGGACCTTGCCGCTGTGCCGGTTGACCAGGACGTAGTAGGCGCTGGTGTCGATGGTCGCCGCGGCTGCCGGCGGTGCGCCGACCAGAACCGCGCCGGCCGCGCCGACCAGCGTGGTGATCATGGCGAGCACCAGGCCGGTACGCCGTCGGCGACGGACCGACCCGCCGCCGGACGGTTTTCTCGTGAGGGGGAAGGGCATCGCTCCTCCTGGCTGGATGGGCTCGGGGTGAGACGGGACGGGTGCCGAGGCCGGCGGGCGCTACTCCAGGTGAAAGGTCGCCGAGGCGCGGTCGGCGCTCGAACTGACCGCCTCCACGTAGAGCAGTCCGCCGCGATGGCGGACATGACGGCCGGGGAAGTTCTGCGACTCCAGGGAGATCCCGGCGCTGTCGGCGAGGCCGGCCTGGCGGCGGAAGCTCGCATCGCCAGCGAACAGGGCTGAGCCGTCGTTCTTCTCGACGTACAGGGCGAAGCCCCGGTGACGCAGGTAGTACCCGGGGAAGTTGGTCGACTCCAGCGACACCGATCCGCCGCCGGCGAGGCCGGTGACGATGCGGAACTGGGAGTCGGCCAGGTTGGTCACGTTCGGCTCGATCCGGGCCCGGTAGTCGTAGTGCCGGATGTAGCTGCTGGCCTGGTCGTGTGACCGCAACCGGACCGGGGTGGCCCCGTCGGGCACCGGGATGCCGAAGTTCGGGGTGCCGTCGGCGTTCCAGTACACCTTCTGCAACCGGGTGCGTCGGTTCGGGTCGTTGAGCGGATCACCGGAGATGTCGCGGTAGCTCCGGTCGTGGTAGACGAGGATGTCGCTCTGCCCGTCCTCGGAGACGGTGAACGAGTTGTGGCCGGGGCCGTACTGGTTGGTGGCCGCGTTGCTCGCGAACACCGGGCTGGGGCTCTTGCTCCACGAGGCGGCGTCGAGCAGGTTCGCGGTGGCGGCGGCGCTCAGCATCCCGAGGCAGTAGTTGGCGTCCGTCGCGCTGGCCGAGTAGGTCAGGAAGATCCGGCCGTTGCGTTGGATCACCGCCGGCCCCTCGGCGACGCGGTAGCCCCGGGTCTCCCAGTCGTACGTCGGCACGACGAGCCGGGTCACCGTGCCGGTGATCTGCCACGGGTTGGCACCCATCCGGGCGAGGTAGACGTTGGAGTTGTTGGAGATCCCCGGCTCCTGCTGGGCCCAGGTCAGATAGCGCACCCCGTTGGCGACGAAGGTGGAGGCGTCCAGACTGAAGGTGTCCCACGGGGTGGTGATCCGGCCGCGTTCGGTCCAGGAACCGGTGAACGGATCGGCGTTGGCGTTCTCCAGCACGTACATCCGGATCCGCCACACGTCATCGGTCCGTCCGGCGGCGAAGTAGACGTACCACCGGTTGTTGATGAAGTGGATCTCCGGTGCCCAGATGTGGGCGCCCATCTCTCCGCTGGTGTGGCGGCTCCAGATCGTGGTCTCCGCCGCCGTCGCCAGCCCCTGCAGGGTGGTCGCCCGGCGCAGCACGATCCGGTCGTACTGCGGCACCGTCGCGGTCAGGTAGTAGTAGCCGTCGGTGTGCCGGAAGATGTGCGGATCGGCCCGCTGGTTCGCCAACGGGTTGGTGTAGCTGACGGCCGGTGCGGCCTGCGCCGGCCCGGCCACGGGCAGGCCGGCCGACACGGCCAGCACCACCAGTACCGCGGCCAGCGCCGACCGCAGTCGCCGATGGCCGCCGCGGACGGCGGGCCCGTGGCGGAGGGCTCGGCGGGTGGTGGGGTCGGTGGGCGCGAGTGGCAGCGGCATCTGTCCTCCGCGAGCGTGGGAACGGCCATTGACCGGCGTGGGACGACACCCGCCGAGCGGCGTGCCGATGCGGTCGACGTCACCCGGCGATGTCGGGAAGGGCCGGGGGAGAGGCCCGAAAAGGAGGGAATGTGACGGTGGCGTTGCGGGCAGGTGGCGGACTCATGTTGGCGTTAACATCGATGCATGTCAAGGTATGCAAGTCGCTGACCTGGCGGCGACGGCCGCCCTCGTACCTGCGGGTAGTGTCCTCGGCGTGCTGCGACGGTGGATTCTGGCGATCCTGATGGCGGCCTGCGGCGTGCTGGTGGCGGCGACCCAACTGACCGCCGGGCTGACCGCCGTCGGCGCGGTCGAGTTGGTGGTCTTCCTGGTGTTGGCACTGCTGCTGTCACCGTGGGCCTTTCCCCGCTCGGTGAGCGCCGCCGAAGCGCGGCGGGCCAGCGCGGTGGACGGCCGGCCGATCGTGTACTGGCGTCCCGGCTGTCGCTACTGCCTTCAGCTGCGGTTCTCACTCGGCCGGCTCGCCCGGCGGGCCCACTGGGTGGACATCTGGCACGACCCGGCCGCTGCCGCCGCCGTCCGGGCGGTGGCCGGCGGCAATGAGACAGTGCCCACCGTCGTGCTCGGCGAACAGGCTGTGGTCAACCCCGACCGGGCCTGGTTCCGCCAGCAGCTCCGCTCGTCCTGAGCCGGCGTCACCCTCATCCCATCGGGTGGCCGGCACGGTACACGGCCAGCGGGCGACGCAGCGCCCTGATGTCGCTCGTCGGGTCGCCGTCCACGATCAACACATCGGCGTCGAACCCGGCGGCGATGCGGCCCTTGCGTCGTGCCAGGCCGCACACCTCGGCACCGACCGAGGTGGCCGCGGCGAGGGCGGCGGTGGCGGGAATGCCGCAGGCCACGTACTCGACGAGCGTCTCGGGCAGGATCCCGTGCGGCTTCGCCGGGCCGAGACCAGCGTCCGAACCGGCGACCAGACGGACCCCGGCCCGGTGCAGGGTGGCGACGCCGTCGCGCAGCGCGGCCTCGCTGAGCCCGGCCCGCGCCGCCATCGCCACCACCTCCGGTGGCGTGACCACGGCCGGGTCGGTGCCGAGCGTGGCGCAGACCGCCACCTTCGACGTGGCCAGCCGGTCCGCGAGGTCGCCGGGAACGCGGGCGCCGGACGCGGTCACGCAGGTGCAGTGCTCGATGCCGTCCACCCCGACGCGCAGCGCCTGCTCGACGGCGCTCAGCGCGTGCGCGTGCGCGGTCACCGGCAGGCCCAGCTTGTGGGCCTGGGTCAGCGCGGCGGTCAGCTCCTCGTCGGTGAACTGCGGTCTCGTGGTGTCGGTCCCCGGGGTGAACACCCCGCCGCTGGCCATCACCTTCACCAGGTCCGCGCCGGCCGCCGCGCGCCGGCGAACCCCCTCGCGGACCCCGTCGACGCCGCTCGCCTCGCCCCCCAACGACCAGCAGTGCCCGCCGACGCTGGTGAGCGGTGTGCCCGACGCCACCACCGTCGGCAGGTCGTCACGCACCCCCCGACCCCGCCACCGGAGCACCGCGTCGCGCCGGTCGCCCAGGTCCCGGACCGTCGTGACGCCGGCCGCCAGGTGCGTACGCAGCGACGCCTCGACGACCCCGTCGAGGTCGGCCTCGGGACGCTCGGCGAGCCGGCCGAGCGCGTCGGGGCCGGCGTCGGCGCACAGGTGCACGTGCGCGTCGACCAGACCGGGCAGCAGCGTGCCGTCGGGCTCCTCGCGTACCGGCCAGCCTGCCGGCGCCTCGGCCCTGCCCGGGTGTACGTCGGTGATCCGCCCGTCGGCGAGCAGGACCAGCACCCCGCCGTCCACGAGCCGTTCACCGTCGAACGTCCGGGCGACCCGAAGAGCCTGTTTCGTCATCGTCACCCCAGCCCACCCCGCTCGGACCCGGCTGACGTTCACGACGTCCTCGTCACCTGGCGTGGCCCGACCATCGCACCGTCACGTGCGCGCGGCCTCCCCCGCCAGAGCGATATCTCATCCCCGAACAGTGCCGCGGGTGTTCCACAATCCGCGTCGCCTCAGGAGCGGTGCGCCGCCACGTTGATGACGTTGCCGTCCGGGGCGCGGACGAAGAACCGACGCACCCCCCACGGCTCCGTGGTCAGCGGGTGCACGATCTCGTAGCCGAGCCGCTGTGCCTCGGCATACGCGGCGTCCACATCGTCCACCTGCACGCTGATGACCGAGTCCTCGGGTGCGGACGCGTCACCGGAGACGAGCTGCACGGCCACGTCGGGGTCGGGCGAGGTGTAGCGGGCCACCCAACCCAGGTTGAACGCCTCGGTGCTCAGACCGAGGAAGTCGGTGTAGAAGCCCTTCGCGTCGCTGATGTCAGCCACCGGAAGGTTGGGCAGGATGCGGACGACGCGCATGGGACCTCCAGCTCGGTTCCCACGATTATCCGCCTGACACGGCACCCGCCACGGTGCATCCTGACGCGATGGCAGCCGATGACATGATCGACTCCGAGAACTGGGCCGGCGGGTTCTACGAGCTGATCCTGGTCCTCGGGCCAGCCGATGACGCCCGACTCGACCGGGCCGCGGCTGCTCTGTGGCGAGCCGCTGACGTCCGCGGGTGCCGCGTCGGGGTTGACCTGGTGGAGATGACCCCCGGCGTGCAAGCGTTCACGACAGGCGGGCACCTGCGCGGGACGCTCACGCTGCCGTCCGGCGCGCGCGTGGTGTGCGGCAGCTACACGACCAGGTACGACAACGTCGACAACCTGGTGCTCTACCTGCCGCTCGGCGCGCTGGCCCGGGTGGACGGAAGGATCGGCGGGTACCCGTTCGGCCAGCGCAGCGGCGCCGAGTCGCTGACCTGGCGCGCCCCACTCGATCGTTGGCTGGCCGACATCGCTGTCACCGTCCACGCCGACGTGCCGTTCACCCGCGCCATCATCGGCTTCGAGGCTGACGACGACACCGACACCGCCGCCGGTGCCAGCTACACCGCTCGCCTGGTACCCGGGACCAACGGCATGGACTATCACCCTGCGACCAACTGACCGGGCACCGGATCCGGCGCGGTCCCCGTGCAGGTTGGCCGATGCCGGGCCGCCCGCCGAACGGCCGGGACCCGACTATTCCGCTGGTCGCACCCGGGCGACGCGTCGGCGGTAGTCGGCGGCCACGGCTATGACCAGCGGCCCCCACGCCAGAAGTGGGGCGTAGAAACGCAACACCTCCCAGCCGGGGACCGGATGTGCCGGTTCGTCGTCCCCGATTCCCACCCAGCCGCTCTGCACGACGTGGAACCGCTGATTCAGCAGGAAGTACGCGCAGACGGCGACGAGCAACCAGCCGCCGGCCAACGCCACGCCCACGACCGGACGCGCCGGGATGCGACGGCCACCGAAGCGGGGTATCCACGGCGGAACCCGCTGGCCCCACCCGTGCACCAGCCCGAGTGTCGACAGCGCCAACCCCATCGACACGGCGGACAGCAACAGCATGTACCAGTGCGAGACGGCATCGTCGGTGAACACCAGCGACAGTCGCCACAGCGCGGACGGCAGGACGCAGAGCGGAACGGCGTAGGCGGCCCAGAGCGCCCAGGGCGGCGCTGCGGTGCTCGGGTACGCCGGTGCCGGTGCCGGTGCCGGTGCCGGTGCCGGTGCCGGTGCCGGTGGTCCGGTTCGGGTCTGTTCGTCAGCGGCAGCCATGGACCAACGATCGCTGGCTGTGGGTTCGCTCTCCTCCCCGACAGCAGGGGAAGAGCTCCCTCACCAGGGGGACAGGGCCGCCCGGGTGCGGCCCCGGCTAGATCGTCCGCTCCTTGGCGAAGTAGGACTCGGCCGCCTCCAGTCGGGGCACCTCGACGTTCAGCCTGCGCGCCTCCGCCAGGGTGTCGCGGCAGACCGCGCGCAGTTCCTCGGGGTTGGCGTGCGCCTCCATCACCACGCGCATCGGCGGGAAGTGCCCGAACAGCCAGGCGAGTGCCGGCGCTGCCAGCCAGACCGGTGCCCTGAAGGGCAACAGGTCGCCGCGGTGCCGCCGCAGGTCGACGCCACGGGCCTCGACGAGCGGGAGGAGTTCGCGGATGGCGAGGACCGCCTCGCGCATGGTGCTGGTCGTGAGCTTGGACAACGAGCCCAGTTTCAGGCTCTGCGTGTGCAGGCCGGCGTTCTGCACGAAGTGGATCGACAGCCAGCCACGGAAGTCCCGGTTCTCCCGGAGCCTGAACCCCGCCTCGCGAAACACCTGGCGCACGGCCTGCTCGCGTTCGGTCGGAGCCCCGCCGAGGGTGCCGAAGGTGACCACGGGCAGGAGACTCCCACGAAGCACGCTGTCGTCGCCGAAACCGCCGCCGGCCCCGGGGAAGCCCCAGGCCAGCTGATCGGCGGGAAGGTGCGCTGTCGCGGCCAGCGGCTCGACCCACAGGTTGTTGAAGACGAGCACTGTGGCTCGGCCCACGCGCGGTCCCAGGAAGGCGGCGGCCTCCGCGAAGCTGTAGTGCTGCACGCTCAGCACGATCAGATCGAAGTCGTGGTCCGGCTCCAGGGACTCGCGATAGCGCACCGGCCACCGCTCGGCGACCCGCTTCCCCCACGGCCGTCGGCGCGCGTCCAGCAGATCAAGATCGATCGCATCACCGTACGCCGCTGCCCGCCCCGGCCGGACGTAGAACTCGACGTGGTGCCCGGCCTGTTCCAGGGCCCACCCGTACACCGCGCCGATCACGCCGCGACCGAACATCAGGATCTTCACCTGGCACCTCGTACCCTATAATTGGAGGTTGTCTCCGCTTTTAAAAATATGGAGACAGTCTCCACTTGTCAACCCTGGGGCCCCACGTGACCGATGCCAAGCCACTGCGCGCCGACGCCCGCCGCAACCGCGACGCCCTGATTGCCAAGGCTCGCGAGCTCTTCGCCGACGGTCGCTTCGACCTGCGCTTCGACGACTTCGCCAAACTCGCCGGCGTGGGCACCGGCACGCTCTACCGGCACTTCCCGACCCGTGAAGCGCTGGCCGAGGCGGTCTACCGTGAAGAACTCACCGCCATGTGTGAGCGCGCCCACGAGATGCAGGCCACCCTCCCCGCCGACCAGGCGCTGGAATCCTTCCTGCGCGGCTTCGTGGACCACCTGCACCACCACGAGGGCCTCGCCCGCACCCTCGCGACGCTGATGGCCACCCAGTCCGGCGCGCTGGCGGAGGGCACCCAGGCCCTGGGTCAGGTCGTCGCCGATCTCCTGGCCGCCGCCGCCGAGACCGGAGCCATCCGCGACGACGTGGGCGCCGGCGCCGTCATGATGACCCTGCACGGCATCTGCGCGGCCTACGACCACCCGAGCTTCCGCACCGATGCGGACGGCGTCGTCACCCTCGTCCTCGACGGCCTGCGCCGTGGGGAACCCTGATCAACGGGTCCCTGCGCCGACCGGCCACCTCAGTCACCGCCCAGCGCGGCCGCCTTGCCGAGCAGCACCGAGCGTTCGCGCTGATTGGCGCAGAGACGAGCGGCCAGCGCCAACTCGACGCGGGCCTCCGCCCGGCTTGATTGAATCGGCAGGTATCAATAGATTGAGGGTGGGCGCCGCCGAGGCCCGGGAGACCGGGCCGTCGGCGGCTGACAGGTCCGCCCCGAGCCGGGCATCTCGGTCGTCCGTACGACCGGCAGCTGTGGCGCACCGCCGCGCCGCATCCAGGGCACGTTCTCGCGTCGCGTCCGTCCAGGACGCGCCGCGGTCGTCGCCTCCGCTCAGCTCGATTCAGAAGGACCTTCCATGACGATTTTCCGTGCCCGCCCCGCCGCGACAGTGGTCGTCGTCGCCGCGCTGGCCGCCGCCGCGACCACCACCGGCGCGGCAGTGCTCACCGGCCCGGCGTCGGCCGCCCAGGGTTGCCGGGTCGACTACACACCCAACCAGTGGCCCGGCGGGTTCACCGCCGCCATCAAGGTCTCCCCGGGGGACACGGCCGTCTCCAGTTGGACCGTCACCTGGACGTACGCGGGGGACGAGCGGGTCACCAGCGGCTGGAACGCCACCGTCAGCCAGTCAGGATCGACGGTGACCGCCCGTAACGCGTCGTACAACGGCAGCATCCCGGCCGGCGGGTCCACCGAGTTCGGGTTGCAGGGGACGTACGGCTCCAGTCCCGGCGCACCGACCGGGTTCGCTCTGAACGGCGTCCCGTGCAACGGCGCCACCCCGCCGCCGACGACGCCCCCACCGACCACCCCGCCGCCGACGACGCCTCCGCCGACCACGCCGCCGCCCACCACCCCGCCACCGACCACCGAGCCGCCGACCGGGTGTGCCGGCGCGGTGCTCTGCGACGGCTTCGAGAGCCAGACCGGTTCGACGCCGTCCGGTGACTGGGCCGTGGTCAGCCCGGACTGTTCCGGCGCCGGCACCGCCGCCATAGACACCACCACCACGCACAGCGGCAGCCGGTCGGTCCGGATCAACGGCGCGGCCGGGTACTGCAACCACGTCTTCATCAGGTCCACCAAGAACCTCGGCAGTGTGGGCACCGTCCGCTACGGGCGGATCTGGGTCCGGCACACCAGCGCCCAGCCCACCGAACACACCACGATGATGGCGATGGTCGACGCCGCCGACGGCAACAAGGACCTGCGGTTGGGCGGCCAGAACGGCGCCCTGCAGTGGAACCGCGCCTCCGACGACGCGACCCTGCCCGAGCAGAGCCCGGCCGGGGTGGCACAGAGCGTGCCGCTGCCCACCAACCGGTGGACCTGCCTGGAGTTCATGGTGGACGGCGCGGCCGGTCAGCTGCGTACCTGGTTGGACGGCACCGCCATCGCCGGGTTGACCGCCGACGGCGCGCCGACGCACGACATCGACGGCCAGTGGTACAACCGCACCTGGCGACCGCAGCTCACCGACCTGAAGCTGGGCTGGGAGAGCTACGGCGGCGGAGCCGACACCCTCTGGTACGACGACGTCGCGGTGGGGTCCAGCCGGATCGGCTGCTGACCCGTCGGGGTCGTCGACGGCGACCGGCAGCGGTGCGCCGTCACGACGAGGGTGGTGTCTAGGGTGTGACCCCGAGGGTGGGTCACACCCTGGACCGCGTCGGCCTCGACCTGGCCGGGCCCCGCAGGAGAGAGCGACAATGGACCGCAACCTGGCCGACGTCCTGGACGCGGCGGCGCACGGGCACTTCCCACCACCGGACGGCGGAACCACGGTGGTGCCGCAACCCAGCCGCCGTGACGCCGGAGTCATCGCCTTCACCGGGCACTCGGTGGTGTTCACCGACGAAGACCCCCAGTGGGTACGCCGTGTGCTGAGCGGCACCGACTGCGACCCGTTGGCGGCCACGATGAACCCGCGTTTCCTGGGTGCGCTGCTCGACCGCACCCGGCGGTCCATGGACACCATCGACCTGCTGACCGTCGCGAGCAGCCTTGCCGGGCCGCCGCCACTGAGGCTGACCGAGCTTGTCGACGGCGATCATCCCCGCGAGGTCAGGGCCCGTCGGCGCCGCGACGACGTCCGGGTCTGGGCCGCCGAGGGTGGGGTGGTCGTGCTCGGCCGAGGGGTGGCCGGCCGTTGGGAGGCGGCGATAGAGGTCGACGACGCGCGTCGCCACCGGGGCCTGGGTCGGGCGCTGGCGACGGCCGCCCGGCATCTGGTGCCCGACGGCCAGCCGGTCTGGGCGCAGCAGGCCACCGGGAACGCCCGCAGTGTGCGCGCCTTCCAGGCGGCGGGATTTCGACCGGTGGGCGCCGAGGCGCTTCTTCTCCAGATCTAGAACCAACGCCGTTCAGTTAAGCGGCGGGTGTGGGTGTCAAGGCGTGTCTGAGACGGAAAGCAGCGGAGCTCCGGTATAGAGGGTGGTCACTCTAAGACGCCCTTGAACCTGGAGCTCCGCTGGCTGATCAGATTGCCATAACTCGGACGGTGTCGGTAGCTGCGGGGGTGTTCGCTGCGGGGCATCTGGGCGAGCTGACCCGGCTGGTGCCCTTCGAGATGGTCGATGATGTCCTGGCTTTGACCCGGCGCGCGCAGTCACGGATACGGCTGCTCCCGGCCCGGGTCGTGGTCTACCTCGTTCTCGCCTCGGTCCTGTTCGGTGACGTGGGCTATCGGCAGGTGTGGTCCCGGCTGGTCTCCGGGCTGCCCGCGCCCCGTGTATCACCGTCGGCCAGCGCGTTGCGCCAGGCCCGGCAACGACTCGGGCCGGCACCGCTGCGGGTGTTGTTCGACCTGCTGCGTGGCCCGGCTGCCACCACCGCCGGGCAGACGCGATGGCGAGGAATGCTGTTGACCGTGCTCGACGGGACCTTGCTGGTCGTCGCCGACTCGCCGGCCAACGCCGCCCGTTACACCAAACAACGCCTACTCACCGGCGGCTGCTCCGGATACCCCCAGCTACGACTTAGTGCCCTGCTGACCTGCGGCACCCGCTCAGTGATTGATGCCGTCTTCAACCCAGTCAGCGTCGGTGAACTCGACCAGGCCCGCGCCCTGGCCCGCAGCCTGCGCCCGGGAATGCTGCTGCTGGCCGACCGCAACTACGCCGGAGCCGACCTGCTCACCACGCTGGCCGCGACCGGTGCTGATCTCCTGATCCGCTGCAAGAACGGCCGCCGGCTGCCGATCCTGCGCCGCCACCACGACGGATCCTGGCTCTCCCGCATCGGCGCACTGACCATCCGTGTCATCGAGGCCCAGATCAGCATCACCACCGCCGCCGGCACCCGCACCGGCGACTACCGGCTGCTGACGACTCTGCTCGACCCGCACCACCATCCAGCTGCCGAACTGGTCCGGCTCTACCACGAACGCTGGGAGATCGAGACCGCCTACCTCGAACTCAAATCCAGCATCCTCGGCGGCCGCGTCCTGCGCTCACGCACCCCGGACGGCATCGACCAGGAAATCCACGCCCTGCTCATCGTCTATCAACTGCTGCACACCGCCATGGTCGACGCCACCGACAGTCGACCCGGTCTCGACCCGGACCGGGCCAGCTTCACCACCGCCCTGAACACCGCCCGCGACCAAGTCGTCCATGCCGCCGGCATCATCACCGGCACCGTCATCGACCTGATCGGCGCCATCGGCGCCGCCGTCCTGGACAACCTGCTACCCGACCGCCGAACCCGCACCAAAACCCGCATGATCAAACGCTCGAACAGCAAATACCAGGCCCGAGGCCCCACCATCGACCGACGCAGCTACCGAGCCACCACCAGCATCGACATCATCAGCCCCGACCCTTGACAGCCACCACCACGCCTTAACTGAACGGCGTTGGATCTAGAACGGATCGCGCGTCCACTGTGCGCAGACCGTGATCCGCAGGACGTTTCCACGATCACGTCCGGGGGCATCCCGGCGGTTGAAGGCAGCCGCCTCTACCCCCTGATCGAGGAGAAAACCATGTCGGTCCAGGCATTTCTCTACGTCGTCGCCGTCATCCTGATCGTGCTCGCGGCCCTGCCGTTGCCCACGAGGGGTGTCTCGCTCGCGCTTCTGGGTGCCGCCTGCGCCCTGCTCGCCTACGCCTGGCCGGTCATCACCGACTGATCCTGCCGTGAGTCATCGTGGGGTCCGTCGGTGGCCGGCAGCCCTAAGGCCTGTTTCATAAGGGCGGTCGAGCCGAGGCGGAGTCCGGGCGGCGGTCCGGCAAGGCGCGGTTTCGTCCGGATACCGATGTTGTATCCGGACGGAACCGCAACGCCGCCGGTCGTCGTCCGGGCCCGCCGCAGGCCGGCCAGTTCTTGTGAAACAGGCCTTAGCGCGATCGGGCTGCCGGCCCCGACCGTGAGTCTGTTGTCCTCAGGGGGCCGGGGTGCGCCGTCGCTGGCGGTACGCGGCTGCCTTGGCGCGGTCTCCACAGCCGCGCATGCCGCACCAGCGCCGCCGCGCGCCGCGTGACCGGTCGACGAACGCTCGGGTGCAGTGCTCGTCGGCGCACCAGCGGAGGGTCAGGCGGTCGCCACTGGCGTGCAACTCCAGGCAGTCGCGCGCCAGGACCGCCAGGACGGCGGCCAGGTCGCCGTCACGGTGCACCCCGTCGGCCTCAAGGCGCAGCGCGGGTAGCGGCTTCGCGGCGGCCGCATTGACCAGCTCGCGGTCTGCCGGACTCGGCCCGGTGCCGTTGATCAGGGCTTGGACCAGGCGGAACATCGCCTCTCGGAGCGCCTTGGCGTGGCTCAACCCGGCGTCGTCCACAGCGGGCGGCTGTTCGACGATGCCGGCCTGGACGGCCCAATCCGCTACGTCTCGCGGAGCGGTCAGCTGCTCGACATCGGTGTGCCCACGCTCGGCGAGCGTGGGGAGGAAGTCCAGTACCGGCCGATCGGCGATGAACTCGAACCTCACGTCACCATATTGACCGGTGACGGGATGCGATGCAAGAGTGATGCGATGGCATCACCGGTTGAACAGGTGACGAAGGTGGGTTCCGGTAGCCGTCGGGACAACGCTCGACTGGCCCGGTACCTGACCGCGGCGCTGCTGGCGCGTACCGCCGACGAAGGCGCACGTGTCGCGCTGGTGATCCTCGCCCTGGACCGAACCGGCAGCGCGGCCGTCGGCGGAACGTTGGTCGCCACCCTGCTCCTCCCACACGTCGTGGCTGCGCCCCTGGTCGGTGCGCTGGTCGACCGCGCGCGACGGCCGGCGGTCGTGCTCGCCGGCGCGATCGCCGTCTTCGCCGCCGCCCTCGCCGCCCCGGTCGCCATGCTCGGCCGTGCGCCGTTGTGGCAGACCTGCCTCGTCCTCGCGATCGCGGGGTGCTGCGGACCCGCGCTGACCGGCGGACTGACCAGCCGACTGGCGGCACTGGCCGGACCCGGACAGGAGGCTCGCGCCTTCGCGCTGGACTCGTTGTCCTACAGCGTCGCCGGCATGCTCGGGCCGGCCACGGTGGGGCTGCTGGCGGCGGCCGATCCCGGCGCCAGCGTTCTCGCGCTCACGGTGGCCGCCGCGCTCGGCGCCCTCGGCGTCACATCCCTGCGCCTGGTCGCCTCCACCACGACGGAGCGGCCACGAGCCGCCGGCCTGTTCGAGGGTGCCCGCGCGATCGCCCGGATCCCGGACCTGCGAACGATCACCCTCGCCACCAGCTTCGGTCAACTGGGCCTCGGCGGTCTGGCTGTCGTGGCCACCACCCTTGCTGCCGCGGCACAGGAACCGACCCGAGCCGGGCTGCTCCTCAGCGTGACCGCCGGTGGCGCATTGGTGGGATCGCTGCTCTGGGCATGGCGGCCGCTGCCCGCCCCCCACGCACCCCGGGTGACAGTCTGGGCGATGGCCGCGGTCGGCGTACCGCTCGCGTTGGCCGCCGCCGTGCACTCCCTACCACTGGCCGCAGCGCTGTTCGCGCTGTCGGGTCTCTGCACTGGACCGCTCGGCGCTGCGCTGTTCCTGGCCCGGAATCAGTTGGCCGACGAGACGATCCGCACTCAGGTCTTCACCATCGGCGCCGGGTTGAAGGTGGCGGCCTCGGCGATCGGGGCCGGGCTGCTGGGCCTCGCCGCCCCCCTCTCGGCGAGCGCCCAACTGCTGCTGGTCGCCGCCTTCCCGATCGTCGCGGGCATCGCTGGCGGCCTGCTGATGCGGCGCCGCCCGCGATCGTGTGCGGGCGGACTCATCGACCCTTGCTGAGTTTCTTTCACAAGCGTAGGAAGAACACCACCACCGTCAGCCCCTGCATCGATCCGCCGTCCAGCGTCGAAGGAGATGCCTGTGACCACCCTCAGAGGGCTCCGTCTCGCCGTGTCCGTGCTGGTGACCGCAGGCGCGGTCCTGCTCGGCACGGCGGCCCCCGCGGCACCGCCGACGCCACCCGCACCGGCCGGGCACCCGTCCTGCGACCCGATCGACCCGACCGCCTGCCTGCTGCCGTTCCCGAACGACTACTTCACCGTGCCGGACCGGAGCAGCCCCACCGGCAAGCGGGTACGGTTCGCCGCCGCCGCGATGCCCGCCAACGTGCAGGGAACCCCCATCGACCCGACGGAGTGGAACCGGCAGGACGGATTCAGCCCGGGCTCGCCGATCCTGGTGCGCGTACCCGGTCTCGACGCCACCGCGAGCGGGATCGCCCCGGTCACCGACATCGGCCGTTCGCTGGCACCGGACGCCCCGATCGTGCTGCTCAACGCCCGGACCGGCAAACGTACGCCGTACTGGGCCGAGCTGGACGCGCACGCCGCCGGCCAGCCCGACCGGCAGCTGCTGATCATCAGGCCGGCGGTGGCGCTGACCGAGGGCACCCGCTACGTGGTCGGGCTGCGTGGCCTACGCGACGGAAACGGGGCCCCGATCCGAGCACCGAAGGCGTTCACGGCGTACGTGACGGGTGCCGGCGTCACACACCGCGACCCCCGGGCGCCGCAGATGCGCAGGATCCTCACCGATCTGACCCGGACCGGCGTCAACCGGCACAGCCTCTACCTGGCCTGGGACTTCACGGTGGCCAGCCGGCACGGGCTGACCGGGCGGATGCTGGCGGTCCGCGACGACGCGTTCGCCGATCTCGGCCGGGCCGCGCCGTCGGTCACCGTCACCCAGGTGACCGACTACCGGCCGGAGCAGGACCCGCTGATCGCCCGGCAGGTCACCGGCACCATCGGCGTACCGTCCTATCTGACCGGCGACGGCGGGCCCGGCTCCCGGTTGCACTACGGCCCGGCCGGCGGCGCCGGGACGCCGCCCACGCCGAACGCACTGCCCACGCCGTCGGGCACGACACTGGCGGCGGACTTCGTCTGCAACATCCCACGCAGCGCCTCGGCAGCGAAGCCTGCACACCTCTCGCTGTACGGCCACGGGCTGCTCGGCCGGCCGACCGAGATCAACGCCGGCAACGTCAGGACGATGTCGAACACCCACAACTTCACCTTCTGCGCGACCAGTTGGATCGGCATGGCCGCCGCCGACGTCCCCTATGTGGCCGGCGCCTTCACCGACCTCAGCGCCTTCCCCGCGGTGGCCGACCGGTTGCAGCAGAGCTTCCTGAACTTCCTCTTCCTGGGCCGCGCGATGATCCACCCGGGCGGTTTCGCCTCCCACCCGGCGTTCCGGGACGCCACCGCCCGGCCGCTGATCGATCGCCGGGGCGGCCTGCACTACGACGGCAACAGCCAGGGCGGCATCAACGGCGGCGCGCTCACCGCCATCGCCCAGGACTGGACCCGGTCGGTGCTCGGCGTGCCGGCGATGAACTACTCCACGCTGCTGCAACGCAGTGTGGACTTCGCGCCGTTCCAGAGCGTGCTGGACGGCTACTACCCGGACAAGGTCGACCAGCAGTTGATTCTCGCGCTGCTGCAGATGCTGTGGGACCGGTCCGAGGCCAACGGGTACGCCCAGCACCTGACCGACCAGCCCCTACCGCGCACCCCCGCCCACCAGGTGCTGATGCACGTGGCCTTCGGCGACCAGCAGGTGTCACCCGCCGCCGCGGAGGTGCAGGCGCGCACCATCGGCGCTCGGCTGCACACCCCCGCGCTCGCCGACGGCTGGTCACTGGACGTGCACCCGTACTGGGGTATCGCGCCGATCCGCCGCTACCCGTACACCGGTTCGGCGATGGTGATCTGGAACAGCGGCGCGGCCCAGGCGCCACCGCCGACCAACCTCGCCCCGGCCGGGCCGGAGTTCGGCGACGATCCGCACGAGTTCCCCCGCGCCCAGGTCGGGGCCCAGAAACAGAAGGCGGTCTTCCTGCTCACCGGCAGGGTCATCGACGTCTGCGCGCGGACCCCCTGCCCCTGACCCGGACATCGTGACCCGGTGGGGCGCTGGCCCGGCCAGCACCCCACCGGGTACGTCGAACTCGTCAGGTCAGCAGCGCACCTCGGTCTCCTTCTGCGCCACGTCCGAGATGCCGCCGAGGGCGCGGGTGCACACCGACAGCGTGTTCGCGCCCAGCGACCAGACCTCCGGGCCGCTGGAACACTGCAGGTCGCGCAGCGTGCTTCCGGTCACGATGGAGGTGCACACCTGGTACGCGCCGTGGCTGGCCCGGTACTGCTGCCACACGTACGTGTAGGCGTAGTTCTTACCGCAGCCCTTGTACTGCTTGACCGATGCCGCGGTCTGACCGCCGACGGTGACGTACGCCGTCGCACCGATCTGCACCGAGCCCGCACAGCGCGGGTTGGTTTCGGCGTGCGCGGGGCCGGCGAACGCCAGCGTCGCGGGCAGAGCCAGACCGGCGGCCGCGAGGATGCGTACGCCACGTCGGATATGGCTTTTCATCGGGTGACCTCCTTCAATGCACCGGGGCGTCGCCCCCCGGTGTCGTCGATGCACCACATTGATGGCGGCCACCGCCCGTTCGGTACCCTCTGACACGCTCTGACAACGCCTGACAACGTCGTCTGACATGGGGGAGTGATGAAGGACCAACGTGCCGCCGCGGAGTCGACTCAGGACAGACGGGCCGCCGAGCGGTTCGCCGAACAGCTACGGGCCCTGCGGGCCGAGGCGGGTGACCCGTCGTTCCGGAAGATGGCGGGGCGCTCGGGCCGGATCTCGCACACCACGCTGCACGAGGCAGCCTCCGGAACCAGGTTCCCCTCCTGGGAGACCGTCCGGGAGTTCGTGCGAGCCTGCGAGGCGGACGAGGTCCAGTGGCGGCGTCGATGGGAGGACGCACAGCTCCCCGGGACGGTCCCCGGCATCGCTGACGCCGAGGTGACACCGGTGGGCACCGCTTCCCCGGCCGCCGTCGACACCCCGCCCGCCACTGCTGAGAGGCAGCCCGACAGCAGGATCGACGCCCCGCAGACCCACCGGCCCGTCGTCTCCGGCGTCCCCGTGACGCCGCCCGGGGATCGGGGCGCGCTGGTCGTCACGGGCTACCCGCAGACCGACGAGGAGATGGTGGGCGCGCGGCGGCACCGGCTGCCGTGGCTCGCCGCCGCCTCGGTCGTGCTGGTGGTGGCGATGGTTGCCGTCGTGGGTGTCATCGTCCGCGACAAGTCCCGGGACGACCCCGGCGCCGTGGCCGCGTCGCCCGCACCGCCGGCGTCGCCCTCCGAATCAGCGTTCTCGGACTCGCTGATCCCCGGCGACTCCAGCAAGTTCATCTCCGACGTGACCATCCCCGACGGCACCCGGGTGCGGGTGAACTCCCAGTTCGTCAAGGTGTGGGCCCTCAAGAACGTGGGGAAGGTCGCCTGGCACAACCGTTTCCTCGCCCGGACCAACCCGACCGCCGACGCCGACGGTTGCCAGGTGCCGGACCGGGTGGCGATCGGTGACACGCCCCCCGACGAGCAGGTGATGATCAGTGTTCAGGTCACCGCGCCGAGCCGCCCCGGTAAGTGCTGGGTCAGTTGGAAGATGGTCGACGAGAACGGGCAGGAGTTCTTCCCCACCCGCCGGCCGGTGTACTTCATGGTCACCGTCATCGCCTGAGCGCGGCCCCGATCGCCGGTGTCAGCGCACGATCAGCCGGTGTCAGCCCCGGTGCCGCCGAAGCTGACAACACCACATCCGTCGAGGTCGATGACCATCTGACGGATCTGACAGGACGGCGGGGGTACCGAACAGCCTGTCGATTCTTGCAAGGTGATGTCCGTTCCGAACGACTCACCAACCGCGAGGAGAATCGACAGTGCGTCGTCAGTGGTTATCCGTCGGGCTCGCCGCGCTCTGCGTGGCCGTCGGGGTCCCGGCCCACGCGTGGGCCGCCACATCCGGCACCACCGCGCAGCGAACCGTCACCACGGCCGTGCGGCCAGTCGTGGACATGGAAGCCACCGTCCTGGCCGCCCAGATCGACCCCCGTCGCCCCGACAACACCCTGACCCCGGGGGCGAAGAGCTCCGTACTCGCCGTCGAGCAGGCGTTGCAGGCGCAGGGCCTGCTGAACGCGCAGTGGGTCGACGGCTACTTCGGCACCGTGACCATCTCGGCGTACGCCGCGTACCAACGCTCGCTCGGTTACACCGGGCTGGCCGCGAACGGGCTGCCCGGCACGACGTCGCTGACGAAGCTCGGGCAGAACCGCTACACCGTCGCCAACACGATCGGCCCGGGCGCGAAGGTCCCGCGTGACGGGTACGTCGTCAACGCCCGTACCCAGGCGATGCTGGCCGAGGCGCAGCGGCTGCTCGGCTACCCCCTGGTGCTCGACCAGGGCTCGTACAACCCCGGCGGCGACCCCACCTCGGCCGGTACGCACGACGGCGGGGGTGTGGTGGACATCGCGGTCACCGGCATGACCGCGGCCAGGCGCACCGCCGTCGCCCGGGCCCTGCGCCAGGTCGGCTTCGCCGCCTGGGTCCGCAACCCGAATCAGGGCGACTGGCCGTGGCACATCCACGCCACCGCCATCAACGACACGGACCTGTCCAGTCAGGCGCAGCACCAGGTAGGCGACTACTACCTGGGCCTGAACGGCCTGGCCAACCAGGGACCGGACGACGGCCCCCAGGTCCCGATCAGGACCTGGGAGCAGTACCAGCGCGGGCAGTGACCCGCACCCCTCACCACATCCGAAAGGACACCATGAACATCCGGAAGAGCCTTGCCGCCGTCGGCGTCGCGCTGGCCGCGACCACATCGATCCTCAGCGTCGCATCGCCCGCCTCGGCGGCGGCCCGCGACGGGGTCTGCGAGAGCGGCGAGTTCTGCTACTACTACAACAGCGACAACGCGGGATCGGTCTCGGACTTCACCGGCTCGCTCGACGACTACGGCACCGAGCAGCCCTCGTGCTACGACTTCAAGGGCGCTGGCGCTGGCAAGGGCCTGTGCATCAAGAACGAGGCCGCCTCGGTCTGGAACCGCAGCACCAAGACCGTGCGCGTCTACTACAACAGCGGCTACGCCGGTTCCTACCAGGACTTCGCGGCCGGCGCGAAGGGCAACCTCAACGCCACGCTGAAGAACAACAACGCCTCGCACCAGTTCTCGCCGTCGACGCGCACGAACCTGTCGTACGCCCTGTACCAGGCCAGCGGCGGCTCGGTCACCTGCGGCTTCGACGGTTACACCACCACGCCCGGCCGGCACGAGGGCATCGACATCGCCCGCAGCAACGGCTCGGACGTGCGTGCCCTGGTCGCCGGAACTGTCATCTACATCGCGCGGGGCGCCACCGGCAGCGGCGGCCTGTCCACGATCTCGGTCTACAACTCCTCGCTCAACAAGTCGGTGATCTACCTGCACACCGCGCCGAGGTCCGGGCTGAGCGTGGGCGACGCCATCAGCAAGGGCCAGATCATCGCCGACGAGTCGTGGCACGGGGTGTCCTCCAGCTCAGGCGCGCACACCCACGTCGAGGTCCGGGCCGGCCGGCAGACCCACGCGGCCGTCAGCGTCAACGACCCCACCCTGGACAACGCCGACCCGACCGCGTTCTGGAACTCCCAGGGCTACAACGAGAGGTAGGACACCGTGAATATTCGCAAGGGCCTCGCCGTCGTCGGCGCCGTCCTCGCCATGTCCACCTCCATCCTGAGTGTCGCCTCGCCGGCAGCGGCGGCGGGACGGGACGGAACCTGCGACAGCGGCGAGTTCTGCTACTACTACAACAGCAACCAGGCCGGCTCGGTCTCCGACTTCACCGACTCGCTCGATGATTACGGTACGACCCAACCGACCTGCTACGACTTCAAGGGCGCGGGCAGCGGCAAGGGCCTGTGCGTGAAGAACAACGCGGCGTCGGTGTGGAACCGGACCGGCAAGACGGTGCGGGTCTACTTCAACAGCAACTTCGCCGGTTCCTACCAGGACTTCGCGTCCGGGGCGAAGGGCAACCTCAACGCCACGCTGAAGAACAACAACGCCTCGCACGAGTTGGTGAGCGGGCCGACGGGGTGCAGCACCGACGGCACCAACACCAAGCTGCCGAGCACGATCCTCGTGTACCGGGTCAGCCTCGGGCGCGTCGATCGGGTCGATTTCAAGACGTACGTCAAGAACGTCCTCCCGAACGAGTGGATCACGAGCTGGCCGGCCGCCTCGCTGGACGCCGGTGCGATGGCCGTGAAGAGCTACGGCTGGTACTGGGCGTTGCACTCGACCCGGAAGACGTCCGGCGGGCAGTGCTACGACGTCCGGGACGACACCGGCGACCAGGTCTACCGGCCGTCGTCGGCAGTGTCGTCGACGTCCGCCGCGGTGGACCGGACGTGGTCGGCCCGGATGACCCGCAACGGCAACATCCTGCGGGCGCACTACTGCGCGACGACGACCGCGTGCGGTGGCTGGGTGGACGGGGACTGGCTGTCGCAGTACGGCTCGCGTGACCTCGCCAACCAGGGCAAGACCTACCAGGCGATCCTGCGCTACTACTACAGCGACATCGCCCTGTCCTGAAATCACGTACCAACCGCGCCGCCCGCCGCAGATCGCGGCGGGCGGCGCGCGCGTGCCGGTTAGGCCGGCGGCTCGACGGCCTCGACGAGAATGTCCAGCACGTGCCGGTACGGCTGCCCGGTGGCCCGGCTCATGCCCAGCTCGCAGGTGCGGTTGCTGGAGGCGTACGCGTCGTGGTCGCGCTGGTTGATCTCGGTGGCCTGCGCCGCCGTGGCACCGGCAGTGACCTCGGGGTGCAGCAGCCCCCGGTCACCGGCGAAGGCGCAGCACCCCCAACTGTCCGGCACGGTGACGGTGTCGGCGACCGCTCGGGCCACGGTGCGCAGGTCGTCGATGCCGCCCAGGTGCACCGTGGAGCAGGTGGGGTGCAGGGCCAGCGAGCGCAGTCGCCGGGGCTGCGGCAGCGCCGGCAGGAGGTGCTCGGCGGTGAAGCTCACGCTGTCGACGACGCGCAGGCCGGCGTAGCGGGCCCGGTCCTCCTCGGCCAGCGCGGCGGTCAGCTGCATCAGCCCGTGCGTGCAGGACGACGCGTCGCAGACGACGGGCAGCCGACCCTCGTCGCTGGCCGCCCAGAGCGCGGCCAGGGTCCGTTCGGCCATCTCCCGGTGCCCGGCGGGGTAGCCCTTGGACTGCCACGGGGTTCCGCAGCACAGGCCCGCCGTTGCGGCCGGTACGACCAGCGGCACCCCGGCCAGTTCGCAGAGGCGCAGGAACGCCGCAGCCGTTCCGCCGGACCGGCCCTCCTCGGGAGCGAAGAGGCTGCCGACGCAGGCCGCGAAGAACACCGCCCGGGCGTCCGGAGCGCTGCGGGGCGCGGGGCGGGGCGCACCGGCGCGCGGCATGTCGTCGCTCCACAGCGGCATGAGTTCGGTCCCGCCGAGCCCACGGATCACCCCGGTGGCGGCGCGGGTCAGCGGCGCCGGTACGGCGTGCGCGGCGGTCAGTCCGACCCGGACGCCGGTCACGGCGGCCTGCCAGTGTCGTGCGGCGGTGCGGGCGGTGCGCTGGGCGCGGGGCGTGTGCCGCTCGGCGCGCAGCCGCTTCATGGCCGCCCCGGTGTCGATGCCGACCGGGCAGGCGGTGACGCAGAGGCTGTCCGCGGCGCAGCTGTCCACCGCGGCGTACGCGTAGTCGGCGGTCAGCTCCCGGCGGCGCTCCTCGTCGCCGGCGGCGGTGGCGAGGGCGATCTGTCGTTGCAGGACGATGCGCTGCCGGGGGGTGGTCGTGACGTCGGCGGTGGGGCAGACCGGCTCGCAGTAGCCACACTCGACGCAGGCGTCCAGCTCGGGGTCGACCGTCGGGACGGCCTTGAGCTGCCGCAGGTGCACTGTCGGGTCGTCGTTGAGCAGCACACCAGGGTTGAGCAGGCCGCTCGGGTCGCACAACCGCTTGAGTTCGCGCATCACGTCGTACAGTTCGTCGCCGTACTGCCGGCGGACGAAGGGCGCCATGGCCCGGCCGGTGCCGTGCTCGGCCTTCAGCGTTCCCCCTTCGGCCAGCACGAGGTCGACCATGTCGTCGGTGAACCGGGCGTAGCGGTCGATCTCGGCCGGGGTGTCGAAGGACTGGGTCAGCATGAAGTGCAGGTTGCCGTCGCGGGCGTGTCCGAAGATCACCGCGTCCGGGTAGCCGTGTCGGTCGAACAGGTCGATCAAGCCGTCGCAGGTGCCGGTCAGCCGAGGCATCGGCACCGCGACGTCCTCCAGCAGGGCGGTGGTGCCGGGCGGGCGCGCGCCGGCGACGGCGGTGTAGAGGCCCTTGCGCAGGTGCCAGAGGTTGGCCCGTTCGCGCGGGTCGCGGGTCAGCGCGGTGCCGGTGACGGCCGGCAGTTGGTCGAGCACGGGCCGGGCGTCGGCCAACGTCGCGGCCAGCCGCTCCGCGCTCTCCTCGGTGAACTCCACCAGCAGCGCGGCGTGGCCGGCGACGGTCAGCCCGCGCAGGGCCGGGCTCGCACCCGGGTCGCGCTGGCTGACCCGCAGCGCGGCCGCGTCGAGCAGTTCGGCGGTACGGGCGCCGGCGGCGAGCAGGGCCGGCAGCGCGTCGGTGGCGTCGGTGAGACGGGGCAGGATCAGCAGACCGGTGGCGGCGTGGTCGTGGATCTCGACGGTCCGGAAGACGGCCTCGGCCACGAAGCCGAGCGTGCCCTCGCTGCCGATCATCAGGTGGGCGAGCATCTCGACCGGGCTGCCGTGGTCGAGCAGCGAGTTCAACCCGTACCCCATGGTGTTCTTCATGGCGAACAGCCGCTCGATGGTGGCGCGTGACCCCGGCGTCGAGCGCACCCGGTCGCGCAGCCGCAGCAGCCCGGCGTGCAGCTCGGGCTCGTCGGCCCGCAGCCGGTCGTCGGCGTCGCGGGCGCCGGAGTCGACGACGGTGCCGGACGGGAGCACGAAGCGCAGCGATTCCATCGTCCGGTACGCGTTGTCGGTGGTGCCGCAGGTCATTCCGCTGGAGTTGTTGGCCACCATGCCACCGACGGTGCAGGCGGCCTCGCTGGCCGGGTCCGGGCCGAGCCGACGCCGGTAGCGGGCCAGCCGGGCGTTGGCCTGCCGGATCGTCAGCCCGGGTTGCAGCCGGATGCGCCGGCCGTCGTCGAGGACCTCGGCGTGCCGCCAGTCGGTGCGGACGTCGACCAGCACGCCCGCGCCGCCAGCCTGCCCGGCGAGGCTGGTGCCACCGCCGCGCAGGGTCAACGGCACGCCGGCCTCCCGGGCGCCGGCCATCAGCGCCCCGACCTCGGCCGCCGAGGCGGCGCGGACCACGGCCTGCGGTTCGAACAGGTACGGCGAGGCGTCGTGTGCCGCCGCCAGCCTCCGGGGCAGCTCGGCGCTGGCCCGGTTGGGATCATCGAGGCGCGCGCGCAGCAGTTCGGCGACCGCACGGGCGCGGACGCCGGCCGAGGTTGGCGCGGGTACGGCGGTGCTCATGGGCGATCCTCCCGGGGAGGGGCGGTCAGTCGGCGACGATCTGCAGCCGGTTGGGAGCGGTGCTGACCGGCGCGGGCAGCCGTAGCGGCTGCCGGCCGGGGGTGATGCTGCCGAGTACGGACGGGTGCCGCGCGCCGGTGCCCGAGCGCAGGGTGCCCGGCAGTCCGTGCACGGTCAGGTAGCCCAGCAGCGCGAAGGCCAACGCCTCCTTCGCGTCCGACGCGACACCCAGGTCGTCGCTGGAGGACAGCTCGACGCCGGGCAGCTCGTCGGCGATCATGCGCATCAGCGTCGGATTGCGCGCCCCGCCGCCGGAGACGACGAGCCGGGTGACGCCGTGATCGCGGCAGGCGTCGGCCACCGTGACCGCCGTCAGTCGGGTGAGCGTGGCCAGCACGTCCTGCGGGTCCGGCGTGGGCGCGTCGGCGAGGGCGGCCAGCAGGTAGGGCGTGTGGAACAGCTCCTTGCCGGTGCTCTTCGGGCTGGGCAGCCGGTAGTACGGCTCGTCGAGCAGCCGCCGCAGCAGGGCCGCGTTCACCTGCCCGGCGGCCGCTCCGCGTCCGTTCCGGTCGTAGTGCTCGGTGCCCCCGCTGAAGTGGCGGACGGCGGCGTCGAGGAGCGCGTTGGCCGGCCCGGTGTCGAAGGCGAGCGGGTCGGCGTCCGGCGCGACGACGGTGATGTTGGCGATGCCGCCCAGGTTCAGGGCGGCCGGGACGCCGGGCAGGCCGCCCAGCAGCAGCGCGTCGAAGAGGGCGACCAGGGGGGCGCCCTGGCCGCCGGCGGCGACGTCGCGGCTGCGCAGGTCGGCCACCACCGCAACACCGGTGGCCTCCGCGATCCAGGCCGGCTGACCCAGCTGGAGGGTGCCACGCACCGTGCCGTCCTCGACCCAGTGGTGCATGGTCTGCCCGTGCGAGACGAGCAGGTCGGCGTGGCCGTCGCAGAGTTCCGCGAGGGCCCGCACGCCGGCCTCGGCGAACGCCTGGCCGATGCCGGTGTCCAACACGCAGATCGCCTCGGTGGTGGTCGGGGCGGGCGGCAGGGCGGCGGCGATCCGGGTGCGCAGCTGCTCGGGGTACGGGTGACTGAGCCGGCCCAGCGTTCGCATCCGCAGCGTGTCACCGCTGAGGTCGAGGTCGGCGGCGGCGGCTTCGATGCCGTCGTAGGAGGTTCCGGACATCAGGCCGATCACGCGCATCACGTCCTCCTTCATGCCCGGCCGGCGGGCGCTGCCGTCTCGTCGACCTCGTCGGTGCGTCCATGGTCGTACGGCGTCTCCGGGGCCGGGTGGAACCGGCTCGACACCGCGCCGACGACCAGGGTGATCAGGACGCCGATCGGGACCAGCCACTGCGCGGCGATGGCGGTGGCGGTGGTGGTCCCGGCCGTCGTCACATCGATCTTGACGTAGCGGACGATGTAGGTCATCACCGCCACGGTGACCAGGAAGGCGATCACCGCGTCGACCTGGTTGGCCCGCTTGACCAGGCGGCCGAGCAGGAAGGCCCCGAGCAGTGCCCCGTAGGTGTAGCCGGCGATGGTCAGACCGGTCAGGTAGACGTTTCCGGTGCTGGAGCTGAACGCGCAGGCGAAGATCGCCATCAGCACCGCCCAGACCAGGGTCATCACCCGGGCGAGCCGGAGCATCACGTCGTCCGAGGGGACCGTGCGGAAGAAGCTGTGGATGAAGTCGGCGACGGTGGAGTTCGACATCGAGTTCAGCGCCGACGACAGCGAACCCATCGCGGCGCCGAGGATGCCGGCCACCAGCAGGCCCGAGATGCCCACCGGCAGGGCGTGCAGGATGAAGCTCGGGTACAGGTTGTCGCTGCTCGCCAGGCCGAGCTCCTTGAAGGTCTGACCCTTGTTGTACGACCACAGCAGTGCCCCGACCAGGGAGAACGCCGCGAACTGAATCACCACGAAGATGCCCGAGGAGATCATCGCCTGCTGCCCCTCGCGCAGCGTCCGGGTGGACAGGATGCGCTGGACGATCAGCTGGTCCGACCCGTGGCTGGCCATCGCGAAGATCGCGCCACCGATGATCGCGGTCGGCAGGGCGAACGGGCTGGTGAGCACGTGCGCGAGGTCGAAGTTGGTGTCGAAGAGCTGGAACTTGCCGGCGTCGAATGCCTGCGAGTAGCCGTCGAAGCCGACGGCGTGGCTGAGCACCGCGATGGCCAGGATCGCCCCACCCAGGTACAGCCCCATCTGGATGGCGTCGGTCCAGATGACCGCTTTGATGCCACCGAGGTAGGTGTAGACCACCGTGATGAGCGTGAGCACGATGATGATGGCCTGGTAGCTGACGTTCAGCCCGAACTCGTCGAGGAGCAGCTTGATGGGGATGGCCGAGGCGAACAGCCGTACGCCCTCGGCGAGCAGGCGGGTGAAGACGAACGTCACCGACGCCAGGCCCTGGAGTTTCAGGCCAAACCGCTCACCGAGGTACTGGTAGGCGCTGACGAACCCACCCCGCTTGTACAGCGGGATGAGCACCGCGGCCACGACGACCCGACCGATGACGTAGCCCAGGGCCAGCTCGACGTTGCCGAAGCCCTGACCGCTGTAGGCGCCGCCGGGAACACTGATCACGGTCAGGACGCTGGTCTCGGTGGCGACCACGGAGAACGAGACGGTCCACCAGGGCAGTCGGCCCTCGCCGACGAAGTAGTCCTTGGCGGACTTCTGTCTGCCGGACAGGCGTAGTCCGACGAAGGCGATCACCACGAGGTACAGCACGATCACGACGAGGTCGAGTTGACGCACGGCTCGCTCCCAACCAGCAGTTGTCAAGAAGTGACGTTGGACCAGGGTAACGCGAAACTTTTTGCCACCGCCCGTCCGGGCTGGTTACGCTGTGGTTTCAGCCTGCTGATACGGGGACTGTTCGCAGCTGCGCCACGGCCTGGCCGTGGCGGCGGGTCGCGAGGACGCGCTCGACGACGAGCCGTCCCGGGCCGCCGGGCGACCGGAGATCCGCGCCCCACCGGCCGGCGACTGCACACCAGCGAGAGGAACGAGCACCCCGTGGACCTCAGCACCCTCGGCACCGAGACCCGCAACGACAAGACCAGCGACCTCGACCGGATGTCTCCCACCGAGTTGCTTCTCGCGATGAACGACGAGGACCAGACGGTCGCCGAGGCCGTCCGCCGGGCCGTGCCGGACATCGCCGCTGCCGTCGACGTCATCGTGGCGTCGCTCCGCCAGGGCGGACGGCTGATCTACCTCGGCGCGGGCACCAGTGGCCGGATCGGCATGCTCGACGCCGTCGAGATCCCACCCACCTTCGGCACCACGCCCGACCGGGTCGTCGGGCTGCTCGCCGGCGGGGCACGCGCCTTCGGTGTCGCCGTCGAGGGCGCCGAGGACGACCCGACCCGCGCCGTCGCCGACCTCGACGCGGTCGGCCTGACCGCCCGCGACACGGTGGTCGGGCTCGCCGCCAGCGGCCGTACCCCGTACGTGGTCGGCGGGTTGGACCACGCCCGCGCGCGCGGCGCGGCGACCGTCTCGGTGGCCTGCAACACCGGCGCGGTGACCAGCCGGCACGCCGACGTCGCCATCGAGGTGCCCACCGGGCCCGAGGTGCTCACCGGCTCCACCCGGCTCAAGGCCGGCACCGCCGAGAAGCTGGTCTGCAACATGCTCTCGACCGCCGCGATGGCCCGGCTGGGCAAGGTTTACGGCAATCTGATGGTGGACATGAACGCCACCAACGAGAAGCTCGTCGACCGGGCCCGTCGGATCGTCGCCGAGGCCGCCGACACCGACCTGGACACCGCCGCGCGGGCGCTCGCGGCGGCGCACGGGCACGCCAAGACGGCCATCGTGCTGCTGCTGGCGAACTGCACCGCCGAGGAGGCCGCGGCCCGGCTGCGTGACGCCGACGACGACGTCCGGGCGGCCGTCGCGGCCTGACCCGCCACGAGGCCGGCCTTCGGCGGGGCGAAGCGTTGACCACACCTTCTGTCGATGCTCAGGTGAGCACTGTGGACGGAGCGGGGGTGGGCTTCACACCCGGGCCTCGGTGGGGGCCGGCGTGGGGTCGAGTGGCAGGTCGCGCAGGCGGCGGATCGGCGTCGACAGGTAGATGATCGGGGACAGCACGGTGAGCGCCCCGAAGATCAGCAACGTGGTGCGGGCACCGAGCGGCCCGGCCAGGAGGCCGGCGAGCAGGCCGCCGATCGGGATGGCGCCCCAGGAGACGAACTTGACAGTGGCGATCACCCGGGACAGCAGCTCCGGTGGGCTGGCGAGCATCCGGTACGTGCGGGTGGTCACGCTGAGCACCACTGTGGAGCCGGCGAAGATGAGGTTCCCGGCGGCGAAGGCCAGGAATGCGGCGGTGCCGGTGCCCAGCGGGATGATGAGCGCGCCGGCCACGCCGACGAAGGCCGCGATGATCAGGCCACGGGCGGTGCCGAACCGGTTGGTGAAGCGGGTCGTCAGCGCGGCGCCGATGAGCGTGCCGAGACCGTCGGTGGCGATCAGCAGCCCGACCATGACCGGCGATGCGTGCAGCTCGCGCACCAGGTAGAACGGGAAGAGGGCCAGCATCGCGCCGTTGACGAAATTCGTCGCGGTGGCGTCCCACATGGCCGGCCTGATGATCGGGTGTCGGAGCACGAAGTGCCAGCCCTCCCGGATCATTGTGACCATCGGGGTCAGCTCGGCCGGTCGCTGCACCCGGCGAGCCGGCAGGGTGCGCAGCAACACCGCGGAGACCAGATAGCTGACGGCGTCCACGAACAGCGTCGGCACCGCGCCCAGCAGCTGCACCGCGAAGCCGCCCAGGGACGGCCCGCCCAGTGTGGTGGCGGCATGGGTGCCGGAGGTGAGGCTGTTGCGGGCCTGCAACTGCGCGGCCGGCACGATCTCCGGCAGGAACGTCTGGTTCGCCACGTCGAACAGCACGTTGGCGAAGCTCACCACCAGGGCGACAGCGATCAGCTGGGCCACCGTCAGCATGTCGAACCACCAGGCCAGCGGGACCGACGCGATGGCGAGGGCCCGGACCAGGTCCAGGGTGACCTGCATGCCGCGCAGCGGCAGGCGCTGCACGATCACGCCCGCCGGCAGGCTGATCAGCAGGTACGCCAGATAGCCCGCCGCCGTGATCAGACCCATCTCGAAGGCCGACGCGTGGAGCACTGTCAACGCGGTCAGCGGTAGGGCCAGCGCGCCGACCGCCGAGCCGAGGTGGCTGGTCGTGCCGGCGACCCACCACCGCCAGAACGTAGTAAGTCCCATAATGGAACTCACTATAGGGGCGGGTGGCGGACGGCGTCGACCCCGTTCCCCAGGGTCCGTCCGGGAGGGCGCTGTCTATCCCGCGCGGCGGACCATCTCGGTGATCCAGATCGGCGCGAACGGAGACGTGCAACCGGGGGAGGTCGGATAGTCCCTGAGCACCCCGAGGCGTTCGCCGATGTCGATCGCCCGGGCGCGGTGCTCGACGTGCTCGATCCCGATCTGCGCCAGGCAGTGGTTCATCGCCCACTGGAGGCGATCCGGCGCGTCCGCCATCTCGGCCGCGATCACATCGAGCAGTCCCGGGAGGTCGAGACTCTCGGGACTCTTCGTCACGCGTTCGGTGGTCAGCGCCCAGCCGGCACTCGCGACCACGGGATCCGCGTCGGCGAACCAGGCCAGCCGCAGCTCGTCGGCGTGCCGGCTCTTCTTCACCACGTAGTTCACCAGCCAGTCGTGCACCTTCGGGGTACGCGCCTCGCGCACCATGACGTCCAACTCGTCACGCGCGAACGCCCGGGGACGACAGATCAGGATCGCCAGCAGTCTCGCCGCGGACTCACCCGTCGCCCAGAGCTGGCGCGCGAGATCGTGCTGCGTCTTCAGCCGCTTCGCGAGCGCCCGAAGCGCGCCGAGGTTCACACCATGATCGTCACCGTGTCTGGCGTTCACCTCGAGTGCCCTCGGGTCCGCCAGCTCGGCCAGCTCGGCCGTCACCTCGGCCACCGTCGCAGTGCTCGTCGTCGCCGCCACCGTAGCCTCCTGCCCATCGGGGTTGATGCAGCTTACGGCGTTGGCTGGCCGGCCAGAACCGACGCGTTCGGCAGGACCGGTGCGAGCCACCGGGACCGGACGTTTCACATTCGCGTGACGGGTATCCAGGCGTACCAGTGCGACCGGCGGTGAACAGCTTCACGGAGTGAGGGGGCACCAGTCATGCCTGATCCACAGCCCACCATCGTGCTCGTGCACGGCGCGTTCGCCGAGTCGGCGAGCTGGAACGGAGTGCTCGAGCGAATGGGCGCCGCGTACGACTCGGTGGCCGTCGCGAACCCGCTGCGCGGCGTCGCGGGCGACGCCGCGTACGTGCGGGACGTCGTACGCGGGATCGGTGGACCGGTCATCCTCGTCGGCCACTCGTACGGCGGCATGGTGATCACGCAGGCCGCAGCCGGCGACACCTCGGTGCGGGCCCTCGTCTACGTCAACGCCTTCGCCCCGGACACCGGGGAGTCGGCACTGTCGCTGTCGGGCAAGTTCCCCGGCAGCACCCTGGCCGACACGCTGGTGCAGTACCCGGTGTCGACAGGTGGCAACGAGGTGGCGATCGCCCAGGACCGGTACCACGCGCAGTTCTGCGCGGACGCCTCGGGCGACATGGCCGCGCTGATGGCCCGGACCCAGCGGCCGATCACCGAGCAGGCCCTGGGGGACCAGCTCACCGGCGACCCCGCCTGGCGGTCGCTGCCGAGCTGGTTCGTGTTCGGGGACCTGGACAAGAACATCCCGGTCGAGGCGCACCGCTTCATGGCTGAGCGGGCCAACCCTCGGGGGCAGCGCGAGGTCGTCGGCGGGTCGCACGCGATGGCGGTGGCCGACCCGAGCGAGGTCGCCGAGTCGATCATCGAGGCGGTTCGGGGGGTCAGCTGACGGTCCGGACGGTCAGCGCTGACGGTGGGCCGACGCTGGAAGGTCGCCGGCCCACCCCGCCTGCTTGTCTAGCGGACCCGCAGCTGCTGATGGACGGCCGCGGTGGGGGCGTGCACCGGGTCACCGGAGTAGGCGACGTGCACCGGGTACACCCCTGCGGACAGTCCGTCGGTCGGCAGGTCGACGACGGCCGCACCACCGCGCAGCGCCACCACGTGGGTCGCGCCGCCGAAGCTGACCGCGACCTCGCCGGTCACCGTCGGAGCCTTCGGGCGCGGCGACTGTGCCCGTACGTCGACGCGCAGTGTGAACGTGTCACCGCGAACGACCGAGGCAGGCGCCGCCTTGGCCTTCACCACGACTCGTGCCGTGCCCGGCGGCACCACTGTGACCTGGGCCGAACCGGACTTGGTCGGATCGATCACCGACGTCGCCGCCACGGTGAGCGACGACGCGGTCTCCCCGGCGGCGACCGAGAGCAGGCCCGCCGCGGAGATGGTGGTGTCCGGGGAGGTCGCCCCCCGCACCGACCACGTCACCGCCGGGCTCACGCCCTCGTTGGTCGTCACCCGGGCGTGGAACTGCCTGGCCCAGTTCCACCCTGTCGTCAGGTTCACCGACGCGGGCGTCACCGACACCGAGTCCACCCCGGACCACAGGTGGTCCCGGGCGAAGATCGTGAACAGTTGGCCCGCCGTCATCCCGTCGTGCGCGCCGGGAACCTGGGCCGTCGCGGCGGCGTACCCCCGGGCCCGGAAGTTGTCAGCGATGGCGTTCTGGGCGTTGAGGTTGCCCTCGAAGACGCCGTTGCCGAGGAAGACGGAGAGGTCGTCGTCTCCCACCGCGTCGGCGATGGTGTCGTAGTCCCCGGTGGTGAGCGACGGGTTGCCGGAGAAGTGTCCGTAGAACGCGAAGGTGGTCGGGTAGTTCCTGATCACGACGCCGCCCGTCATCCCGCCGTACGAGAACCCCGCGTAGGCGCGCCCGGAGCGTTCGGTCGAGACGTGGTAGCTGCCCTCGATGAGGGGCAGGATCGTCTGGACCAGGTTGTTGGCCGCGTTGGTCTGGTTGTAGGAGGCGAAGCCGAGGCTGGTGCCCGTGAAGTGGTTGCCCATGGTGACGACCACCGTGGGCTCGATCTCGCCCTTGGCGATCATGTTGTCCAGAATGTTCGGGACGTTCGCGGGGACCATGAAGTCGGTCTCGTCGCCGAAGATGCCGTGCGCGAGGTACGCGACCTTGTACGGCTGCGCGCGGTTGGCGTCGTAGCCGGCCGGCAGGTACACGCCGAGGTAGTGGCCGCTGTCGCCCAGGATCGTGGTGTACGGGATGTAGGTGACCGTGCCCCGCTTCGCGCGGTCGTCCACCGGCAACTCGTAGCCCGCGCGTTCCTTGAGCACCGGGTCGTTCTGCTTCTCGGCGTACGGCACGGACACGGCGTCGAGAACGTCGTTGTTCCTGACCCGGAACGAGGACTCGCCCGGGGGCCGCGGGTTCGTCGAGGCGGGATCCCAGATGCGCTTGTTCTCCCAGCCCTGGGTCGGATCCCAGACCCGGTACCAGTAGCTGAGGCCTCCGGCGTGCAGCGGGACCGAGACCGACCAGTTCCCCTTCGGGTCTCTGGTCATGTCGCGGAGGAACTCGGTGCCGCCGGAGTGGTAGCGCCCCGGTTGCCACTGTTCCGGCTGGTAGCGCGTGGTGCCGGTGTTGACGTCGAGCAGGGTCAGGTCGCCGGCGAGGCGGACCTGGGTGGCGTGCGGATTGCGGTAGACGAACGTGACGGTGTAGCCGGTGGGTGAGGTGCGGTCCGCCTTGACGGTCGCGCCCGGCGCGGGGGTGGGCCTGCCGGCGGCGGCAGCTGGCGTGGGGACGACGGCCCCCGCTCCGAGTGCCGTGAACGCGAGAATCGAGATCGCAAGCCGGAGCCTGCGTCTTCCGGTCGTTTCCCTCATGCGCGAAGACTCCTCTGTGGTCGCACGTCGCGGTCTGGTCCGGGCACTGGCAGTCGAGGGCTTCAACAGACGCTAAATCGAATTAGCATCGGAAAGTCTGGCGGGGTATGCCGTTCGGTGTCAAGGTTTGCGGCGCCGATGCCGGCCTGTGCCCCGCTCACCCGACCATGCCCGCACCCCCGCAGCCTGCGGGTTCGCCCGGCTGGCCGCCGCCGGGGTGGCAAGGTGAATTCCATGGACCGTACGCACGTCGAGGACTGGCTCGCCGCCTACGAGCGACTCTGGCGTACGCCGGGCACGGACGGCCTGGCCGGGCTCTTCACCGAGGACGCGAGCTACCAGCAGGGCCCGTACTGGACGCCGGTCGTCGGACTGCCGGCCATCGCCCGGATGTGGGAGAAGCAGCGCAAGGGTCCCGACGAGGTGTTCCGGATGACCACGGAGATCGTCGCGGTCGAGGGCGACACCGCCGTGTCGCGCCAGGAGGTCCGCTACGGGGACCCGGTCGAGCAGGAGTACCGCGACCTGTGGGTCATCCGGTTCGCCGACGACGGCCGGTGCCGGTCGTTCGAGGAGTGGCCGTTCTGGCCGGGGCAGCAGCCGGCCAGCTCTCCGGACGGGTCGTGACGTGGGAACGCGGCACCCGTCGGGTGGTGTGCTCCGTCACGGCGGCGGGCACGGGCAGGACGTTGGGGTGCCGCGAGGTGGCTGCTACAGTCGAGATTGTTGCGGCCGCAAATTTATCGACAGCAACTACTTTGGGAAGGGATGCCTCCGATGACCAAGCTCTCCGTCATCTACTACTCGTCCACCGGGACCCTGCACGCCATGGCCAAGCGCCTCGCCGAGGCTGGCGAGAAGGCCGGTGCCGAGGTGCGACTGCGTCAGGTACCGGAACTCGCGCCGGAAGAGGCCATCGCCTCCAACGCCGCCTGGAGCCAGCACTTCGACTCCACGAAGAACGAGCCGAAGGCGACCGCCGACGACGTCGTCTGGGCGGACGCGGTGCTGTTCGGCACCCCCACCCGGTACGGCAACGTCGCCAGCCAGCTCAAGCAGTTCATCGACACCCTCGGCCCGCAGTGGGCGCAGGGGCTGCTCGCCGACAAGGTGTACGCCGGTTTCACCGCGTCCATGACCGCGCACGGCGGCCAGGAGTCGACCCTGCTGGCGCTCTACAACACCATCCACCACTTCGGCGGTCTGATCGTGCCCCCGGGTTACACCGACCCGCTGAAGTTCGCCGACGGCAACCCGTACGGCGTCTCGCACGTCACCGGCGGTAACAACGACGCCCCGCTGGGCGACGCCCAGTTCGCCGCCCTGGACCACATGGCCTCGCGAGTCGTCAAGATCGCCGGGAAGCTCAACGCCTGAGGGTGCTTGCTGCCGTCGAGCCGGCCGCCCGGTTCGACGCGGGTGCGCAGTTGCGCGAGGGCCGGCCTCCCGGGAGGGGGGCCGGCCCTCGGCGGCCTCACACCACCACCGCGGCCATGGCGGCGTGCGGCCGGTGCTGGTCGTCTCCGGCTCGGGGTAGGCGTTCGACCTCCCGGAAGCCGGCCTGGGTGAGTCGCTCGGAGAGCGCGTCGAGCGGCCACCGGTAGGCGGTCACGACCTTGTGGTCGAAGGCGCCGACCTCGTCGGCGGAGAAGGTGCCCAGCACCAACCGCCCGGCCGGGACCAGCACCCGGCGAAACTCGGTGAGTACGCCGTCGAGCTCCTGCGGCGGAAGATGGATCAACGAGTACCAGGCCAGGATGCCGTCGACGGACCCGTCGGCGACGTCGAGGCGGGCCAGCGACCCGAGCCGGAACTCGACGTCCGGGTGGGCGGCCCGCGCGTGCGCGATGAACTCGGGGACCAGGTCGATCCCCGCCGCGTCGACACCGAGTGCCCGAAGGTAACCGGTGAGGTGGCCGGGCCCGCAGCCCAGATCGAGCACCGGGCCCTGTCGACCCCCCAGGTGTCGCTCGATGAGGGCGAGGTCGTCGGGGTGTACCTGCTCCTTGGTGCCGAACAGCTCGATGTACAGCTCTGCGACGGACGTGTAAGCCTGCCGCACCGGGTCCGTTTCCATCGCGGCACTATACGGGTCACCACACCTTGCGGGCCGCGCCTACCGTGATGGCCATGACACGTCGAGCCACGCTGGCCGGCATCTCTGTGGGCCTGCTTCTGTTGGGTTGCTCGGTCGGCACGCGGGCGGAGCGCGACCCGGAACCTCGAACCGCCTCGGAGCCGACCGCCAGCGCCGACGGCGCCACCACCGCCGAGGCGGTCGGTCTGCTGCGGGCGGGCACGGCGTTCGTCAATCAGACGAGCTATCGCAGCGATGTCGACATCGCCAGCCAGATCACCTCGCTCTCGCACACCGACAACGTCAACAAGCGTTTGAACGCCACGATCACGGCGCCGGGCGGGACGATCGAGATCCGGATGATCGACGACGACGTCTACCTGAAGGCCGGTCAGCTCCTGCGGGGTGTGGGCGACCAGTGGTTCATCCTCGACCCGGCCCAGGTGCCGGCGGGCTTCGCCCTGAGCTTCGCGCCGGGCAGGAACGACTCCGGCGGCTCGGGCCGCCTCATCGACGCGATCGTCGCCGCACGTGCCGACGGCCGTCAGATCACCGGGGCGATCGACGCGACCCGGATCGGCGTCGGTAACGGGATCAGCTTCCGGCTCGATCCCGGTGGTGTCTTTCCGGACAGCGCACGGCGGCACGCGTTCCGGGCGATGCTGGACACCGAGGGTCGGCTGGTCAGCTTCCTGATGCCGGAGGCCAGTGGTCTGCCGAGCGCGTCCCTGCGCTACAGCGACTTCGGCTCGACGGTCAGCGTCGTCCGGCCGGCCGGGGCGGTCGTCGCCCCCGATGCCCTCTATCCCCAGCTCGGGATGGGTGGCGGCGGGTAACCGGGCCAGTCGTTTGCCTCCTGCGGCTAATGCGGTTAGCCTAAAGCTAATCGCATTAGCTCGTTGTGGAGGCGTCATGACCGAATACCTGGACATTGCCGGCAACACCATCGCCTACGACCTCACCGGCCAGGGGCCACTGGTCGTTCTGGCGCACGGCATGGGCGACAGCCGGCACTCGTACCGGTTCGTCGCTCCGGCCCTGGCCGCCGCCGGATACCGGGTCGCCACCGTCGACATCCGCGGCTGCGGTGACTCCAGCCTCGGCTGGGACGGCTACAGCCGCACCGACATCGCCGGCGATCTCGTCGCCGTGGTACGCCACCTCGGCGGCCCGGCGGTGATCATCGGCCAGTCGATCAGCGGCGGTGCCGCGACCATCGCGGCGGCCACCGCACCCGACGTGATCTCCGGCGTCATCGAGCTGGCGCCGTTCACCCGCGCGCAGTCCGTCGACCTCGCCGGGCTGGTGCGGGTCAAGCGCTTCCGGTCCGGCTACCTGCACCTGGCGCAGGTGCTCCTGCGGGGCAGCGTGGCGAGCTGGCGCAACTACCTCAACCTGGCGATCCCGACCAAGCCTGCCGACTGGGACAGCGAGCTGGCGCGCATCGAGGTCAAGATGAGTGAGCCCGGCCGGATGAAGGTCCTCCAGGCCATGGCCAAGACCAGCGCTGGCGACGCCGGTCGGCAGCTGCCCAACGTCACCTGCCCGGTCCTGGTGATCCAGGGCAGCGTCGACCCCGACTGGGCCGACCCGCGGGCCGAGGGCGAACGCATCATCGCCGACCTGCCGCAGGGGCTCGGCGAGCTGGCCGTCATCGAGGGCGCGGGACACTACCCGCACACGCAGACGCCCGACGAGGTCGTCGCGCTGGCCCTGCCCTTCCTCGCCCGGACGCTGACCAATGCCTAAGGCCCGGCTCACCCCGGCGTCGGTCACCGAAGCCGCCGCCGCGCTTGTCGACGAGGTCGGCTTCGACAACCTCAGCATGGGCCTGCTCGCCGAACGGCTCGGGATCAAGACCCCCTCGCTCTACAAGCACGTCAGCAGCCAGGCCGACCTGGCACACCGGATCGCGATCCTGGCCATGACCGAGGCCGGCGACGTCATCCGCGACGCCATCCAGGGTCGGTCCGGCAGCGACGCGCTCGCCGCAGGGGCGCAGGCGATGCGCACGTACGTGCGGGAACACCCCGGCCGGTACGCGGCGACCAACGCGGTCCGCCCGACCGGCCCCGACGACCCGTTCATCCCGGCCAGCGAGCGGGTGCTCGCCTCCTGGGCGGCCATGCTCAGCGGGTACGGGCTGGACCCGGGCCAGGAGATCCACGCCATGCGGACGCTACGCAGCGTCCTGCACGGGTTCGCGACCCTGGAGGCGGCCGGCGGTTTCCAGATCGACACGTCGGTCGACGAGAGCTTCACCTGGCTGATCAACTTCATCGATCAGGGCCTTCGTGCCGGCGCCAGCACCGGCAGCGCCCTCGCTCACGCCGCCCAGGAGGAGCCGGAAGAGTGGCGTATCGGCCGGTGAACGGGTCGCCTGATCGTGTCGCTGTCGTGCGAGGATTTCCGGCGTGGCAGAGACCGCGGTGACGCTGACCGAGATCCGCGCTCGGATCGACGAACTCGACGGTGACCTGGTCGGCCTGCTCGCCCGGCGCGAGGCGCTGGTCCGGCAGGCCGCCCCGCTCAAGAGCGACGGTCAGGCGGTCCGCGCACCGGAGCGCGTGGTGCAGGTGGTGGCCCGGGTCCGCGCGCTGGCGGGCGAGGCCGGCGCCGACCCGGATCTGATCGAACGGATCTACCGAAGCATGATCCAGGCTTTCATCGACATGGAGACCGATGAGCACCACCGGATCATTGGCGGGTCGGCGCCGACGACGCGGTGATCGTCCGGGCCGGGCGTGCTCAGGTCGCGTCGTGGCCGGCGCCGTCTGGGCTCACCGCCGCTGGCGGCGCGTAGCCGAGCTCGTACGAGATCTTGTTGGCGGTCTCCAGTAGCAGCGGAAGGTTGCTCTTCAGCTGATCGAGGCTCGCGATGACCTCGATCGCCGTGATCGAGGCGGCGGCGATGACCTGCCCCCGTGAATCCCTGATCGGTGCGGCCACGCACATCACGTAGGCGTCGTGCTCGCCGTTGTCCACGGCCCAGCCGCACTGCTGGATGCGGGCGAGTTCGGCTTCCAGGGCGTCGTGGTCGGTGAAGGTGGTGTCGGTGAACTTCTCGAAGACGACGTGGGAGAGCAGGCGGTCGCGTTCCTGCCGGGGCAGGTACGCCAGGATCGTCTTGCCGACGGCGCTGGCGTAGATCGACACCGCGCGTCCCACCCGTGACGGCAGCTTGACGGCGTCGAACGCCGGGCTGTCCACCTTGTCGATATAGATGATCTCGTCGCCGGTCAGCTGTGCCAGGTGTACGGTGTGGCCGGTCTCGCGTTGCAGCGCACGAAGGTGCGCTGCCGCGGGCTGGCGGAGGTCCATCGAGCCGAGCGCGAGCTCGGACAACTCGATCAGGCCGCTGCCGAGCACGTAGGTGCCCGCGCCGGTCCGACGGACGAAGCGCGCGGACTCCAGTGTTTGCAGGATGCGCAGGGCTGTGGACTTGTGGACGCCGAGCACGTCCGCAGCCTCGGTAAGGGACAGCGGGTGCTCCGCGGATCGCCGGATGAGGTCGATCGCGCGACGAATCGATTGCGCCAAGGCTGTTTCTCCCCTCGCGCGACGGATAGCGCCGTCGCTGCCATTGCATATTATGCAATATAGATGACGCGATGCGCAATCGCCACTTGACACCGTTGCACATGGCGCTACGATCGTTGCAATTTCACCCCCTTGACGCCAACTCGTAACAGTGGAGTAACGATGGGTAATCAGCGCTCTCGCTTCGGCATCGTCAGGGCGACATGTGCCCTGGGCTTGGTTGCCGCTCTCTTGACCGGTTGCGGCTCGGACGGCGACTCCGGTGACGGCGTCACCAAACTGACCTTCGCCGCCTCGACCTTCGGCGACCCCGGCCGTGGGCCCCTGTTGACGAAGTGGCTCGAAGAGTTCAACCAGAGCCAGACCAAGGTCCAGGTCTCCGCCGCCGCGGTGCCGTACCCGACCTTCGGCCAGACCGTGCTCACCCAGATGGGCAGCGGCAAGGGCCCCGACCTGGTCCGCTTCGACATGCCCGAGTTCGAGGCGGCCTCGGACGCCGGCCTCGTCGCGCCACTGGACAAGGTGATCGACGCCAGCAAGTACGACCTGCTCAAGCAGCCGGACCAGTTCATGGTCCACGACGGTGTCCGGCACGGCGTCATCTTCGAAGCGTCGAACTACGCGATGTTCTACAACGCGGACCTCATCCCGACGCCGCCGACCACCTTCGAGCAGTTCACCTCGACGGCGAAGTCGCTGACCAAGGGCGACGTCTTCGGTCTGGCGTTCCGCCAGACCGAGGCCGAGGAGGCCGGTGTCTGGCAGGACATCTTCAACTACGTCTACGGCTTCGGCGGCGCCTGGTCCGACGGGAAGAACCTGACCATCAACTCGCCCGAGAACCTCAAGGGCCTGCAGGCGTTCAAGGACCTCTACGACGCGAACGTGATCCCGCGCGGAGCTGACGCGGCGACGTTCCGGCGGATGTTCGCCGAGGGCAAGGTCGGGATGGAGCTCAACAACGGCGGCTACGTGACCGCCACCCGCGGCCAGAACGCCAAGCTGAACTTCAGCGTCGCCCCCATCCCGTTCCCGGTCCGCAAGCAGGGCGCGATCCTCGCCCCGGTCGTGATCAACGAGGCGAGCGAGCACCAGGAGGAGGCGGGCACCTTCATCAAGTGGGCGCTGGAGCCGCAGAACCAGGTCAAGCTGCAGGAGATCCTCGGCGCGAGCAGCGTCGCCACCACCACGCAGCGCAGTGCGGAGACGCTCAAGGAGACCCCGTTCCTCACCGTCTTCGACGGGCTCACCGAGACCAGCCTGCCGCAGATCGTGTTGGGGTTCGAGGCCAAGACGCCGGACATCCGCAAGGTGGTCGTGCAGAACGTCGTCGCTGCCCTGCAGGGCAAGACCGACCTGAAGTCGGCACTGGACCGCGCCCAGCAGCAGGCGACCGAACTGGTCCGCTGACCGCTCGACACGGCGACGCTGCCGGCGCGACGATCCGTGCGCCGGCAGCGTCCTTCCCCAGAAGGATCGAACCCGATGACTGTGGTCGAGCAGACCGGAGCACCGAAGACAACATCCCCAGGCCGGGCCCGGCGTCGGCCCAGCCCCCTGGGTAGCAAGTGGACGCCGTACCTGTTCCTGGCCCCCGCCGCGCTGTTCATCCTCGTCTTCCAGGCGGTACCCCTGCTCCAGGAGGTGTACCTCAGCTTCACCAGGACGAGGCTGCTCAATCCCACCCGCAGCGAGTGGGTCGGGCTCGACAACTACAACCGGATCTTCGGTGACCCCGAGTTCCACCGCACCCTGCTGATCACCGTCGTCTACGTGATCACCTGCGTCGTCGTCGCGATCGGCGCCGGGCTGGTCGTCGCGCTGCTGCTCAACAAGAGGTTCCGGGGCCGTGGCGTGGCGCGGGCGCTGGTGACGGTGCCCTGGGCCGCCCCCGGTATCGCCGTCGCGCTCATCGCCACCTGGATGCTCAACGCGCAGTACGGCATCGTGAACCGCTTCCTCGACGCCGTGGGGCTCGGGGTGCCCGGCGGCGCCATCCTGGACAGCCCGCGCTACGCGCTCCCGGCGGTGCTCGCCACGACGATCTGGCAGCTGTTCCCGTTCACCTCCGTGGTGCTGCTCTCCGCGCTGCAGTCCGTTCCGCAGGACCTCAACGAGGCCGCGACCGTCGACGGCGCGGGACGGTGGGCCACCTTCCGCGCGGTCACCTGGCAGGTCATCAAGCCGACAGTCGGCCTGCTGGCCCTGCTGATGACGATTTGGTCGTTGCGGCGGTTCGAGCTGATCTGGCTGATGACCAAGGGCGGGCCGGTCGGTGCCACCGAGACGCTCGTCATCGACCTCTACTCGCAGGCGTTCGACTCCAAGGAACTGGGATCGGCGGCGGCCATCGGCATGGTCGGCGTCGTCATCTCGCTCATCGTCATCATCGGCAGCCGCCTGGTCGCCCGTGCCGTGGAGAAGGGGGACGTCCGATGAGGCGCTTCCGTTTCGGTGTCACCGCACGGATCGTCGCCGTGCTCGTCGTGCTGGGTGTCGCGGTGTTCCCGCTGTACTGGATGTTCGTCACGGCGTTGTCCAGCAACAGCGACCTCTTCGCCGACCAGCCCCGGCTCACGCCGGACCTCGGCCAGTTCGGGGTCTTCGTGGACGCGCTGGCCGAGGGCAAGGCCGCCGGTTGGCTGCTCAACAGCCTGATCATCGCCGTCGGCACCATGGTCGTCTCCGTCGGCCTGGGCATCCCGCTCGGCTACGCGCTGTCCCGGTTCTCGTTCTGGGGCAAGGCCGTGCTGACCGTCGTGCTGCTGTTCACGCAGATGCTTCCCGAGGCGCTCATGGTCGTCCCGCTGTTCGCGCTGTTCCGCCGCTTCGAACTGCTCGACTCGCTGACCGGCCTCGTCCTGGTGAACTCTGCCTTCGTGCTGCCGATCGTCGCCCTGATCCTCAAGGGCGCCATCGACGGCATCCCGAAGGAGTTGGAGGAAGCCGCCCGCGCCGACGGCGCCCGGCCGTTCACCACCCTCACCCGCATCAACGTGCCGCTCATCGCCCCGTCGATCGCGGCCACCGCGGTCATCGCCTTCTTCCACGCCTGGAACGAGTACGTGTTCGCGGTGACCTTCATCTTCAACCCCGACCTGCAACCCGCCTCCGTCGGCATCGCGAACTTCATCGGCGAGCTGGGAACACCGATCCAGACGGTGATGGCCGTCGCCTTCCTGTTCACACTGCCCGCCGTCGCCTTCTACCTGTTGGTCCAGAAGTACGTGGTGTCCGGCATGACCGCCGGTGCGGTGAAGGGTTGAGCCGAACGATGAAGATCATCTCTGTCGACACGCTGGTCGTCGACTTCTACCGCACGAACCTCGTCATCGTGCGCGTGCACACCGACGAGGGGATCACCGGGCTCGGTGAGGCCACCCTGGAGGGCAAGGAACGCGCCGTCCAGGGTGCGATCGCCGAGCTGTCCGAGGCGGTGGTGGGCCTGGATCCCACCAGCATCTCGAAGATCCTCTACGAGACCGCGCGGGACTGGTACTGGCGCGGCGGCCCGGTCATCATGACCGCGTTGAGCTCGCTGGAGATGGCCCTGTGGGACATCTCGGCGCGTGAGCTGGGCGTCCCGGTCTCCCGGCTGCTCGGCGGTGCGACCCGGGACCGGGTCCGCGCGTACGCGAACGGTTGGTTCTCCGGCGCCGTCACACCGGAGGACTATGCGGCCGCCGCGCGCCGGACGGTGGAGTCCGGATTCCGGGGACTCAAGTGGGACCCGTTCGAGAACTACGACCTCACCATCACCACCGCACAGTTGGACCGGGTGCTGGCCCAGATCGACGCCGTCCGTCAGGCGGTGGGCCGCGATGTCGAACTCTTCGTCGAGGGGCACGGCCGCTTCGACGTCCGCCACGCCATCAAGGTCGCCAACGAGATCGCCCAGTTCGACCCGGTGTGGTTCGAGGAGCCGTGCCCACCCGACAATCTCGACGCGCTCGTCGACATCCGTCGCGCGTCGCCGGTGCCGATCGCGGCGGGGGAGCGGTGGTACGGCCGGCAGGACTTCGCCCCGGCGCTGGCCCGCCAGGCCGTCGACTTCGTCCAGCCCGACGTGACGCACGCCGGTGGGATCGCCGAGCTGGCCTTCATCTCCACGCTCGCCGCGACCAGCTACGTGGGGTTCGCGCCGCACAACCCGAGCGGTCCCCTCAGCACCGCCGCGACGCTGCAACTCGGGGCGACGCTGCCCAACTTCCGGTACCTGGAGATCATGGCGACCGACGTGCCGTGGCGCCCGGAGATCACCAACGAGCGGCTGGTGCTGACCGAGGACGGCGACATCCTCATCCCGACCGGGGTCGGCCTGGGCATCGAGGTGGATCTCGCCGCGATCGAGCAGCACCCGTTCACACCCCATCCGCTACGGATGTTCCAGGACGCCGTCTACGACATCCGTCCCCGCGACGAGCGGTCCTTCTTCAACCTGGAGAGCGACTCATGACGGTGCCACGGCCGCGAGGGCAGGCCGCGGGTGCGGACTGGGTCGGCACCGCCGCCGAGGCGTTGCCGGACGACCCCGACAGCGTCCTCATCGGCCGGATCTGGGATCCGACCGGCGACGGTCCCTCGCCGGTGACCGTCCGCGACGGCGAGGTCATCGACCTCAGCCACCGGTTCCCGACCGTGCGCGACATCTGCGAGCTGCCCGACCCGGCCGCGGCGGTCGCCGGGACCGACGGGCCGAGGGTGGGTGACTTCGGGGAGATACTGGCCAACACGGCGGCCGCGACCCGGGACCGCGACCACCCCTGGTTGCTCGCCCCGGTCGACCTCCAGGCGCTCAAGGCCGCCGGCGTGACCTTCCCCATCTCCATGATCGAACGGGTGATCGAGGAACGGGCGCGGGGAGACCTCGCGCTGGCGGCGGACATCCGTCAGCGCATGCTCGACGACGTCGGCGTCGACCTGCACAACCTGGCGGCGGGCTCACCGGAGGCGGACCGGCTCAAGAGCCTGCTGGTGGCCGAGGGCATGTGGAGCCAGTACCTGGAGGTGGGGATCGGTCCGGACGCCGAGATCTTCACCAAGGGACAGATACTCTCCGCCGTCGGCACCGCCGTCCCGGTCGGCGTGCTCGCCGCCTCGACATGGAACAACCCGGAGCCCGAGGTCACGCTCATCGTCCAGTCCAGCGGCCGGGTCGTCGGCGCCACCCTCGGCAACGACGTGAACCTGCGCGACATCGAGGGCCGCTCGGCGCTCCTGCTCCCGCTGGCGAAGGACAACAACGCCTCCTGCGCCCTCGGCCCCCTGATCCGGCTCTTCGACGACCGGTTCGGCATGGATCGGGTCCGCGAACTCGAGGTGCGACTGGAGGTTCGCGGTGTGGACGGCTTCCACCTGGAGGCGGTCTCGGAGATGACCCGGATGTCGCGTGATCCGCAGGAGTTGGTCCGGCAGCTGATCGGGCCACACCACCACTATCCCGACGGCGCCGCCCTGATGCTCGGCACCATGTTCGCGCCCATCCAGGACCGGGACCGCCCCGGCGAGGGCTTCACCCACAAGGTCGACGACGTGGTACGGATCAGCTGCCCGGCGCTCGGCACCCTGGTCAACCGGGTGCGGCACGCGGAGGAGTGCGAGCCCTGGCACTTCGGAGTCCGCGATCTGATGGGCAATCTGGTGAGGAGAGGACTGCTGTGAACGTGGTCAGCACTGTCGATCCGCGCGACGGTCAGCGTCGCGCGACGGATCTCAGCGAGACCGACGAGTCTCGGCTGGAGGTGATCGCCGGTCAGGCGTCCGGGGCGGCGCAGTGGTTGGCCGCCCGCGGGCGGGTCGGCCGCGCGGAGTTGCTGGACGCGATCGCCGCGTCGCTGGAGTCCCGGCGGGCGGACCTGGTCGCCGCCGCGGAGGCGGAAACCGGGCTGAGCCACGCGCGACTCGACGGGGAACTCACCCGGGCGGCGGTCCAGTTCCGGATGTTCGGCGATGTGCTGCGTGACGGAGCGTACGTCGAGGCGGCCATCGACCACGCCGCCGACACACCGCTCGGGCGAGGCCCGGACCTGCGGCGGATGCTCGTGCCGCTCGGGCCGGTCGCCGTCTTCGGGGCCAGCAACTTCCCGTTCGCCTTCTCGGTCGCCGGAGGTGACACGGCCGCCGCGCTCGCCGCCGGGTGCCCGACGATCCTGAAGGCCCACCCGTCGCACCCGCTGACCTCGCAGGCCTCCGCCGCCGCGATCGAGTCGGCCGTCCGCGACCTCGGCGGGCCCGAGGGCGTCATCTCGATCGTCTACGGCGAGCAGGCGGGCCGCTCGCTGGTGCGCCACCCGGCGATCCGGGCGGCCGCCCTGACCGGCTCGGTCGGCGCCGCCCGCGCCATCCAGGCGGCCATCGACGAACGGCCCGACCCCATCCCGCTGTACGCCGAACTGAGCAGCGTGAACCCGATCGTGGTGCTGCCCGACGCGGCCGGCGCCCGGGCGGACCAGATCGCGGAAGGGCTGTTCGGGTCCTTCACGAACTCGGGCGGTCAGCTGTGCACCAAGCCCGGCCTGGCGTTCGTCCCGTCGGATCAGGGTGGTGACCGTCTGGTCGACGCGCTGCGGTCGAGGGTCGACTCGTCGGGCGGCGCGGTCCTGCTCAACGAGCGCATCCGGGACGCGTACGAGAGTCGGGCCACGGAGTTCGAGCGGGCCGGCGCGCGGGTGGCGGCGCGGCCGCAGGTCGACCGCGGCGCGGGCTTCACCGTGGCGCCGACCCTGCTGGAGGTCGGCCTCTCCGGCCTGACCGCCGAGATCGCCGACGAGTGCTTCGGACCGCTCCTGGTCGTGGTCCGCTACGACGACGACGCCGACCTCGACGCCGCGCTGAACGCCGTCCCGCCGTCGCTGACCGGCTCGCTGCACAGTGGACCGGGCGACGACCCCGACGTGGTACGCCGCCTCGTCGACGTGTTCGCCGCCCGCGCCGGTCGCGTCGTCTTCGACGGCTACCCCACCGGTGTCCGGGTGTCGTGGGCCCAGCACCACGGTGGGCCCTGGCCGTCGACGAACGCCGTGCACACGTCGGTCGGCGCCACGTCGATCCGACGGTTCCTGCGCCCGCTGGCGTGGCAGGACGCCCCGGCCTGGGTCCTGCCCGAGGAGTTGCGCGACGAGTACACCGCCATTTCCCGGCGAATCGACGGGAGGTTGGTGCCGGCGGCCGGGTAACCGACCCCGCCGGTCGTTGCGGGTGCGTATTCGCGCCACCTGTGGCTGGCGCGCGAATTCCTTGCCGAAATTGACCAGACAGGGAATTCGCGCGCCGGTCGTTCTGGCGCCGTAGAAGTGTGCCCAAATTGTTTGTGGCGCAATTTATCTGATCCGGGTTCACGGACCCTTCTTGACCATCAATACAATTCATGGTTTTGTTTTCGACAGGGAACGATGTTAGCGCTCGCATCGCTGCATCGCTCGTTACTGGTATCCCTTCGCCTCACCATCGAATGGTCGGTCGGCCGCTCGGTCGCGGTCTGACCAGACGCCGAAGAGGGAGCAGGACATGCCCGTTGCACCCCGTCCCCTGATGCCGGCACCGACGCGCCGGCTGATGCTCGCGCTGCTCGCCGCCATCACCATCACGGCCGGCACGGTCGCCGCCCCGGCGGCCTCGGCCGCACCGCCGGCGCCGCCCGCGTCGCTGGGCCCGACAGTCACCCGCACCGACCAGGCCCCCACCGGCTACACAGTCACCTTCCGGTACCAGGCGCCCGCAGATGTCCAGCAGGTCCACATCTACGGCGACTGGTTCTACTCCCGACCGGAGAACATCGGCTGCCAGGACTGCGGCGACGCGCGCCCGCCCACCGAGTGGCAGCCGGGCGACGTCGCGGCCACCCCGTGGCACACCCAGGCCATGCGGAAGGGGCCCGACGGGGTGTGGACCTTCACCACCCCACTGCCGGCGGGCACTTTCCGCTACGCGTTCACCCACGACTGCGCCAACGAGCTCGCCACCGGCTGTGCCCTGCACGACGACCCCGCCAACCGCTGGCAGATCCAGCCGCAGTACCCGGGAGCGCCCGGCGCGGTACGCAGCACGATCTACGTCCCGGCCAGCCGGAAGTTCCCCACGTACGACACCGGTTACCAGGCGCCGGCGGCCAAGGTCGGCCGGCTGGAGTCCCGGCGGTACGCCTCGCCACTGTCGACCAACCCGGCCGGAGTGCACGACATCGTGGTCTACCTGCCGCACGGCTACGACCCGAACCGGGCGACGCCGTACCCGACGCTCTACCTGAGCCACGGCAGCGGTGACCACTCGACCGCTTGGACGATGCAGGGCGTGGCCCACCTGATCCTGGAGAACGCGGTCAAGGACCGGGCGGCGCAGCCGATGGTGATCGTCTCCACCGACTTCAACGGCCTCCCCGGTGGCAACGAGGGCTACGTCAACGAGCTGCGCGACAACATCTTCCCGTACGTCGAGCAGAACTACCACGTGTCGACCCGGGCGCAGGACCGCGCCTTCGCCGGCTTCTCCGCCGGTGGCAGCCGGGCGTACACCATCATGTACAACCACACCGACCTGTTCGGCTACCACGCGGCGTGGAGTGCGGGCGGCCCGGCGGCCACCCCGGCGCAGGTCGACAGCATGAAGGCGGTGACCGGTGGCATCATGATCGGCACCGGGCTCCAGGACCGGCTGGGCAACATCGCCGAGAACTCCCAACGCAACGCCGCCGCGCTGCGGGCGGCCGGCGTCGAGTTGGACGAGTACAACGTGCCGGGCGTGCACACCTGGCACGTCTGGCGTCCGCTGTTGGACCACTACCTGCGTACCCTGGCCTTCCGGGCCACCACCACCGATCTCGACGTCACCACGTCGTCGGCGGGCGGGTCGCGCCAGACGAAGGTCACCGCGACCGCGACCGTCGACGCGGTCAGCACCAGCGCGTCGGCACCGGCCGGCCGGGTCGACTTCTTCGCTGGTGACACGCGCCTCGGGTCGGCCCCGGTGCGCCACGGCGTCGCCCGGTTGACGACGACCGTCCACGGTGAGCTGGACGCGCCGGTGGTCGCCCGCTACCAGGGCGACAAGCTCTTCAACGACTCGCACAGCGATCCGGTCGACGCCCGGTAGTCCCCGGCTCGACCCCGTACTCCCTGTGGTGGGGAAGCCCCGGCCGCGCACCCCTGGTGAAGCCAGGATGTGCGCGGCCGGGGTGCTTCCTCAGCCGATCACGCGGTGGTGTCGGTGGCGCGCAGCCGCAGCATGGTCCAGGACGCCTGCGGCAGGGTCAGCCCGACGCTGGCGTCGGCGCCGCGTGCCGTGCCGTTGGGGCGCGGTGCGGCGTGGTCCGGACCGTCGGCGGTGTTCTTGGCGTGCAGGTCGGTGCCGCCGACGGTGACGCACTCGATGATGTCGGTGACCTGGGCGCCGGCGACGTCGATGGTCACCTCGGCCGGTGTGTCGAGGGCGCGGTTGACCAGGAAGACGGTCATCTCCCCGGTGCTGTCGTCCCAGGTGGAGACCGCGTCGACCGCGTCGACCTCGCCGTAGCGGCCGGTGGTCGTCGTGCTGCCGTCGCGCAGCACGTCCAGCACGGCGCCCTGGGCGTGCCGGGCGGTGCGGGCGAAGGGGTGGAAGATGGTCTGCCGCCAGGCCGAGCCGCCCGGCTCGGTCATGATCGGTGCGATGACGTTGACAAGTTGGGCCTGGCAGGCCGCTGTCACCCGGTCACTGTGCCGGAGCAGGCTGATCAGCAGGCCACCGACGACGACCGCGTCGGCCACGCTGTAGTGATCCTCCAGCAGCGGCGGCGCGACCGGCCAGTCCTCGCCGCTCGGGGGCGTGGACGGGGCGGCGGACTGGTACCACACGTTCCACTCGTCGAACGCGATCATGATCTTCTTGGTCGACCGGCGGATCGCGCCCACCGAGTCGGCGATGGCGGTGACGGCGTCGATGTACCTGTCCATCTCCTCGGCCGAGGCGAGGAAGCTGGCCAGGTCGTCGTCGACCGGCTGGTAGTAGGCGTGCAGCGAGATCAGGTCGACGTCGTCGTACGCCTCGGTCAGCACGTCACGCTCCCAGCTGCCGAAGGTCGGCATACCGAGGTGTGAGGAGCCGCAGGCGACGAGTTCGAGATCGGGGTCGAAGCGGCGCATGGCCTTCGCGGTCTGCGCCGCGAGACGCCCGTACTCGGTCGCGCTTCGCTGGCCCACCTGCCACGGGCCGTCCATCTCGTTGCCCAGGCACCACAGCTTGATCCCGTACGGGTCGGTGGCGCCGTTGTCGCGGCGCTGGTCGGCGAGGTGACTTCCGCCGCGGTGGTTGGCGTACTCCAGCAGGTCGACGGCCTCGGCGGTGCCCCGGGTGCCGAGGTTGACCGCCATGATCGGGTCCAGGCCGGCCTTGCCGACCCAGCGCATGAACTCGTCGAGCCCGAACGCGTTGGTCTCCAGGCTGTGCCAGGCGAGGTCGAGCCTCGTCGGTCGTTTGTCGACCGGGCCCACGCCGTCCTCCCAGCGGTAGGAGGAGACGAAGTTGCCGCCCGGATAGCGCACCGTGGTGACGCCCAACTCGCGCACCAGTTCGAGGACGTCGCCCCGGAAGCCGTCGGCGTCGGCCCTCGGGTGGCCCGGCTCGTAGATTCCGGTGTAGACGCAGCGACCCAGGTGCTCGACGAACGTGCCGAAGAGCCGGCGTGGCACGGGCGCGACGCGTCGGCGGGGGTCCAGGGTCAGGCGGGCCGTGTTCACGACGTGCTCCGGCGCGCTGTCGGGGTGGGTGTTCAGGGCTGGCTCCCTTCGTGCGCGGTACGACGCGGAGTCCTACTACCCGAGCGCCGAGACCGAGGGGTGGTGGAGGCGGTGTGAGCTCTGGACAACGTGATCGCGCTCGATTACGTTGTCGATCGATGTAAACGTTACCGATTACGTTTACGTAAGGGAACACGGCGCCTGGATCAATGTCGGAACGAGCTTGTCGCGGTGATGGGGGTGACCGGGTGACCAGTGTTGAGCCGGCGATCGAGGCGACCTACGCCGACGCGAACGCGCCCGTCGACGAACGGGTGTCGGATCTGTTGGCCCGGATGACCCGCGAGGAGAAACTCGCGCAACTGGGCAGCACGTGGGCGTTCACCCTGTTGGAGAGCGGGCGGTTCGCACCGCAGCGGGCCCGGTCGATCCTGGCGCACGGCCTGGGGCACGTGACCCGCGTCGCGGGCGCGACCAGCCTGAAGGCGGCGCAGGTGGCCCGGGCCGCCAACGCCATCCAGCGGTTCCTGGTGACCGAGACCCGGCTGGGGATCCCGGCGATCGTGCACGAGGAGGTCTGCTCGGGGGTGATGGCCCGCGAGGCGACCATCTTTCCGCAGGCGATCGGCGTCGCGAGCACCTGGGAGCCCGAGCTCAACCGGCAGATGGCCGATGCCGTCCGCGCCCAGATGCGCGCCATGGGCAGCCACCAGGGCCTCTCGCCGGTGCTGGACGTGGCGCGCGACCCACGGTGGGGCCGGACGGAGGAGACCTACGGCGAGGACCCGTACCTGGTGTCCCGGATGGGGGTGGCGTTCGTCCGGGGCCTGCAGGGCGTCGACCTGGCCGACGGTGTGCTCGCCACCGCCAAGCACTTCGTCGGGTACGGGGCGTCCGAGGGTGGGTTGAACTGGGCGCCGGCGCACCTGCCGCCGCGGCTGCTGCGCGAGGTGTACCTGTACCCGTTCGAGGCGGCGGTCCGCGAGGGCGGGCTCCAGTCGGTGATGGCCGGCTACCACGAGCTCGACGGCGTCCCCTGCCACGGCAACCAGGAGCTGCTCGCCGACGTGCTCCGTGGCCAGTGGGGCTTCACGGGCAGCGTGGTCTCCGACTACTTCGCCGTCAACGACCTGCACACGTACCACCACTTCGCCCCGGACAAGCAGCAGGCCGCCGCGGTGGGTCTCGGCGCGGGCGTGGACGTCGAACTGCCGGCGACGGACGCCTACGCCGACGCCCTCAGTCGCGCCCTGGACGCCGGCGAGGTCAGCGAGGCCCAACTCGACGAGGCGGTCTCGCGGGTCCTTCGGCACAAGGTCGAACTCGGGCTCTTCGAGAACCCGTACGTCGACGAGGACGCGGCCACGACGACGGTGAACGCCGAACGGCACCGGGACGTGGCGCTGGAGATCGCCCGCCGCAGCCTCGTCCTGCTCAAGAACGACGGCGTCCTGCCGCTGCTCGCCGAGGCCGGAACCGTCGCGCTCATCGGCCCGAACGCGGACAACGCCCGGCATCTGCTCGGTGACTACTCGTTCGTGGCCCACATCGAGGCGTTGATCGCCGCGCGCAAGCGGCGCGGGTTGCTCGGCGAGATGATGACGATCCCGGACGACCTGGAGATCGACGAGAGCATCGGCGGGGTGCCGACGGTGCGCGACGAGCTCGCGGCGCGGCTCGGCGAGCGGCTGCGCTTCGCCCCGGGCTGCGACGTGCTCGATCCGTCGACGGAGGGGTTCGCCGAGGCGGTCGCGGTGGCTGCGGCAGCCGACGTCGCGGTGCTGGTCCTGGGGGACCGCTCGGGGGTGACACTCGGGACCACCACGGGGGAGTCGCGCGACCGCTCCAGTCTGGACCTGCCGGGCGTGCAGGAAGAGCTGGTCCGGGCCGTCGTCGCCACCGGTACGCCCGTCGTGGCGGTGCTCGTCGCGGGCCGACCCGTTGGCACTGACGTCCTGCACGAGGAGTGCGCCGCGGTGCTGATGGCGTGGCTGCCGGGGGAGACCGGGGCGCGGGCGATCGCCGAGGTGCTTCTCGGCGAGGTGAATCCGAGCGGGAAGCTGCCCATCTCGTACCCCCGTAGTGTGGGCCAGATCCCCGTCTTCTACGGCCACAAGGTCTCCGGCGGGCGGTCGCACTGGCACGGCGACTACGTGGATTCGCCGGTCGCCCCGCGCTACGTCTTCGGCCACGGCCTCGGGTACACCTCGTTCGCCATCGACGACGCCGTGGTGGAGAGCGCGCAGGTCCCCGCCGGGGACAGCGTCGGGGTCGAGGTCACGGTCACCAACAGCGGACAGCGGGCGGGGGAGCAGGTCGTGCAGCTCTACGTCCGGGACCCGCAGGCGACGATCACCCGGCCGGTACTGGAGCTGAAGGCCTTCGCCCGTGTCGCGCTGCCCGCCGGTGGACGGGCGGCGGTGCGGTTCGCGCTCCCCACCGGCCAGCTCGGTTTCTACGACCGGAGCATGGCCTACGCGGTGGAGACCGGGCAGATCGAGGTGTACGTCGGTTTCTCGGCCGCCGACCACACCCACGCCGGCACCTTTGTCATCACCGCGGACCCGGGCCAGCCGACGCCGAAGGTCTTTACCGGGACGGCAGAAGTTCGACAGCTGTGATCGCTCACCCGATCCCGGGAATGGTTCTTGACGCAGCGTGCCGTCCCGTTGTCAACGAGTAGAAGCAGCGCGGAAAACGGGGGCTCAGGGGCCTCTTCCGCACTGTCGACTATGGGCGAAGAGGTCTTGTGTTCGTAATCGTTCTCCGTTACGTTGGCAACATCCTGGAAACGTAACCGATAACGATTGCAGTCCAGAGAGAGCGGGCATGATTGAAGCCAATGCGCCGGTAACAATGAGTGATGTCGCCCGAGTCGCCGGCGTTTCCACCGCCACCGTCTCGCGCGTCGTCAACGGTCATTACGGCGTCAGCGCTCGCACGGTCGCTCAGGTTCGATCCGCCATCGACCAGCTCGGCTACGAGTCGAGTCTGGTGGCCAGCAGCCTTCGGCGCAGCCGCACCAACGTTCTGGGTCTCGTCGCGCACAGCTTCCAGTCGTACACGGCAGAGGTGCTCAAGGGCGTCATGAAGGCCCTCAGCCGCTCCGGCTTCGATCTGATCATCTACGCCAACAGCGACCTCTACGGCTCCTATTCGGAGGGCTGGGAGCAGCGGCACCTCACCCGACTGTCCGGCACCCTCACCGACGGGTGCATCGTCGTCACGCCCTGGGGTGAGGTCCGCAGCCGCACGCCGGTCGTGGCCATCGACCCGGTGCGGGGCTCGACGGCGCCGTCGGTGATGGCCGACAACCTCGCGGGCGCCACCACCGCTGTCGAGCACCTGCTCGGGCTGGGCCACCGGCGCATCGGGTTCATCGCCGGGCGCGACAGTCTGGCCTCGGCCTGGTCGCGGGAGGAGGGATACCGGGCCGCGCTGACCGCCGCCGGCGTGTCGGTCGACCCGTCGCTGATCGGTCGAGGGGATTTCAACCCGGAGTCGGCGACCCCCCTGGCGCGGGTCCTGCTGCAACGACCGGACCCACCATCGGCGATCTTCGCGGCGAGCGACGGGATGGCCCTCAAGGTCCTCGAGGTCGCCCGGGAGTTGGGGTTCTCCGTGCCGGGGGATCTGTCCGTCGTCGGGTTCGACAACATTCCCGAGTCGGCGTCGACCGAGCCGGGGCTGACCACTGTGGACCAGTCGATGTACCAGCTCGGGTACGAAGCCGCCCGGATGCTGAAGTCACTGGTGACCGGCGAGTGGGACGAGCCACGCCAGATCGTGCTCCCGACCAGCCTCGTCGTGCGCGACTCGACCGCACCACCGACGAGCGCGGCACGACCATGACATCCGCCCATGGGCGCGCACGCCTGATCGCTCCCGACAGAGCGATCAGGTCGGCTGTGCCCGTGGCAGCAGCCTGAAGGAGGTGCACGCAGCACACACGGCCAGATCCACCGTTGAGTTGAGCCGGTCAGTCGGGTCGCATCCGCTGCCGGCACATGAAAGGAGTGGAGCGTGACTACCGAACAGTATCATGGGCGCTTACGCCGTCCGGGCGTGCGTCGACGGCTCTCGGCGGCGTTCACCGCCGGGGTCATCGCCACCGCGGCGGTTCTCCTCGCGCCGCAGCCGGCGGCGGCGGACACGCCGTGGCTGGACGTCTCCGAGGACCGATACGCCTCGTTCACCGTCCCGGCGGCGTACGTCCAGGAGAAGCTGGGCACCGTCTCGCAGGTCGTCGTCGAGGGTAACTTCGGGCCGTCCGCCAGCTGGGCGGAGTTCGGTCTGACCCGCCGAGGTGACGTCTGGTCGGGCGTTCTCGGCGCGCTGGAGCCCGGGCTGTACAACTACCAGCTCACCGCCGACGACACCTTGACCATCAAGGACCCGACGAACAGCGCCGGTGTCGCGTCCGACCCGCTGCTGAGCACCTTCCTCGTCGCTGGTGACTCGGCGCGGTGGCTCGTCGACGCGCCAGCGGGCACCGGCGGCAAGATCGAGACACTGACCTACCGCACCGGGAACGCGCAGCGCTCCGCGGTGGTCTGGACACCACCGGGTTACGCGGCCAAGGGTCCGAAGGGTTACCCGGCGCTCTTCCTGCAGTCGGGTGCCGGTGTCGCCGCCACCGACTGGCTCGATCTCGGTCGGTCCAAGCAGATCCTCGACAACCTCTCGGCCTCGGGCGCGATGAGCCCGATGGTCGTGGTGATGAACAACGCCGACGTTTCCAACGCCAAGGAGGTGAAGGACCTCCGCAAGGCGGTCACCGACACCTACCGGGTCCTTCGCGACCCGGCGCACCAGGCGATCGCGGGTGTGTCCGACGGTGGCACGCAGGCGTTGCGGGCCGCGCTCACCAAGCCGGGCCAGTTCGGTCACGTCGGCTGGTTCTCGGGCAGCTCGGCTCCGGAGATCGACCGGAAGGACGCCAGGGCGATCAACCGTAGCGTCAAGCTGCTGCGCCTGTACACGGGCAACGTCACCGACCCCGCGTACAACGCCACCTACCGGCTGACGAAGGCGCTGGACCGCGCCGACGTCCGGTTCGAGTTCGACGGGGTCAACCCGGACGGCGGCGCGAACTGGACCACCTGGCAGGAGAACCTCGTCGACTTCCTGCCGCGACTGTTCCGCGACGTGCGGGACCACGGGCCGAGCCCCGGTCACCAGCCGCTCAAGCGGGAGTTCACGCCACCGCCGGCCGGCACCACCCCGACGCCCTTCGTCACCGAGGACGGGTTCGTCACCTTCGAGACGACCACCGAATTCACCGCCGCCCAGCACGTCACGGTCTGGGCGAACGTCGCGCCGGGCGGCAGCTGGCTGCGGCTGCCGCTGCACCGCGACGGTGACCGGTGGCGGGCGACGGTGGGTCCACTGAAGCCCTGGTTCTACTACTACCGGCTGATCGTGGACCGGGTCGCGGTCAAGGACACCTCCAACCCGACGAAGGTGACCACCGAACCGATGTGGAGCACCTTCTTCATCCCCGGGCCCGGCGCTCGACTGCTGTCGGACGTGCCCGCCGGTCAGGGCGGAACTGTCGAGAGCATGACCTACTCCAGCACCGTGGCCGGTCAGGACCGCACCGCGCTGGTATGGACCCCACCGGGGTACGACCCCGGCCGGGAGCAGCCGTACCCCGTCCTCTACCTGCAGCACGGTGGCGGCCAGAACTACACCGACTGGGTCGAGATGGGCCGGGCCAAGCAGATCCTCGACCACCAGTTCCTCGACGGCGACCTCACGCCCATGGTGGTCGTGATGGGCAACGGCAACTCCTCGAACTTCAACCGGGAGTTGCGGGAGAACATCGTCCCGACGGCCCGTTCCCGCTACCACATCTCCAGCGACCCGTCCCAACAGGCCCTCGCCGGCCTGTCGATGGGCGGCGGGCAGGCGTTCGGGGTGCTGAAGGCCTACCCGGGCGAGTTCGCCTACGTGGCGGCGTTCTCGGCCGGGTTCGGCAGCAGCACCGGCGTCGACGCGGCGGCGATCAACAACGGCACCAGGATGTTGCGCCTGTACGTCGGTGACCAGACCGACTTCGTCTACCCGAGCTTCATGGCCTCGCTGACCACGATGGACAGCCTCGGTATCCGCTACGAGTTCGACGGGGTCACTCCCGGGCCGCACGGCTGGGACGTGTGGCAGAAGAACCTCATCGACCTGGCGCCGCGTCTGTTCAAGCGCTAGGAGCCGTTCCAGGCGACGCCACCGGGAGCAGGTTTCCTGCCCCGGTGGCGCCCGCCACGGCACGGCCGCCCCCCGCACCGCCACCCGAAGGGAACCACCTCAATGAAGAGAAGACGGATACTCGCCACGGTTGCCATGCTCGCGGTCGGGACCGGCCTCGCGGCCTGCTCCTCCGACGAGGGCGGCAGCGACGCGAGCAATTGCACGAACACCATCACCAAGAAGGACCTGCCGGTCGTGACGATGTGGGGTTGGTACCCCAACACCCAACTCGTCGTCGACAACTTCAACGAGCTGAACAACGAGGTGCAGGTCTGCTGGACCAACGTCGGGCAGGGCGGGGACGAGTACGACAAGTTCCAGACGGCCATCTCGGCGGGCACCGGGGCGCCCGACGTGATCATGGTCGAGGCGGACCGCATCCCGACCTTCCAGATCCAGGGCGCGCTCGTCGACATCAAGAAGTACGGCTACGACGCGGTCAAGGCCAACTACAGCGAGGGTGCCTGGAAGGACGTGTCGGTCGGTGACGCGGTCTACGGCGTCCCGGTCGACGGCGGCCCGATGGGCATGATCTACCGCAAGGACATCTTCGACAAGTACAAGATCACGCCGCCGAAGACCTGGGCCGAGTACGAGCAGGCCGCGCAGAAGGTCAAGGACGCCGGTGGTCCGCTCTTCGGGGACTTCGGCGCGAACGTCCCGGCGGTCCTGATGGCGCTCCAGATCCAGAAGGGCGCCACGCCCTTCACGTCCGATCCGGCGCAGCCGAACGCCATCGGTGTGAAGCTCAACGACCAGGCGTCCAAGGACGTGCTGGACTACTGGGGTGGCCTGGCCAAGAAGGGCCTGGTCGGCACGCAGAACCAGTTCACCCCGGAGTACATCTCCGGCGTGATCAACGGCAACTACGCGACGTACATCTCGGCGGCGTGGGCACCCGGCTACCTCACCGGCGCGGGCGTCGGCAAGGGCCAGGACACCGGCAAGTTCGCGGTGGCGCCGCTGCCGCAGTGGGACCCGGCCAACCCGGTGCAGGTGAACTGGGGCGGGTCGGCGTTCTCGGTGACCAAGCAGGCGAAGAAGCCGGAACTGGCCGCGAAGGTCGCCTACGGGCTCTACGCCGACAAGGAGTCGCTCACCGACGGCTGGACCAACCAGATCATCTTCCCGCTGAACCTCACGGCGCTCAAGGATCCCGCCTTCGTCGACCTGAAGGTGGCGTTCTTCGGCGGCCAGCAGGCGAACAAGGAGGTCTACGTCCCGGCCGCCGACGCCTACCAGGGCGTCCAGTACGCCCCCTTCGGCCAGTACTACCTCGACGCCATGGAAAAGCAGGTCAGCGAGGTCATCAAGGGGTCCATCACCGGATCGCAGGCTGCCGACCGGCTCCAGGAGGACGTGTCGAAGTACGCCAAGGAACAAGGCTTCACCGTTCAGTGACCGGCTGGGTGGGCCGCGCCGGCACCGCTCGGCCGGCCCACCCTCCCCCCTCAGCGTCCACGTCCCGGAGACCACAATGACATCGCTGACCGAGAAGCGCGCAGCGCGTACGCAGCCTGAGACGCGCACGATCCGTGGCAAGGTACACCTTCGCGAGCACCTGATGGGATGGCTCTTCGTCGGGCCGTTCGGGGTCGTGTTCCTGGCGTTCCTCATCGCGCCGCTGGCGTACGCGCTGTATCTCAGCCTCTTCCAGAAGAAGCTGATCGGCGGCACCAGCTTCGTCCTCTTCGACAACTACGTGAAGGCGTTCACCGACCCGAGCTTCCTGTCCGGGGCGTGGTTCGTCGTCCGCTTCTCGCTGGTCTCGATCCCGGTGCAGATCATCATCGCGCTCGCGATGGCGCTCATCCTCGACTCGGTGACCACTCTGTTCGCCCGCTTCTCCCGGCTCATGATCTTTCTTCCGTACGCGATCCCGACGGTCATCGGCGCGGTGATGTGGGGGTTCCTCTACAGCCGGGGCTTCGGCCCGCTCACCGACATCTTCGGGCTCTTCGGCGCCACCGCTCCCGACTTCCTGAGCAGCGACCTGATCTTCTACGGGCTGCTCAACGTCGTCACCTGGCAGTGGGCCGGCTACTACATGATCATCCTGTACGCCGCCCTGCAGGGCGTCGATCCGACGCTCTACGAGGCGGCCCGGATGGACGGCGCCGGGCGGTGGCAGATCGCGACGCGGATCAAGATCCCGCTGATCGCGCCGGCGCTGATCCTGATCCTGGTCTTCTCGCTCATCGGCACCCTGCAGTTCTTCAACGAACCGCAGATCCTGCGTTACCTCGCCGCAGGCACGATCGGCTCGGACTTCACCCCGAACATGTACGCGTACCAGCAGGCGTTCTCCCTCGCCAACTTCAACTACGGGTCCGCGATCTCCTTCGCCCTCGGCGGGATCGTGTTCATCTGCGTGTACGCCTTCCTGTTCTTCACCCGCAAGCGGAGGAGCTTCCTCTGATGACCGACCACACGAGCGTCCGCGCAGGCGCCCGCCGACCGCAGCGCTACCTCCCGATGCAGATCCTGCTCGGCTTCCTGGTGATCTACTTCCTCGTACCGTTCTGGTGGGTCATCGTCAACAGTTCCAAGGACGCGCCGGGCCTGTTCGGCGGCGGCAACACCCTCTGGTTCACCGACCAGATCGACTACCTCGGCAACCTCAGGCAGCTCTTCACCTACGACGGTGGCATCTACCTGCGGTGGATCCTCAACTCCACCCTGTACGCCATCGCCGGCGGAGTCGGCGCCACGGTCCTGGCGGTCATGGCCGGCTACGGGTTCGCCAAGTACCGGTTCGCGGCCCGGCGCTTCAGCTTCGCCGTCGTGCTCGGCGCGCTGATGGTGCCCGCCACCGCCCTGGTCATCCCGACCTTCATCATGTTCTCCCGGCTCGGCCTGACGAACACGGTCTGGGCGGTGATCCTCCCGTCGCTGCTCAACCCGTTCGGCGTCTACCTGATGCACGTGTACGCGCGCGACGCCGTACCCGACGAGCTCCTGGACGCGGCACGGGTCGACGGTGCGGGGGAGCTGCGGACGTTCTTCCAGATCGCCCTTCCGCTGATGCGTCCCGCGGTGGTCACCGTGCTGCTGCTGTCAGCGGTGGCGTCCTGGAACAACTACTTCCTGCCCCTGGCCATGCTCTCCGACAACCGGCTCTTCCCGGTCACCGTGGGCCTCGGCCTCTGGCAGGGAATCGCGTCGGCGAACAACGCGGGAACCACCTCGCTGTGGAGCCTCATCATCCTGGGCTCCCTGGTGTCGGTGATCCCACTGATCATCGCGTTCTTCAGCCTCCAACGACACTGGCGCGGCGGCCTGTCCGTCGGAGGTCTCCGGTAGGCCACGCCACCAGCCAACGCACCACACGCGCATGGATCGCCGCACTGGACGCGGCCGGACGGATGACAGAGAGGTGTGCTGATGTCGACGACGAATCGACCGCTGCGCAGCGGGGAGTGGTTCGGTGCGGAGGGCCGCAACGGGTTCATCCACCGGTCCTGGATGCGCAACCAGGGTTTCGCTGACGACGTGTTCGACGGTCGCCCGGTGATCGGCATCGCCACCACCTGGTCGGAGCTGACGCCCTGCAACGCCCACCTGCGCGACCTGGCCGAATCGGTGAAGCGGGGGGTGTGGGAGAGCGGTGGCCTGCCGCTGGAGTTTCCGGCGATGAGCCTGGGCGAGCCGCTCATGCGACCCACGACCATGCTCTACCGCAACCTGCTGGCGATGGAGTTGGAGGAGTCGGTCCGCGCCAACCCGCTCGACGGGGTGGTCCTGCTCTCCGGCTGTGACAAGACCACCCCCGGTCTGCTGATGGGAGCGGCGAGCGTCGACCTGCCGACCCTGATGTTGACCGGCGGTCCGATGCTCAACGGCAAGTTCCGGGGCCAGGACATCGGCTCGGGCACCGTCGTGTGGCGCTTCACCGAGGAGATGCGGGCCGGCCGGATGACCGCTGCCGACTGCTCCGAGGCGGAGGTCGGCATGTCCCGCAGCCGGGGTCACTGCATGACCATGGGTACCGCCTCCACGATGGCCTGCGTGACCGAGGCGTTGGGCGTGCAACTGCCGGGGGCGGCCGCCGTGCCGGCGGTCGACTCGCGGCGGTACGCGCTCGCGCACGCCGCCGGACGCCGGATCGTCGCCATGGTCGAACAGGACCAGCGGTTGTCCTCCGTGCTCACCAGGCAGGCTTTCGAGAACGCGGTACGGGTCAACGCCGCGATCGGCGGCTCCACCAACGCGGTCGTCCACCTGCTCGCGATCGCCGGACGCCTCGGCGTCCCGCTGTCGTTGGCGGACTTCGACACGCTCACCGCCGACGTGCCGATGCTCGTCAACCTGATGCCGTCGGGGACGTACCTGATGGAGGACTTCGCCTACGCGGGCGGCCTGCCGGTGGTGATGAAGGAGTTGGCCCCGCTGCTGCACATGGACCACGTCACCGTCAGCGGCAGGAGCGTGGCGGAGAACGTCGACGGCGCCCAGTGCTGGAACCGGGACGTCATCGGCACTCTGGAGGAGCCGTTCCAGCCCGCCGGCTCGGGCACCGTGGTGCTGCGCGGGTCGCTCGCGCCGTCCGGTGCGGTGTTGAAGGTCTCCGCCGCCTCCGCGAACCTCCTCACGCACACCGGCCCGGCGCTGGTCTTCGACCGGATCGAGGAGTACGTCGCCGCCGCCGACGACCCGGACCTCGACGTCACCCCCGACACGGTGATCGTCGTCCGCAACGCCGGCCCACGGGGTTACCCCGGCTTCCCGGAGGTGGGCAACGTGCCCATGCCACGACGACTGCTCGCCGACGGCATCACGGACATGGTGCGGATCTCCGACGCCCGGATGAGCGGTACCGGCTACGGCACCTGCATCCTGCACGTGGCACCGGAGGCGTCAGTCGGTGGCCCGCTCGCGCTGGTCCGTACCGGTGACCTGATCTCCGTCGATGTCCCTACGCGCCGGCTGGATCTCCTGGTCCACGACGGGGAACTGGCCCAGCGCCGCGCCGCCTGGCAGCCTCCGCAGCCGGTGGCCGACCGGGGTTGGGTACGGCTGTACAGCGAACACGTCCTGCAGGCGGACAGTGGCGCCGACCTCGACTTTCTCGTCGGTGGCAGCGGCAGCGCGGTGCCCCGTCACTCACACTGACGACCACGGACGGACGAGGTCCACGAGGAACTGATCCCATGGAAGAACGGACGGCCCGCCAGTGCGAGTTCACGCAAAGGCCGCTGTGACAGCGGCCGACCGGCCACCGGTCATGGCCGACGTCGCTCGCCTGGCGGGCGTGTCACACCAGACGGTGTCCCGGGTCATCAACGGGGCACCCAGCATCAGGCGCGAGACGCGGGAACGGGTCCTGGAGGCCATCCGTCGGCTCGACTACCGCCCCAACACGGCCGCCCGTGCGTTGGTGCGCGGGCGGTCCGGGATGATCGGCATCATCGGCACGGCCCGGACGCTGTTCGGCCCGACGAGCATCCACCGCAGCGTCGAGGACGCCGCCCGCGCGGCCGGCTACTTCGCCACCTCGGTGAGCCTCTCCGAGGTGACGGTACGGGCGCTCAGCGACGCCACCGAACACCTCATGCGCGTCGGCGTGGAGGGCGTCGTGATGATCGCCGGCAACGACGAGGCTCTCGAGGTGGTGCGGATGACGCGCTCGAGTGTCCCCTTCGTCGTGGTGGAGGGCGACCTGTCCCGGGCGAGCGTGACGGTCGGTGTCGACCAGGTGCTCGGTGCCCGGATGGCCACCGAACACCTCCTCGACCTCGGGCACCGGGAGATCGTGCACGTGAGTGGCCCGCTCAACTGGGCCGAGGCCCGCGCCCGCCTCACGGGTTGGCGTCAGGCGATGAGCGCGGCGGGCCTGCGCCCGCCGGAGCCGGTCGAGGGCGACTGGCGGGCGCACAGCGGCTACGTCGCCGGGCTGCGGATCGGTGCGATGCGCGCGACCACCGCGGTGTTCGCCGCCAACGACCAGATGGCCATCGGCGTGCTGCGTGCGCTGCACGAGCGCGGCCGTCGGGTGCCACACGACATCTCCGTCGTCGGATTCGACGACGTCCCCGAGGCGCCCTACCTCATCCCGCCGTTGACGACGGTCCAGCAGGATTTCGACGCTGTCGGTCGTCGGGCCATCACCGCTGTCACCCAGGCCATCGACGACACGGTGCCGCAGCGCCTGCCGCTGGTCGTCCCCAAGCTCGTGGTGCGGCAGAGCACGGCGCCGCCGGCCGGGGCCGGCGGCTGACCCGCGCGGGCTACGCGATCGGGCGGGAGCCCCGGCCTGCGGCCGGGGCTCCCGAGACGACGATCGTCCAGGTGCTCAGAGGGTGAACACCACTGTGGAGATGCTGCGTGCGCCGACGTTGATGGTGGCCTGAGGGCCGTTGACGGTGGTTGGTTGGCTGGCCGCGTTGGTGTTTTGCGAGGTGAGGTAGTGCTCGGCCCGGGTGACGTTCTGTGGTGCCTGGATCACGGCGTTGTTGACCGCGCTGTTGGAGCGGTTGAGGATGACCAGGGTGATCTTCCCGTCGCCCTGGTAGGCGGTCACCTCCAGTGGCGAGGCTTTCGTGCTTTTGGTCAGGGCGATCCGCTGGTAGCCGGGGCGTACGTACTTGGCGTACTGGGAGAAGGCGTAGCCGCGTTTGAGGGGGGCGCCGGCGACGGTGCCGTAGGCGGACTCGCCGTCACCGATGAAGGAGT
>NZ_JARVKT010000049.1:0-29904 GCF_029809455.1 Micromonospora sp. DH14 | reverse complement strand
GGGGAGGGAGAGGGTGCGGAGGGTTTCCGCTGTTGCTATGGCGTCGCTGCGGGCGCTGCCGTGGCGGCCGTCGGTGCTGTAGAGGGTGGGGTCGGCGGTCAGGGGATGGTCGGTCAGGTGCACGTGGACCGTGCCGAGGCGCTCGGCCAGGACGGCCGTGTGGGCGGAGAGGCGGCGCATTCGTTCCCCCAGGCCGGCCCGGAGGTGCTCGGGCACCGCCGGGCTGTGCGAGACGTCGAACATGCCCACCGTGATCACGTCGGCGCCCACGTCGCGCAACGCGGTGATCATCGCGGTCAGCTCGGCGTCCACCGCCGCCGCGTCGTACGCCGGGTGGAAGGCGTCGTTGCCCCCGCAGACGACCAGGGCCAGATCCGGTGCGAAGGCCAACGCCGGGGCGAGCTGGGTGGCCCGCACCTGGTGCGCGCGCAACCCCCGTCGACCCAGATTCCGGTACGCCAACTCGGGGCGCACGGCGGTCAGCTCGGCGGCGACCCGGTCGACCCACTGCACGTCCGGGTAGCCCGGGGTCGGCTCACACATGCCCTCCACGACGCTGTCGCCGAGCGCCACGAACCGCCGCCACGGGTGCCCGTGCAGCAGTTCGGCGGCCTCCCCGGGGCGCAGACAGTACGGGTCCGTCGATTCGGTGAGCGTCGATGGCATGCCGGCACGCTAACCGACCGTCGGGCGGCCCGGCCACGCTCAGCCGGTCAGGGTGACCTCGGCCAGGTAGACACACGTCCGTCCCTCGTGCGACGAGTAGTAACTCACCCACAGCAGGTCGTCGTGCCAGACCAGGCCGGGGTAGCTGGTGTCGCCGCCGGAGGGCAGCGCGATCAGCTCGGTCAACTCGCCCCGGTCCGGGTCGACGACACAGATCGCGGTACGCACCGCGCCGTCGTGCCAGGCCGCCCGCCACACCCAGCACCCACCGGGGTCGGATCGCCCCAGGCGTGCCCGTCGACGGAGAGCCAGGTCACCATCTGGATTGTCCTGGCGGCCTCGCCGGTGGTGGCCGCCGCGAGCAGTTGCAGCCGCCCCTCCCCTGTCGGATCGGCGTCGTTGGCGGCGTGCTGTCGACGAGGTGGGGTCAGCTGGTGGTGCCGACCGCGCACGATGGTCGGTGGGCCGGCCGTCCGTGGGGTGATGGCGGGACCCTCTGCGCGGGGAGGTGGAGGCCATCGAGTCGTTTCTCCAGTCGGTCGCCGCGAAGCTGGTCGAGGAGATCGTCAAACGGCTGGTCGAGTGGCTGTCGCCGAAGGTGCTGCGGTCGGTGCCGCACCAGGCGTCGCCGAACTGCCCCCGGTGCGGCGGGTACGGCGTCCGCCGGTGGGCCCCCGCCGGCATGGTGCTGTTCGTGCCGTCACTGCTCCTCTTCGCCTGGGGTTTCGGTTTCACACTGCTCGGTGTGCCGGTGGTGGTGCTCACCGTGGTCGCCGTGCTGGTGTCGGACGGCGTCGGCGGGTTGCTGCCCGGCCTGTTCGCGGTGCTGGGCCTGCTGGTCCCCGGCACACTGATGATCGCTGGCGCGTTCGGCCTGGCGCACTACCACAGCTACCCGCCGAAGTGGTGCGCCCGCTGCCACGGCCGGTGGCCGCGCCGGGAGCGGGACGAGTACCTGCGGGCGTCGGCCCCGGTGCTGACGTGCGGCTGCGGTCAGCGACTACGGGTGCCCCGGACGTCCGCGGGGGTGCGGGTGCGCTGCCCCCGCTGCCGTACCGAACACGCCACCCCGACCCCGGCCGGCCGCTGACCGGCCCAACCGTACGGGTTCAGCGGGCCATGCTCCGCTCGGCGAGGAGTTCGCCGAGCACGTGCGCGGCCCGCTCGGCCTTGGTCGGGTCGTGATCGTCCAGGGTGATCAGCGCCTTCCAGAGCGCCCAGCCCCGTCCGCGCGCCCAGGTGCCGTCGTCCAGACCGAGCGCCGCCCGGAAGGCGGCCCGGCTGGGGCCGCGCAGCAGGGTCCAGGCGATCACGGTGTCGCAGGCCGGGTCGCCCACACCGGAGCAGCCGAAGTCGATGACCGCGGCGAGCCGGCCGTCGCGGACCAGCAGGTTGCCCTCCGCGACGTCGCCGTGGAACCAGAGCGCCGGGCCGGTCCAGGTGGCGTCGAGGGCGGCCTGCCAGATGCCGGTGACGACGTCGACGGGCAACCTGTCGCGGTGCGCCTCGATCGCCGCCCGGGTCTCGGCGTCGTACGTGGACAGCGGGCCGCCCCGCCAGGCGCTGTGCGGGCCGGCCTGCGGGCCGTCGGTGGCGTCGATGCGACGCAGGGCGCGCAGGAAGCCGGCGAGGTCGGTGGCGAACCGGGTCAGGTCGTCGATCCGCTCAGCTGCGGCGGTCTGCCCGTCGATCCACCGGTAGACCGACCACGGGTACGGGTAACCGGCCCCGGGCCGGCCCTGGGCCAGCGGAACGGGGATCCGCACCGGTAGCTGTGGCCCGAGCACCGGCAGCCAGCGCTGTTCCTTGTCGACCTGGAGGGCGTACCCCGCGCCGCTGGGCAGCCGCACGGTCATCTCCGCGCCCAGGTGGAAGGTGCGGTTGTCCCAACCGTCGACAGCGACAGGGCGGACCGGAAGCGACGCCCACCGGGGGAACTGCTCGGCCACCAGTCGGCGGACCAGCGCCACGTCGATCCGGTCGGTCACGGCGGCGTCGGTCACCGGGACGCCGGGTGTCGGTTGGGTGTTCATCAGCCCGAGCCTGCGGCAGCCGGCCGGCCTCCGCAACGGGTTTACCGGGTGGCGACGGGGGCGGGCCGCGCCGGGGTTTCCGGGCCGGACGCCCTGTTCACCAGCGGGTACGCGGTGATCACGAGGCACGCCGCCGCCATGGTCAGCAGGGCCGGGGTGAGCCCCAGAGCGTCCACCGACCAGCCGCCGAGCAACGCGCCGACCGGCAACCCGACGAACGCCAACGAGCCCGCGATGCCGATCACCCGGGTCTGCAACTCCGGCGGCACCCGCTCGTAGAGGGCCACCCCGAGCAGCGGGTTGACCGCCGCGATGCCGATCCCGGACAGGAACGTCACCACCAGCACGACCGGCAGTTCGTCGCTGATCGCGAGCGCCACCAGCCGGGGTGTGCCGGCGACCAGCGCGCCGATCAGGAACGTCAGCCGTCGCGGCAGCCGGGGCCCGAGCGCGGTGAACGCCAGGTTGCCCAGCAGCGCGCCCGCCGAGAACGCCGCCAGCACCAGGCCGAGACCACCCGGGCCGGGCAGCTCCCGGGCGACCCAGACCGGGATGTAGACGGCCACGCTGGCGTTGGCCACCATGTTCAGCGCCGAGATGACGGCGAGCATGCCCAGCAGGGGGCGGTCCCGACCCAGGTAGCGGAAACCGCCCCGCAGGGCGCGCAGATAGCTCTCCGGCTCGGCGGGTTGCGCCGGGGCGGCCGGCGGGCGGACCAGCACGCCGATGAGCAGCGCGCACACGCCGAAGCTGGCCGCGTCGATGAGGATCGCCTCGGTCACCCCGAACGCGGCGATCAGCAGGCCACCCACCGCGGCGCCGAACAGGGTCACCACCCGACTGAGCCCGTCGTACGCGGAGGTCAGCCGGATCAGCGGCACCCCGGCGGCCTCCGCGACCGGCCGGAACATCACGTGTTTCACCCGGTCCCCGATGCCCCGCAGCGCGCCGGCCACGGCGACGAGCGCCACCAGCGGGGCGAAGCCCAACCACGGGGTCAGCGCGACGACGACCATCGCCACCGCGCTGCCCGCGTCGCAGAGGATCGAGGTACGACGCAGGCCGATCCGGTCCGCCCAGGGCGTGCCCAACGCGCTGGACAGCAGGTACGGCAGGGTCTCGGCGAACGCGACCAGGCCCATCTTCGTGGGGCTGCCGGTGGTGACCAGCACCAGCCACGGGATGGTCACCACCGAGATGCGGGTGCCCAGGTTGGAGATCAGGTCGGCGCTGACCAGGACGACCAGTTGCCGGCGGGGGGTCACGCCCCGACCGCCGCCGCCCGACGGGCCGCGTGCCGGGCGCGCAGCGTCCGCTTGTCCACCTTCATCGACCGGTTCACCGGCAACCGGTCGACGAACTCCACGGCGGTCGGTGCCCACATCTTGTTGAGTTCGGTGGTCACCAGGTCGATCAGCTCCGCCCCGGTGACCGTCGCGCCCGGCCCGGGCACCACGTACGCGTACGGCACCTCGCCGACCGTCTCGTCCGGTACGCCGATCACGGCGGCGGCGCGGACCTGCGGGTGCCCGACCAGCACGTCCTCGATGGGACGGCAGAAGATGGCCCAGTTCCGCCGATGCGTGACGATCATGTCGTGCGCCCGGTCGACCAGGTAGAGGTAGCCGTCGTCGTCGAGGTGGCCGATGTCGCGGGTCCGCACCCACCCGTCGACGAGCGTCTGCGCGGTCAGCTCCGGCTGCCCGTGGTAACCGGCGAAGCTCAGTCGGGTCCGCACCCACACCTCGCCGTCGCGGCCCGTCGGCAGCACCACCCCGTCGTCGTCGCGGATCTCGATGCGCACGTCGCCGTAGGGCCGCCCGCAGGAGCGCAGCCGCTCCGGGTGGTCCGGGTCGTCGGTCAACCCGGGCAGCGCGGTGATCACGACCGCCTCGCTGAGGCCGTACACGATGCGCAGCACCGGGCCGAAGCGCGCGATGGCCTGGCGCAGCCGGGCGGGCGCGGCGGGCCCGGCGCCCACGTTGAACATGAACATGGCGGAGAAGTCCGCGCCGACCAGCGCCGGGTGGTCCAGCACCTCGTAGAGCATCGGTGGGGTGACGAAGGTCGAGTTGATCCGCTCCCGCTGCACGGTGTCCACGAAGGCCACCGGGTTCCAGTCGTCACGCAGGAACAGCACCCCGCCGGTGAACAGGTTGAACAGGGTGGTGATCTGGCCGCTGGCCAGCCACATCGGCGAGTGCGACAGGTGCCGCAGCAGCGGGAACCCGGCGGCGCGGAAGTCGGCGGCCAGGGTGAGGATCTGGGCGTAGAAGCTCTCCCGGTGGTGCACGAGCTTGGGACTTCCGGTGGTGCCGCTGGTCTGCAGGAACGACTCGGGTGCCGGCACTGACGCCGGCAGTTCCGTCGCGTCGGCGTCGGCGGTGAGGTCGGGTCCGGCGCCGCCCGCGCCCAGGCAGCACACCGGTGTGCCGGGCAGCGCGGCGGCCAGTTCCGGGCCCAGGCTGGCCCGGTCCCGGGCGTCGTAGACCAGGGCGTCGGGGCGGGCCAACCTGATGAACTCGTCGACCTCCCGGCGCGCGGTCACCGGGGCGACCCACATCGTCCGGCAGCCGAGCAGGTGCAGGGCGAGTTGGAGCAGCGGACCCTCCACCGCGTTCGCGACGGTCACCAGCACCGCCGACCCGGGCCGTACACCGTGCCGGGTCAACGTCGCGGCCATCGCCCGGACCCGGGCGGCAGCTTCGGTGTAGGTGAGTCGCCGATCGGCGCCGACCAGCGCCTCCCGATCGCCGAAGCCGGCGAAGAGATCCAACACAGTGTGTACGTACGTCGTGGTGTGCTCGGGTCCGTCAGTCATCCGGCAGCCCCCATCCGAGAAAGCGGCGGTCCCCGGGCAGCTCCCGGTGACGACGCGACGGTGGCGCGCTTGGGCGACCGCACCGCCGCCGCCTGGAAGCCTAGGCCGGAAACGACTGGTCGGAACCGTGCCGAGTGGGCGGTCCGGGCGTCCCGCCGGACATTTGATCGCGTCGATCAGGTTGATTGACGCCCGTCAACGGCGGCGGCTAGGTTTCTGGACCATCGTCCAGGCGGGCGCCGTCAGCGGACGGCCCTGGGCTGCCACACGATGGAGGTTCCATGGCAACGGCAACCCCGAAGAGATGGCCTGTCATCGCCGCCGCGGCCGCGCTGTTGGTCGCCGGCGCACCCGCCGTCGTCGCCAGCGCCGGCCCGTCCGGCACCACCGCCAGCCGACCCGACCGCGCCGAGTGGGCGGGCAGTTGGGCCACCGCCGTCACCCGGGGCAACTCGGTCGGGTTGACCAACACCGGCCTCAACAACCAGAGCGTCCGGATGATCGTGCACGTGTCGGTGGGCGGCCCGGCGCTGCGGGTCCGGCTGAGCAACCTCTACGGCGAGCAGGCGGTCCAGGTCGGCCGCGCCACCGTCGCCCGGCCGAACACCGCGACCCCCGACGACCTCTCCGACATCGACGCGGCGTCGGTGCGGCCGCTGACCTTCACCGGCGCCACCACGGCGACCATGAACCGCGGCGCGGAACTGCTCAGCGACCCGTTGCCCTTCCCGGTCGCCGACGACAGCGACCTGGTGCTCACCGTGCACTTCCCGACGCCGACCGGCCCGACCACCTTCCACGGGCAGTCCCAGCAGGCCAACTTCATCGGCGCCGGCGACCTGACCGGGGCGGCCGAGGGCACCGGGTTCACCACCCGTCCCACCTGCTGCTGGTTCTTCCTCTCCGGCGTCGACGTGCAACGCAAGGGCAGCCCCGGCGCGCTCGTCGTGCTCAGCGACTCCATCGGTGACGGCAACGGCAGCACCGTCAACGCCAACCGGCGCTGGCCCGACCTGCTCGCCGACCGGCTGGTGGCGGACCGGCCGGACAAGCGCACCCCGGGCGTGCTCAACCTGAGCCTGGCCGGCAACCGGCTCAACCACGAGGGCACCGAGCCGGGTGACGGCGACTACCCGGGCTACTACCAGCTCGGCCCGAACGCGGCGGCCCGGCTCAACGAGGACGTCTTCGGCCAGACCGGGGTGCGGACCGTCGTCACCCACCTGGGCATCAACGACATCTGGATGTCGAACGACTCACCCGAGGCGATCATCGCCACCCTGCGCCAGATCAACCAGCAACTCCAGCAGCGCGGGCTGACCAGCCTGGTGGCCACGCTGACGCCGTACGAGGGGCACGGCGCGCCGGGCGTGTGGACGCCGCAGAAGGAGGCCACCCGGCAGGCGGTGAACGCGTACCTGCGCGGCAGCCGGGAGTTCGACGGGCTGCTCGACTTCGACCGGGTGCTGCGTGACCCGGCCCGGCCCAGCCGGTTGCTGGCCGCGTACGACTCGGGGGACCACATCCACCCGAACGACGCCGGCAACCAGGCACTGGCCAACGCGGTGCCGCTGCGGCTGCTCGACCTGTGACACCGGCCGGGGGCGGCGGGTGATCCCCGCCGCCCCGGCCATCGACATCCTGGGGAGGAGTTGGCCGTGGACGTGGCGGAGATACTGACCGGCCTGTACAGCGAACAGGGCAGACAGGACCCGTACCCGTGGTACGCGCAGCTGCACCGGCTCGGCCCGATCAGCGCGGTGCCGCCGCGCGCCGAGCACCGCACGGTGGCCGCGGTGGCCGTCGGCTACGACCTCGTCGACGAGTTGCTGCGTGATCCGCAGTGGGCGAAACAGCCGCCGCCGGGCTGGGAGGAACAGGAGATCCTGCGCACCTTCCAGACCTCGATGATGTTCGTCAACCCGCCCGATCACACCCGGATGCGGCACGTCTTCTCCCGCACCTTCACGCCGCGCCGGCTCGGCGCGCTGGAACCGGTGATCCTGCGGGTGGTCGACGAGCTGCTGGACCGGATGGCGGACGCCGGGCCGGGCGTCGTCGACTTCGTGGCCGACTTCGCGTACCCGATCCCGGCCCTGGTGATGGCCGAGTTCATCGGCATCCCGGCCGCGGAGTTGCCGTGGTACCGCGAGCGGGTGGAGTGGATCGACGAGTTCCTGGACGTGGCGGGCAAGACCCCGCAGCGGCTGGCGGCGGCCAACGCCGCCGCGTTGGAGTTGCGGGCCTTCTACCGGGAGCTGCTCGCACACCGCCGCCGGGCGCCCGGGGACGACCTGCTCAGCGGGTTGGTCGAGGCGCTCGACTCCGGGGAGGTGGAGCTGACCGAGGACGAGTTGATCAGCAACCTGATCGTGCTGTTCAACGCCAGCTTCGTCACCACCGTCTACATGTTCAGCAACGGGCTGCCGTTGCTGCTGGCGCAGCCGCAGACGGTCGCGGCGCTGCCCAGCGACGCCACAGTGGCGCAGGGCTGCGTCGACGAGATGTTGCGGTTGGCGAGCCCGGTGCACTTCCTGGCCCGCGCCGCGCCGGCCGACACCGTGCTGCACGGCGTGCCGGTCGCCACCGACGACAACGTGCTGATCATGATCGGGGCGGCCAACCGGGACCCGGCCCGCTTCCCGGCCCCGGACGCCTTCGACCCGACCCGTCCCGGCCCCCCGTCGCTGGCCTTCGGTGTCGGCCTGCACTTCTGCCTGGGCGCGGCGGTGTCGCGGTTGGAGGGTCGCCTCGCGCTGCCCCGGCTGTTCGCCCGGTTCCCCGCGCTGACCGTCACCGAGACGCCGACGTACAGCGGCAGCCTGTTCCTGCGTGGTATCGACAAGCTGCTGGTCAGCACCGGCGGATAGGAGCGACATGACGCTGCATCCGGAGGTGGCGGCGTACCGGGCGGCCCGTGCCGCGGCCGGCACCCCGCCGCTGTACACGCAGACCCTCGCCGAGGCGCGCGCCGCGGACCTGGCCGCGATCCGCGCCGGCGGCGGCCCGGTCGAGCCGGTGACCGAGGTACGCGACGAGCGCATCCCCGGTCCCGCCGGGGAACTGCCGCTGCGGGTGTACCGGCCGAGCGGGCAGGGTCCGCTGCCCACGGTGCTGTACTTCTTCGGCGGTGGCTGGACGCTCGGCAGCATCGACACCGCCGACGGCATCTGCCGGCGCCTGGCCAACGCCGTGCCCTGTCAGGTGATCACCGTCGGCTACCGCCTCGCCCCGGAGCACCCCTTTCCGGCGGCGGTGCAGGACTGCCACGCCGCCACCTCGTGGATCGCCCGGCATGCCGACCGGCTGGGTGTGGACCCGACCCGGCTGGCGGTGGGTGGGGACAGCGCCGGCGGGAACCTGGCCGCCGCGGTCACCCTGCTCAGCCGGACGGACGGGCTGCCGCTCGCCGCGCAACTGCTGATCTACCCGAACACCGACCAGAGCGGCGACCCGGCCGGCGACGACGACCCGGCGCTGTTCAACAGCCATTCGGTCGCCTGGTACCGGCGGCACTACCTCTCCGACCCGGAGCACGCCCGGGATCCGCTGGCCTCGCCACTGCTCGCCGACGACCTGTCCGGGTTGCCACCGGCGTTGGTGATCACCGCCGAACTGGACCCGCTGCGCGCCGAGGGGCAGCGGTACGCCGAGCGGCTGCGCGACGCCGGTGTGCCCACCCGGCTGGCGCACTACCCGGGCATGATCCACGGGTTCTTCGCCATGCCGGGAACCTTCACCGACGGGCGGCGGGCGCAGGAGAACGCGTCAGCCTTTCTCCGGGAACGCTTCGGGTTGCCGGCCGGACCCGAAGCCGCCCGGGTGGACGAGCCGGCCGCGACGGGCCCGGCGGTGGCCGGTGGGTGAGCCGGTGCTGACCGACCTGCCGGCCGTCTCGCTCGCCGACTACGCCGAGCGGGCCCGGGCCGTGCTGGCACCGGAGGTGTGGGACTACCTGGCCGGCGGCAGCGCCTCCGAGGTGACGCTCGCCGCGAACCGGCACGCGCTGGACCGGGTCGCGGTGCTGCCCCGGGTGCTGCGCGGCGTGGACACCGTCGACCTCGGCACCGGCCTGCTCGGCCGTCGGTACGCCATGCCGGTCGGGGTGGCGCCGATGGCGTACCAGCGGCTGGTGCACCCGGACGGGGAGCTGGGGCTCGCGGCGGCGGCCGGCGCGGCCGGGATCCCGTACCTGGCGAGCACGCTGGGCAGCACACCCATCGAACAGGTCACCGGGGTGGGCGCGGACGTCTGGTTCCAGCTCTACTGGCTGCGCGAGCGGGCTCTCGTCCGCGACCTGCTGGACCGGGTCGTCGCGGCCGGGTGCCGGGCGCTGGTGGTCACCGTGGACGTCCCGGTGCTCGGCCGACGTCCCCGGGACCTGCGCAACGCGTTCCGGCTGCCGACCGAGGTGGTCGCCGCGAACCTCCCCGAGGGTCGGGACGCGCTGGCGCACTCCGGCGCCCCCGGGGTGTCCGCGATCGCCGCGCACACCGCCGCGTCGTTCGCGCCGGCGTTGCGGTGGGCGGACCTGGCGTGGCTGCGCGGGCAGATCGACCTGCCGCTGGTGGTCAAGGGTCTGCTGGACCCGCGCGACGCGACGGAGGCGGTCCGGGTCGGCGCGGACGCGGTGGTCGTCTCCAACCACGGCGGGCGGCAACTGGACGGCGCACCGGCGAGCGTCACCATGCTGCCGGAGGTCGTCGACGCGGTCGGGGACAGCTGCCAGGTGCTGCTGGACAGCGGCATCCGCAGCGGCACCGACGTGCTGCGGGCGCTGGCCCTGGGTGCGTCCGGGGTGCTGGTCGGCCGCCCGCTGCTCTGGGCGCTGGCCGTCGGCGGCGAACCGGCGGCCCGGGACGCGTTGGCGTTGCTCGCCGCCGAGCTGACCGACGCGCTCACCCTGGCCGGCTGCGCCGATCCGGCGGCGGCCGGCGCGCTGCGTACCCTCCGGGTGGGTGAGGGGTGACCGCCACCGAACCTGTCGACCTGGCCGTCGCCGACCTGCACCCCGCGCTGGGCGATCCGGCGTTGACGTCGATGAACTTCCTCAACGAGGTGTCCGAGCGGTACCCGGCGGCGGTGTCCCTCGCAGCCGGCCGGCCGTACGAGGAGTTCTTCGACCTCGCGGCGGTGCACCGGCACCTGGACACCTTCCACCGGCACCTCGTCGACGACCTGGGGCACCGACCCGAGCAGGCCCGTCGCCTGCTGCTGCAGTACGGCCGGACCAAGGGCATCGTGCACCACCTGATCGCCCGTAACCTCGCCGTCGACGAGGGGATCACCGTCGACGGCGAGGACATCGTGGTGACCGTCGGCTGCCAGGAGGCCATGTTCCTGGTGCTGCGGGCGTTGCGGGCCGGGCCGACGGACGTGCTGCTGGCGGTCGCACCGACCTACGTCGGGCTGACCGGGGCGGCCCGGCTGGTGGACCTGCCGGTCTGGCCGGTGACCGGTGGGTCCTCCGGGATCGACCTGGCCGACCTGTCCGCCCAGGTGCGTCGGGCCCGGGCGGCAGGGCTGCGGCCGCGCGCCTGTTACCTGATGCCGGACTTTGCCAACCCGTCCGGGGTCAGCATCGACACCGCCCACCGGCGGCGGTTGCTGGACCTGGCCGGGCAGGAAGAGCTGCTGCTGCTGGAGGACAACCCGTACGGCCTGTTCCCCGTCGACGACGGGCCGCGCCCGCCCACCCTCAAGGCGTTGGACACCGGGCGGCGGGTCGTCTACCTCGGCTCGTTCGCCAAGACCGTGCTCCCCGGGGCGCGGGTCGGGTACGTGGTCGCCGACCAGCGGGTGGCCGGGCCGGACGGGCGGGTCGGCCCGTTCGCCGACCAACTCGCCATGATCAAGAGCATGGTCACTGTGAACACGTCGCCGATCGCGCAGGCGGTGATCGGTGGCCGGCTGCTGGAACACGGTTGCAGTCTGGTGGCCGCGAACACCCGGGAGCGGGCCGCGTACACCCGGAACCTGCGCCACCTGGTGGCCGGCCTGGCCCGGCGGTTCCCGCCCGGGGCGGACGGCACGGCGGCGGTGCGGTGGACGGTGCCGGCCGGCGGGTTCTTCGTGGTGGTGACAGTGCCGTTCCCGGTCGACGACGCGTTGCTGGACCGCTCGGCACGCGACCACGGGGTGCTGTGGACGCCGATGGCGCACTTCTACGACGACTCCGCGCCGGTCCACGCGTTGCGGTTGTCGGTCAGCGCGGTCACACCGGAGCAGATCGACGTCGGGTTGGACCGGCTCGCGGCGCTGATCACCGAAGAGCTGACCCGGCGGGCGGGTTGACGCACCGCGTTCACCGGATGGCAATGCGCGACGACCCGTGTGCCGCCGTCCTGGTTGGACGGACATAATAAGGCCCATGGTTGCCTGGGAGTACGCCCTGCTCGTCCGTCGCTATCAGGGACAGGGCCGCAATTTTCACGTCTCGTTCGTCTGGTACGCGCCGGACGGCTCACGCAAGGACATCACCGCGTACGGCGACACGGCCATCGCGCACCTCAACCGCGCCGGCCGGGAGGGGTGGGAGCTGGTCTCCGCCGCCGAGGACGTCAACAACGTCCAGGGCAGCACCGAAGTCCACCGCTACCACCTGAAGCGCCCCATCGCCTGAGGACCCACCCCCACCCCCTTGTCCGGGTCGATCATGGGGTTGTGGTGGTGGACAAAAGCCATTGCCCGTCCTGAATCGGGCACCACAACCCCATGATCGACACGAGTCGGTCGGGTCAGGCCAGGTCGATGCCCGGGTAGAGCGGGTGCGTGGCCAGCAGGTCGGTGGCCTGACGGGCGACCTTGTCGGCCAGGCCCGGGTCCAGGGTGTACTTCGCCTTCGACGGGGTGCCGTCGGCGTTGGCGCCGGCGGTGGTCTGGGTCAGCACGGTGTGGATCAACTCGGCGGTCTGGTCCATCTCGGCGGTGCCGAGGCCCCGGGTGGTCAGCGCCGGGGTGCCGATCCGGATGCCGGACGTGTACCAGGCCCCGTTCGGGTCCTGCGGGACCGAGTTGCGGTTGGTGACGATGCCCGAGTCGAGCAGGGCCTGCTCGGCCTGCCGGCCGGTGAGCCCGTAACCGGACACGTCGATCAGCACCAGGTGGTTGTCGGTGCCACCTGTGACCAGCTTCGCGCCCCGGCGCAGCAGCCCCTCGGCGAGCGCCTGCGCGTTGTCCACGATCCGCTGGGCGTAGTCGGCGAAGTCGGGCCGGCGGGCCTCGGCGAGCGCGACCGCCTTGGCGGCCATCACGTGCGGGAGCGGGCCACCGAGCACCATCGGGCAGCCCCGGTCCACCTGGTCGGCGAGCTCCGGCTGGCAGAGCACCATGCCGCCGCGCGGGCCACGCAACGACTTGTGCGTGGTGGTCGTGACGATGTGCGCGTGCGGCACCGGGTCGAAGTCGCCGGTGAAGACCTTGCCGGCCACCAGGCCGGCGAAGTGCGCCATGTCGACCATGAAGGTGGCGCCGACCGAGTCGGCGATCTCGCGCAGGATCCGGAAGTTCACCTTCCGGGGATACGCCGAGTAGCCGCCCACCAGGATCAACGGCTTGAACTCGCGGGCGGCCTCGGCCACCCGGTCGTAGTCGATCAGGCCGGTCGCCGGGTCGGTGCCGTAGCTGCGCTGGTCGAACATCTTGCCGGAGATGTTCGGCCGGAAGCCGTGGGTGAGGTGGCCACCGGCGTCCAGCGACATGCCGAGCATCCGCTGGTTGCCCAGCTCGCGGCGCAGCGCGAACCAGTCGGCCTCGGTGAGGTCGTTGACCTGGCGGACCTGGGCCTTCTTCAGGGCGGGGGACTCCACCCGGTCGGCCAGCACCGCCCAGAAGGCGACCAGGTTGGCGTCGATGCCCGAGTGCGGCTGCACGTACGCGTGCGCGGCGCCGAACAGCTCCCGGGCGTGCTCGGCGGCGAGCGCCTCGACGGTGTCGACGTTCTGGCAGCCGGCGTAGAAGCGGCGGCCGACGGTGCCCTCGGCGTACTTGTCGCTGAACCAGTTGCCCATCGCCAGCAGGGTCGCCGGGGAGGCGTAGTTCTCGCTGGCGATCAGCTTGAGTGACTCCCGCTGGTCGGTCAGCTCGGCGCCGATGGCGTCGGCGACCCGCGGCTCGACAGCCCGGATCACCTCAAGGGCGCTGCGGAATGCGGTGGACTCGGCGTTGCGGGACATGCGACCTCCTACAGACGTGCGGAAGGCCCAGGCGCTCGGCAGACGTCCTCATGACGGGGCCGCTCCCCGATGGTTATCCATCCCCACGCGCCAGTAACGGCCCGCGACGATCGTACCGGGCCGGGCCCGGCCGTTTGGGCCGCCCTCCAGCGGAGCTCCGCCGAGGCTCGACGAAGCGCCCGGCTCGTCCTCCTCGACGTGGTGGGTGACGTTCTCGATCAGCACCACCGCCACGCCGAGCGCGGAAACAGGTGAAACCGCCTCAGACCATCGCCAGGGTGCGGGGGATCTCGTCGAGCAGCTCCCGGGCCAGAAAGCCGATCCGGCCGTAGCGGGGGATCAGCCGCTGGCCGCTCACCGAGTGCGCGAACGAACCCCAGCAGGCCGCCTGCGCCGGATCGGCACCCCGGGACAGCAGCCCCGCCAGCAACCCGGCGAGCACGTCCCCGCTGCCGGAGGTGCCCAGGCCGGCGTCGCCGCTCTCCTCCCGCCAACCCCGCCCGTCCGGGGCGGCCACGTGCCCGTACAGCGACACGACCGCCTCGTACCGGGCGGCCACCTCGGCCGCCTCGGCGTCCAGGTCGTCGCCCGGGTCCCGCCCGAGCAGATGCCCCGCCTCGGTGACGTTGGGGGTGAGCACCACCGGTCGACCGGAGCCGACCAGCAGGTCCGGTGTGTGGCTGAGCGCGCCGAGGGCGTACGCGTCGAGCACCAGCGACGTGTCCGGGCGGGCCGCCTCCAGGACCAGGTCCAGCAGGCGGTTGGTCTCTTCGATCGCCTTGAGGCCCGGGCCGAGCGTCACCACATCGGCCTGCGCGACCAGGTCGCCGAGCTGCCCGTCCCGGTCGGCGGCCACCGCGCCGTCGGTGGTCTCCGGCAGCCCGACCACCAGCGCCTCGGGCACCTGGATGCTCAGCGCGGCGGCGCTGGACTCGGCGGCGGCCAGCTGGAGCACCCCGGCGCCGGCGCGCAACGCGGCCACCCCGGCGAGCAGCACCGCGCCCGGCGTGAAGCGGGAACCCCCGACCACCAGTACGGTGCCCCGGCTCTCCTTCCCACCGACCGGCACCGGCAGCGCCCAGTCCCGCAGCAACGCCGGGGTGATCACCTTCACCTCAGACCGGCTCGGCATGGATCTCGTCCTCCCTGGTCGGCTGGGCGCCCTGTCGGTGCAGGTGGCCGACCTCGTTGAAGCCGTCAAGCCTCAGCCGGTGCTCCGCGTCGGCGGACCAGTCGGTGATGGAGCAGTTGGCGATCACGTGCTGGCGGGTCAGCGCCATCAGGTCCGTCTCGGTCAGCCCCTCCACCAGGTAGCGCAGCAGAAAGACCAGCGCGTCGTGGCCGAAGAGCAGAACACGCTGGCCCTCGTGGTCTCGGCGCAGGTCGCCGAGGAGGGTGCGCAGCCGCAGCGCCACGTCCGTCCAGGACTCTCCGCCCGGCGGGCGGTAGTAGAACTTGCCGAGTCGTTCCCGGCGCGCGGCCTCGTCCGGGTAGCGCCGCCGCACCCCGTGGCCGGTCAGCCCGTCGAGGATGCCCAGCTCCCGGTCGCGCAGCCGTTCGTCCCGGCTCACCGGGATGTCGGTGCCGTGCAGTGCCAACTCGGCGGTGGAGACCGCCCGCAGGTACGGCGAGACCACCGCGACGTCCGGCCGACGGTCCGGGGGAAGCCCGGCCAGCCAACGTCCGGTGGCCCGGGCCTGTTCCTCCCCGGTGGGGGAGAGCGGCACGTCGGCGTCGCGGTGCCTGAGGCCGATCAGCTCCTCACCGGTCGCCTCGGCGTGTGTCGCCGCCACGTTCGCAGTGCTCTCACCGTGCCGGATGATCCAGAGCGTCGCCAGTTCCGCCATGCGGCCCCCCTACCCGGGCGCCGCCGACGGTAACCGTGTCCGGTGATCCGCTGTGCCGATGTCCGGTCGGTGGGCGTCCCGGCGGGGGCGCAGGTCGTACCCTCGGCAGATGGCCACGGCGGCGGAGGAGATCCAGGTTGGCGAGCGGCTGGTCCGCGTCTCCAGCCCCGACAAGCCCTACTTTCCGGAGCGTGGGCTGACCAAGCTGGACGTGGTCCGCTACTTCCTGGCGGTGGGTGACGGCATCCTGCGCGCGCTGCGGGATCGGCCGACCATGCTCGAACGTTGGCCCCGTGGGGTCTTCGAGGGCGCGACGATCGCCACCCGGCAGACCAACCGGGGTGACGCGTTCTACCAGAAGCGGCTGCCGGCGGGAGCGCCCGAGTGGGTGCGGACCGCGCACATCACCTTCCCCAGTGGCCGTACCGCCGACGAGGTGGCGCCGAGCGAGCTGGCGGTGGTCATCTGGGCGGCCAACCTGGGCACCCTGCGGTTCCACCCGTGGCCGGTCACCGCCGCCGATGTGGAACGCCCCGACCAGCTGCGCATCGACCTGGACCCGATGCCCGGCGTCGGCTTCGAGCAGGTGGTGCCGGTGGCGCACGAGGTGCGGGCGTTCCTCGCCGAGCTGGGCATGACCGGTTACCCGAAGACGACCGGCGGCCGGGGCCTGCACGTCTACCTGTCGATCGAGCCGCGGTGGAGCTTCGGCGACTGCCGTCGGGCGGTGCTCGCGTTGGGTCGGGAGATGCAGCGCCGGCTGCCGGACCTGGTCACCACCACCTGGTGGCGCGAGCAGCGGGACCGGCCGGTCTTCGTCGACTACAACCAGATGGCCCGGGACCACACGGTGACCTCGGCGTACTCGATCCGGCCGACGCCGGCCGCGCTGGTCTCCGCCCCGCTGGACTGGTCGGAGCTGGACCGGGTCCGCCCGGAGGACTTCGACGTGCTCAGCATGCCGGCCCGGTTCGCCGAGCGCGGCGACCCGCACGCCGGCCTGGACGGTGACCGGCACTCGCTGGAGCCGTTGCTGGAGTTGGCCGACCGCGACGGGCTGGAGGCCCCGCCGGAGCGGTGAGCCCGGCCGCTCACGCCCAGGGGCTGCCGGCCCCGTCGAACTCCTCGAAGACCAGCCAGGTGCGGGTGGACAGCACCCCGGGAATGCTCTGCACCCGGCCCAGCACCACGTCGCGCAGCGCGGCGTTGTCCGGTGCGCGCACCAGCGCGAGCACGTCGTGGTCACCGCCGAGCAACGCCGCGTGCTCGATGTAGCGCACCCGGGCCAGCTCGGCCGACACCTCCCGCCAGGTGTTCTGCTCGATGGTCAGGGCGATGTACGCCGACGTGCCCAGCCCGGCCGCCTCGGGCGCCACCTGGGCCCGGAACCCGGTGATCACCCCGTCGCGCAGCAACCGCTCCACCCGCGCGTACGCGTTGGTGCGGGAGATGTGGATGCGTTCGGCAAGGGTGCGCACCGACGTTCTACCGTCGCGGACCAGCTCATCGAGGATCCGCCGGTCGACCTCGTCCAACGCTCGGGCCGATCGTCCCGATCCCGCGCCCCCGCTCGCTTCGTCGGCGGTCTCCTGGCTCACTGCTGGGCCCTCCGCATGCCAACCGTCCCGCCTTCTGTGTCGATCTTGAGTCAATCATCCACAAGCGGAAGCATAGGCTCACCACACGTCCCAGGAGGTTCCGCCGTGACGACCACTCCCCAGGCGGTCCGCAGGGCATCCCCGCGCGCCCGTCGAACGGTCACCCCGCCCGACCCGGCCCGCTCGTTGCTGCCGGACGCCGAGCCGGTCCGCCTGCTCGCCCAGGACGGCACGCCGCTGCCCGCCCGCGCCGACTACCCCGAACCAGCCGCCGAGGTGCTGCGCGAGCTGTACCGCCGGATGGTGCTCGGCCGCCGCTTCGACACCCAGGCGACCGCCCTGACCAAGCAGGGCCGACTCGCCGTCTACCCGTCCTCGCGAGGCCAGGAGGCGTGCCAGGTCGGCGCGGTCCTCGCGGTCCGCGACACCGACTGGGTCTTCCCCACGTACCGCGAGTCGATGGCGCTGGTTGCCCGGGGCATCGACCCGGTCGAGGTGCTCACCCTGCTGCGCGGCGACTGGCACTGCGGCTACGACCCGACGGAGGTACGCACCGCACCGCAGTGCACCCCGCTCGCCACCCAGTGCGTGCACGCCGCCGGGCTGGCCCACGGCGAGGCGTACCAGGGTCGCGACACCGTGGCGCTGGCCTTCATCGGCGACGGCGCCACCAGCGAGGGCGACTTCCACGAGGGGGTCAACTTCGCCGCCGTGTTCAAGGCGCCGGTGGTCTACTTCGTGCAGAACAACAAGTACGCGATCAGCGTCCCGCTGTCCCGGCAGACCGCCGCGCCGTCGCTGGCCTACAAGGGCGTCGGCTACGGCGTACCCAGCGAGCAGGTCGACGGCAACGACCCGGTAGCGGTGCTCGCCGTGCTCACCCGCGCGGTCGCCCACGCCCGGGCCGGCAAGGGGCCGTTCCTGGTCGAGGCGCACACCTACCGGATGGAGCCGCACACCAACGCCGACGACGCCAGCCGCTACCGCGACGGCGCCGAGGTCGACGCCTGGCGGGACCGGGACCCGGTCGCCCGGCTGGAGACCTACCTGCGCGCCCGCGGCGTGCTCGACGACGCGGCGGTCGCCGAGATCGCCGAGCAGGCCGAGGCGTACGCGGCGGACCTGCGGACCCGGATGAACGCGCAGCCCGCTGTCGACCCGCTGAGCCTCTTCGACCACGTCTACGCCGAACCCACCCCGCAGCTGATCGAACAGCGTGAGCAGGTCCGCGCCGAACTGGCCGCCGCTCACGCCGAGGAGGGTGACGCCTGATGGCCACCACCATGGCGAAGGCGCTCAACACCGCGCTCGCCGACGCGCTCGCCGCCGACGACCGGGTCGTCGTCTTCGGCGAGGACGTCGGCGCGCTCGGCGGCGTCTTCCGGATCACCGACGGCCTGCAGGCCCGCTTCGGCGACAAGCGCTGCTTCGACACCCCCCTCGCCGAGGCCGGCATCGTCGGCTTCGCCGTCGGCCTGGCCATGTCCGGCCTGCGCCCGGTGGTCGAGATGCAGTTCGACGCGTTCGCGTACCCGGCGTTCGAGCAGATCGCCTCGCACGTGGCGAAGCTGCGCAACCGCACCCGGGGCGCGCTGAGCGTGCCCATCGTCATCCGGGTTCCGTACGCGGGCGGGATCGGCGGGGTCGAGCACCACTGCGACTCGTCCGAGGCGTACTACGCGCACACCCCCGGGCTGAAGGTGGTCACCCCGGCCACCGTCGACGACGCGTACTCGCTGCTGCGCGAGGCGATCGACGACCCCGACCCGGTGGTCTTCATGGAGCCCAAGAAGCTCTACTTCGCCAGCGCCGACGCGTCTCTCCCGGCCCGCACCGAGCCGTTCGGCCGGGCCGTCGTGCGTCGCCCCGGTCGTGACGCCACGCTGGTGGCGTACGGGCCGGCGGTGCCGGTCGCGCTGGAGGCCGCCGAGGCCGCCCGGGAGGAGGGGTGGGACCTGGAGGTCGTCGACGTGCGCACGATCGTGCCGTTCGACGACGCCACCATCGCCGCCTCGGTCCGGCGGACCGGCCGGTGTGTGGTGATCCAGGAGGCGCCCGGCTTCGCGGGCGTCGGCGCGGAGATCGCCGCCCGGGTGCAGGAGCGCTGCTTCCACGCGCTGCACGCCCCGGTGCTGCGGGTCGCCGGGCTGGACATCCCGTACCCGGCGCCGATGCTGGAGCACACCCACCTGCCCGGCGTGGACCGGGTGCTCGACGCGGTGGCCCGCCTGCAGTGGGACGACCAGGCGGACGCGCGTTGGGCGGCGGCATGACCACCGTCGAACGGACGCAGGTCTTCCTCCTGCCCGACCTGGGCGAAGGGCTGAGCGAGGCCGAGATCGTCGAGTGGCGGGTCGCCGTGGGCGACATCGTCACCGTCGACCAGAGCGTGGTCGAGGTGGAGACCGCCAAGGCCGTCGTCGACGTGCCCTGCCCGTACGCCGGCCGGGTGGTCACCCTGCACGGCGCGGCCGGTGAGGTACGCCCGGTCGGCCAGCCGCTGATCACCATCGCGCCGTTGGACGGGGGCGACGAGCCCGCCGGGCACGCCACCTACCGCGAGGAGGAGCGGGCCGGCTCCGGCAACGTGCTGATCGGGTACGGCACCGGCCACGGCACCACCACCCGCCGTCGGCGGCGGCCCCGCCTGACGGTCGCCCCCGAACCGGCCGACACCGCACCGACCGGCGCGGCTGCCGGCGACCCGGCACCATCGCCCGCCGCTCTGGTCATCTCGCCGATCGTGCGGCGGCTGGCCCGCGAGCACGGCGTCGACCTCGCCACCGTGCGGGGCACCGGGCCCGGCGGGGTGATCCGCCGCGCCGACGTGGAGGCCGCGCTGACCGCGCCCGCCGCCCGGCTCGCCGCCGTGCCCGACCCGCACGTCGCCCTCGCGTCGACCGGGGAGGGCGACGTGATCGTCCCGCTCACCGGCGTGCGCAAGGTGATCGCCGACAAGCTCTCCCGCAGCCGGCGGGAGATCCCCGAGGTGACCATCTGGGTCGACGTGGACGCCACCGCGCTGCTGGAGACCCGCGCGGCGATCAACGCGGCGACGCCCGACGCGCCGGTGAGCATCCTGGCCCTGCTGGCCCGGATCTGCCTCAGCGGGCTGCGCCGGTTCCCGCAGCTCAACGCCCGGGTGGACACCGAGGGGCAGCGGATCGTCCAGTCCGCCGGGGTGCACCTCGGCATCGCCGCGCAGACCGACCGGGGGCTGCTGGTGCCGGTGCTGCGCGACGCACAGCGGCTCACCACCGCCGAACTGGCCGCCGAACTGGCGGCGACCACCGCCGCCGCGCGCGCCGGCAGCCTGCCCCCGGCCCGGCTGACCGGTGGCACCTTCACGCTGAACAACTACGGGGTGTTCGGCGTCGACGGCTCCACGCCGATCATCAACCACCCCGAGGCGGCCCTGCTCGGGGTCGGGCGGATCGTGGACAAGCCGTGGGTGGTCGACGGGCAGCTCGCCGTCCGCAAGGTGACCCAGCTCAGCCTCACCTTCGATCACCGGGTCTGCGACGGCGGGGTGGCCGGTGGCTTCCTGCGGCACGTCGCCGACTGTGTGGAGCGCCCGGCGCTGCTGATCGCCGCCGTCTGACGCGTACCCCCGGCCCCGGTGTCGCCCGTGCGACGCCGGGGCCGGCGCACGTCCGGGGGTTTCCCGGCGGTGTCACAGGGAAGTCGGCCCCGCCGGAGCGCACCGAACGCGTCGAAGGGAGCCGGCCTGTGGCCGTGGCGAACGAGCTGCTACTGAACTCGGTCCGGGTGCGGCGGCCCGCCGCCGCCGGCGCGCCGCTCTACTGCGACGCCCGGGAGTACGGGCTGACCGGCGACGGCTCCACCAACGACCAGCCGGCGCTCGCCGCCCTGGTGGACCGGCTCGGCGCCGGGTACGCCTCCGACGGGCGGGCCCGGGTGATCTACTGCCCGCCGGGCATCTACTCGATCCGCGACGCCGGCACGGTGTGGCACAGCGGGGTGTCGCTGATCGGGGCCGGCCCGGCGGCGACCCGGTTCATGCTCAGCAACGAGGGCAACCGGGCCGACCCGACCCCGTTGGCCTTCTGGACCACGGTGCAGCACGGCGCCGACCGGGACCGGCACATCGCCGACTGCACCTTCGCCGACTTCCAGATCGACGGCTCCGGCGTCGCCATGGCCGAGTACAACTACCTGGCCAAGGGCCTCGGCCTGCAATACGTGGTGCGCGGCGTCTTCCGCAACCTCTACATCCACCACACCGCGGCCAGCGGCCTGGGCTGCGACTTCCTCCAGGACTCCCTGATCGACGGGGTGGTGGTGGTCGGCTGCGGCCGACTGGACAACGGCGAGCAGATGGGCGGCGCCGGCATCGGGATCGGCATCGGTGGCTGGGGACCGGTGGAGCGGTTGACCATCGCCAACTGCACCGCCCTGGCCAACGGCACCAACGGCATCTTCCTGGAGTTGCAGAAGGACTACTGGACGCCGCCGCGCGGCTACCGCATCATCGGCTGCCACAGTCAGGGCAACCGCTTCGGCATCTCCGACTGGGGCGCCGACGGCCTGATCGTCTCCGCCTGCACGATGACCGGAAACCTGGAGGCCGGCTTCGACGTGTCGTCGCAGGGCACCTCCACGGTGGCCGGACGGGGCGGGCTCGTCACCGACTGCGTCATCGACGGCAACCTGCGCGACGGGATCAGCATCGGCAACAGCCCCGGACCGTACACCGTCCGGGGCAACCGGATCAGCGGCAACGGCCAGCACGGCTACCACTGCCGCGACCTCAGGCGCGGTTACCAGGGCCCGGTCCGGGACGTGGTGATCGAGAGCAACGAGTTCTGGGGCAACGGCCTCGACGCGATCCGGGTCGACCACCAGATGACCGACGCGGTCCTGCTCAACAACCGGATCCGCAACAACGGGCGGCAGTACGGCCGGGCCGCCGGCGGTGCGGGCGAGGCCGTCCGCTACAGCGAACGGAGCCTGGTGGACCGCGCCGCCGACTGGCCGCACGACGGGCACCGCGGCAAGATCCTGCGGGTCGGCCGGTCGGTGGCCACGGTGGCCGCCAACACCGGCGACGAACTCACTCTGGCCCCGGTCCGCCCGGACGCGTTCAGCGCGTGGAGCGGGAACGTGCCGCCGCCGGGCTGCGCGTACGAACTCGACCCCGCACCCGGGCAGCGGGCCGGCATCACCATCAACGCGGCGTTCGACTCGGCCACCATCCGCGGAAACCGGATCTGGGACAACCACGACAACCAGACCCAGACGCACGGGTTGTGGATCACCGATCGGGGTAGTTGCGTGGACTGCCGGGTCGAGGACAACGACCTCGCCGGCAACGCCGAGGCGGGGATGCGGCTGGACACCCCGCCGGTGGGCGGACGCTGGCGCGACAACCACGTCGACAGCGACTGGAGCTGACCGACGGGCGGCGGCCGGATCGCTCCGACCGCCGCCGCTGTCACACTGTGGAACTGGTCAGCCGGCCAGGCCGGCCACCGGGGTCGGGTCCAGCACCACCGTCGCCGAGCCGGACTGCGGGGGTACGCCCGGGTCGGTCGGCGCGTCGGTGTACTCCGCGACGAACACGGCGGTCAGGTTGTCAGCGCCGCTGTGCCCGCCGTCCAGGAAGGTGGGGATGCTCCCACTGCAACCCGTCGAGGTGGAGAGCGGGTGCCCGTGCTCGTCGTGCCCGAGCACGTAGGTGACCTTCACCCGGGAGCAGTCCACCGGCAGGTCGTCGGTGACCTTTACCTCGTACGCGACCGTCTGCCCGAACTCGAACGGCTGACCGGCCACCGGGGCGACGAACTCGACGATCGGTGCGGTCGGCCCGACCACCAGCGGCAGGGATGCCGAGGCGGAACGGCCGGTGCGGTCGGTCACCTTCAACGTCGGGGTGTACGAGCCGTTCTCCGGGAACGTCCAGGTCGCGTTCGGTGAGGTGCTGTCCACCGAACCGTCCGCGTTGAAGTCCCACGCGTAGCTCAGCTTGTCGCCGTCCGGGTCGGTCGTGCCGGCGCTGGAGAACGCGACGGTCAGCGGGGCCTGGCCCACGGTCGGCGTGCCACTGATCTTCGGGATCGGGGTCCGGTTGCCCCGGACGAAGTCGATCCGGGACAGCTGCGCGTCCGGGTTCTCGGCGAAGTAGCCGTCGCCGTACTCGAGCACGTAGAGCGCGCCGTCCGGGCCGAACTCCATGTCCATCGGGTTGTCCACCACCAGCGACGGCACCACCGGGCGGATGTCCGTGACGTCGCCGTCGGAGTCGAGGCGGAACTCCTTGATGTAGTCGCGGGTCCACTCGTAGAACAGCGGAACCCCGTCGTAGTAGGCCGGCCAGCGGGTCCGTGAGGTGCTGGTCCCGTCGTAGTCGTACGCCGGGCCACCCATCGGGCCGATACCGCCGGTGCCCAGCTGCGGGAACTCACCCGAGGCGGTGGACGGGTACCAGACCTGCGGCTGCTCGACCGGCGGCAGCTGCCGCTTGCCGGTGTTGTGCGGTGACTCGTTGACCGGGCGCGCGCAGTTGAACTTCTTGCCGGACTGGCCGGTGGCGAAGTCGTAGTCGCGGTAGGCGATCGTCGGCGTCACGCAGTACGGCCAGCCGTAGTTCGCCGGCTTGTCGATCATCATCCATCGGCCGTGTCCGGCCGGCCCGCGCTCCGGGTTCGGGTTGGAGGCGTCAGGGGAGTAGTCGCCCAGGTACACGTTGTCGGTGCGCCTGTCGACGGCGAACCGGAACGCGTTGCGCAGCCCCATCGCGTAGATCTCCGGGCGGGTCTGCGCCGTGCCGGGCTTGAACAGGTTCCCGGCCGGGACCGTGTAACCACCGCCGGCCTTCGGCTTGATGCGCAGCAGCTTGCCGCGCAGGTCGTTGGTGTTGGCGGAGGTGCGCTGGGCGTCGTACGCCGGGTTACGGTCGGCCCGCTCGTCGATCGGGATGTAGCCGTCGGAGGCGAACGGGTTGGTGTCGTCACCGGTCGACAGGTACAGGTTGCCCTTGCTGTCGAAGTCGATCTGGCCCCCGACGTGGCAGCAGATGCCCCGGTCGGTCGGCACCTCGATGATCTGCTGCTCGCTGGCGAGGTTCAGCCGCATCCCGTCCAGCTTGAACCGGGACAACCGCAGCGCGCCCTTGAACCGCTGCCAGTCCGCTGCGGTGCCGGTCTCCGGCGCGTCCCCCTCGTTGACGTCCGGGGTCGCCGGGTCGTCCACCGGCGTGTCCATCGGCGGCGAGTAGTAGAGGTACACCCACTTGTTCCGGGCGAAGTTCGGGTCGATGGCGACCCCCTGCAACCCCTCCTCGTCGTGCTCGTACACCGGGATGTCGGCGGCGAGGGTGTTCAGCCCGGTGCGCGGGTCGTGGATGCGGACCTCACCGGTGCGGGAGGTGTGCAGCACCCGCAGGTCGGGCAGCACGGCGAGGCTGATCGGCTCGCCCGGGAAGTCGTTGAGTGTCACTTTCTGGAAGCTGCTGTCCGGCGGCGCGGCCGGCGCGGCGGCCGCTGCCGACGGCGGTACGGCCAGGCCGGCCGTCACCAGCAGCAGGGCGGACGCGAGTGCGGTCCTGTTCATTAGGTGTGTCCCCCGAGGTGTTTTCAGTACCGGAGTGAGGCGAGGTAGTCGAAGCCGACGCGGGCGGTGTCCAGGGCGTCGGCGGGGGAGCGCGGCGCGGTGCCCGCGTCGTCACGCTCCACGATGTACTCCTCGATGCCGGCTTCCCGCTCGTGGGCGAAGATCCGGCCGAAGTCGATGACGCCGTCACCGAGGTCGGCGAAGCCGGCCTCGACGTCGAGGTCCTTGACGTGCACCTGGCGGATCCGGCCGCGGTTGGCCCGGATCACGTCGACCGGGTCGTGGGCGCCCCGCCACGTCCAGTAGAGGTCGAGCTCGAAGTGGACGAGCCGGGGATCGGTCTGGGAGCTGAGGATGTCGAACCCGGTCGAGCCCCCGGTCAGCGGCACGAACTCGAGTTGGTGGTTGTGGTAGCCGAAGTCGAGCCCGGCGCGTTCGGCGAGTCGGCCGGCCTTGTTCAGGTCCCGGGCCAGGGCCCGGTAGACGGCGGGGTCCCGGATCGGCTGACCGGCCGCGTCCCGACCGAAGTACGGGTGGACGATCTTCTTGCAGCCCACCACGTTGGCGTCGGCGAGGGCCTGCTCCCAGGTGGCGGCGTCGAACGGCTGTGGGATGCCGACGTGCCCGGAGGTGGACCGCAGCCCGGCGTCGTCGAGCGCCGCCCGGAACTGTGCCGCGGTGCGACCGACGAAACCGGCGTGCTCCACCCGCCGGTAGCCGATCCGGCGCAGCGCGTCCAGGCTGCCGGGCAGGTCGATGGCGAGCTGGTCACGCAGGGTGTAGAGCTGAATGCTGATCCGGTCCACCGGCACCCGACGGCGGCCCTGGGCCTGCGCCCCGGATGCGCCGGGCGCGGCGGTGGCCGGGCCGGCGAGCAGACCGGCGGCGCCGACGGCAGCCGCGGAGACGGTCGCGGCACGCAGCACGCCACGGCGGCTGACCGGCTCGGATGCCGGTGTGTTGAGTTGTTGATCCATGGTGGTGGTCCCTTCCTGACGGCTGGTACGCCGTCGACGGAGGTCGACCTGACTGCCGTCTGCCGGGCGCGCCGAACCGGCCGCGGTGGGCTTCGGCGGGACGGTGAGGGACGGCTCGTGGGTGCGGCCCGGACCCATCGGGAGCGGATCGCGGCGACCCGGCACAGGTGGCGGCAAGATGATCGACGAATGGGCAACCCTCTATCTGGATCGTGACCTTACCCTTGCCTTCGGACGAAGGCAAAGCTTTGTCGCGTTCGGCAGAAGCTTCGCTCCAATTGACAAAAGTCCGCCCCCGAGGTGCGCCACCGGCTGTGACCTCGTGCCTCCCGCGCCCCGCACCCGCCGGCCGCGCCCGGTCCCGGCCTGGCCCTGCCGTGGGCGCGCCTCGCCCGGTCCGGCGCGCGTGAGCCCACCCTCCGGCGCCGACGCCCACCCCGCATCCGGACAGTCGACGTCGCGTCGCTCAAGCGGCGCGAAGCGCACGACACCGGTCGGTTGAACCCCTGTTCCGGCCAACTGGAGCATTGTCGGAAAATGCGTCGATAAATGCGCGGCCGATTATTTCCGAATGCCGCTAATGGCTCACTCGGGCAAGCGAGAATGTGACGGAGGGAAGTCGAAACGGGGGGACTGAAACATGACGTTCAGGCGGCGATTGACGCTGTTGGCCGTAACCATCGCAGCCGCACCACTCGTCCTGGGTGCGTGCACCGCCGAGCGGGAGTCGGCGACCGGCTCGGCCAAGAAGCACGCCGCCCCACCGGAACTCGCCGTGACACCGGGGGACAAGGCCCGGGACGTCCCGGTCAGCGCCGAGGTGGGCACCGTGGTCAAGGGCGGGCGGGTCACCGCCGTACGCCTCACCGACGACAAGGGCAAGCAGGTCAACGCCGAGCCGCGCGAGGACGGCTCCGGGTGGGTGCCGAGCGCGCCGCTGCAGCCGAAGCGGACCTACACCGCCGAGGTGACCGCGACCGGTGACTCCGGTGCCACCACCACCCGCACCACCACGTTCACGACCATGGCCAAATCGACCAAACCGCAGATCACCAGCACCCTCTATTTCAACGGTAATCGGACGTACGGCACCGCGATGCCGGTAACGGTGGCGTTCGACCCGGGAATTCCGAAAGAGGCCAGAGCGGATGTGCAGCGGCGGTTGTTCGTAAAGACCAATCCGCCGCAGCCGGGCACCTGGTCGTGGCTGGCCGACGGCACCCAGGTCTATTACCGGGCGCCCGATTTCTGGAAGCCGGGAACCACCATCAGCGTCCGGGCCGGTCTGGAGGGTCTGCCGATCGGCAAGGACAAGGTCGGTGACGCCGAGCGGACCGCGACCTCCAAGATCGGGCGACAGGTCTCGCTGGAGATCGACAATGCCACCAAGCAGATGACGGTGCTGCGCGACGGCAAGCAGATCCGCCGGATCCCGGTCAGCCTGGGCAAGCCGAGCACGCCGAGTTCCAGCGGCAAGATGGTGATCATGGAGAAGCACGAGCGGACCACCTTCGACACCCGGGGCGAGCCGAACGGCGGTTACGTGGTCGACGTCGACGACGCCCAGCGCTACACCTGGGGCGGCGAGTTCATCCACTCCGCCCCCTGGTCCGAGGGGGACCAGGGCAACACCAACGTGTCGCACGGTTGCGCGAACGTCTCCGCCGCGGCGGCCGACTGGTTGATGGGGGTCACGCAGGTCGGTGACCTGATCACCGTCAAGGGCACCGAGGTGGAGTTGCAGCCGGGCAACGGCTGGACCGCCTGGAACGTGAGCTGGGACGAGTTCGCCCGGGGCAGCGCACTGCCGGTGCCGCCGGGCCTCAAGCCCGCGCCGGTCGCCCCGGCGCACCCGGGCGCGGTGGCCGGCGGATCGCCCGCCCCGGCGCCCTCGGTCAGCGGCCGTTGAGTCACCGATCGGCAACACAGGGCCGGCCCGCCACCGGTGGCGGACCGGCCCTGTCGGCCATCACCCCAGGGGTACGCGGGCCACCCCGGACCCGGTCAGGCTGCCCAGCCAGAGCTGGTCGCCGTGCTGGCGTACCCCGGTGATCATCGAGTAGTGCCCGCTCGGACCGTGCAGCGTCCGGCGGACCGCGCCCGCGCCGTCGACCAGCGCGACCAGCCCGTAGCGGCGGGGCTGCGGTTGCAGAGCGTCGGGCAGCAGAGCAGCGATCTGCCGCAGCCGTGGATGCGGCAGCAGCCGCTCGGCGATCGGCACCCGGGGGCTGGGCAGCGCGATCCAGTACGTCCCGTCACCCACCGAGGCGAGATTGTCCGGGTACGCGGGCAGGTCGGCGAGGACCCGCACGCCGCCGCTCAGCTCGACGCGCAGCAGCCGGTGGGCGCTGGTCTCCACGACCATCAGCGCCGACTCGTCCGGTGTCAGCGCGATCCCGTTGGGGAAGTACAGCCCGTCGGTCACCACCTCGGTACGGCCGCTGCCCGGCTGGTGGGCCAGCACCCGACCGTTGGGGCGGTGCTCCAGCAGGTCCCGCTTCCAGTGCGAGACCGGGAACCGGTCGGAGCTGTCGGTGAAGTAGATGGTGCCGTCCCGGCCCACCGTCGCGTTGTTGGCCAGGTGAACCGGGGGTGCCGTTCCGGTCAGTTCGCGTACCGCGCCGTCCGGCGTGACCCGCAGCAACCCGCGGTACGCGTCACAGACCACCAGGGCCTCGCCGGATGGATCCAGCTCGATGCCGAGCGGTCGGCCACCGGTCTCGGCCAGCAGGTGGGGTCGAGTGCCGGCGCGCGCGTCGACCGGCCACCACCAGAGCCGACCGTCCTCGTCACCACTGATCACCCGCCCGCCGCCGTCGACCAGCACGTCCTCGGGGCCGACGGCCCCGGCGGGGAGGGGGAGCAACTCGGCCTGGTCGAGCCGGCGGTCGGTGGGGGCCCACGCACCGGCCAGCGCCGGAGGGCTGGTCGCCGGCTCGCGGACCGGACGGATCAGCCGGGGCGGCCGGGGCTGGGGGATCAGCATCGACCTATTCTCCACCCGCGTGCCGGCGGACCCGCGAACTCCGTGCCCTGGCGGCGCGCCGCCCGAGCCCCTGACTCCACCCCGAGAGGGAGGCGGTGCAGCTCGGGGTATGCCCCTGGGCGTACCCGGAATCACTGCGTCCAGGGACGAAAGTGTCGGTGGTGGCGGCTAGATTTCACTGCATGGAAGAGCACAGCGACCGGTTCGACGTGCAGGTCAGCGTGGGTGACGAGCGGGTCCTCATGCGGGTGGCCGGCGAGATCGACATCGCCACGGTGGCCGCGTTCCGGTCCGCGCTGTGGTCCGCGCCGGCCCGCCCGGTGCTTCAACTCGAGTTGTCGCAGCTGCGGTTGTTCTCGGCGGCTGGCGTCCGCACGCTGCTCGCCGCGCATCTGCGCGTCCGGGCCCGCGGTGGCGAGCTGGTGCTGGTCGACCCGAGCCCGGTGGTGGCGCGGGTGCTGCGGGTCAGCGGGCTGCACCGCGTGATGACGATCCTGGAGCCGGCCACGGTGATCGAGGCCGCGCGCCGCCCGGTGGTCGCGACCACCGACCTGCAACTGGCCGCCTGACCCCGCCCGACGAGGCGTGCTCCCACCCGCCGAGCCGAGGTCGGCGCGGGGCCGCCGGCGGGTGGGCCGGCGACCCCGACAGTGACTCAGCGCACGTCGAGCAGGTCGACGATGAAGATCAGCGTCTCACCCGGCTTGATCACGCCGGCCGCGCCGCGGTCGCCGTACCCCAGGTGCGGCGGGATGGTCAGCCGGCGGCGACCGCCGACCCGCATGCCGGCCACGCCCTGGTCCCAGCCGGCGATGACCTGACCGCCGCCGAGCGGGAAGTCGAACGCCTCGCCCCGGTTCCAGGACGAGTCGAACTCGCCGCCGGTGGAGTGCGACACGCCGACGTAGTGCACGCTGACCAGCTGGCCCGGCTCGGCCTGCGGGCCGTCGCCCACGGTGATGTCCTCGATCACGAGGTCGGCCGGCGGTGCACCCTCGATCGGACCAACCTCGGGCTTACCCGATCGGGCGCCTGCTGCCTGGTTCATGCGGGGATCTCCTGCCGTGTTGGGTGATGTGTCCGGTCACCGTCGATCCTGCCGGATCACCCCCCACCGATGTGCGGCGGACCCGCCACCTGCTCCGCAGCCCATCCGTCGATGGGGTCCCGCTGGTGCTGGCTGACACCACGGAGCGGCGGGGGGCACCCGGATCGGTGACGCCCCCCCCG
>NZ_JARVKT010000048.1:0-30202 GCF_029809455.1 Micromonospora sp. DH14 | reverse complement strand
GCATCGCGTCGATGAAGCTCTTGCCCAGCGCGGCCTGGATGCCGGTCATGGGCATCGCGTCGATGAAGCTCTTGCCCAGCGCGGCCTGGATGCCGGTCATGGGCATCGCGTCGATGAAGCTCTTGCCCAGCGCGGCCTGGATGCCGGTCATGGGCATCGCGTCGATGAAGCTCTTGCCCAGCGCGGCCTGGATGCCGGTCATGGGCATCGCGTCGATGAAGCCATCGCTCGCCGGCTCAGGCTGCGGTTTCCCAAGCTGAGCCGACCGGGCCGGATCGCAAAAAGCCTTCCGCGTAACCCTGCGCTGAACTCGGCGAGGATGACCACGGCCACGGCCACGGCGGACAGGATTTGCCACGCTCCACACCGTATCCCGCTGGTGCGACAGCTCGTGATCAGCGTCGCCCCACCGGGGCCGGAGTCCTTGGAGGTGACATCAAGATCAGGCCGTATCCAGGCCGTCTGAGGTGAACCAGCAGTGACTACCAATGACCGTCTATGACCGTTCAAGCCCAGGTCACGGGGCGGATCATCCCATTCGATCGACTACGTCCATCGCTGGCATCAATACAACGCCAAGTGATGACCGCACATTCGGCGCTCGCCGCTGATGAGGCCATTAGCTAATGTGCTGGCATGACGGGCATGTCAAGTGGGCGGACCGGTGTCAGGCACCGCAAGCTGAAGCACTGCCTAACCCACCCCGAGCATCAGTTCTTCTGGGCCCCAGCGCTCGGCTCATGCCCGTACTGCTCCCTCGGTGATGCGCAGCGTTCGCGAAGCTCGTTCGACGAAGCCGTTCCCTGTCCGTCAGGCTGTTGCCCGACCACTTCGGCTACCCAGGCTGCTGGTTCGTGATGTACACGCCCTTGCCTTGCCGGCCGTCGATCAGCCCTTCGGCTTTCAGGATGAGCATGGCGGCGCGGATGACGGTGTTGCTCACGTCGTAGTGCTCGCACAGGGCGGCGAAGGACGGCAGCTTGTCGCCCGGCTTCAACTGGCCGGAACGAACCTGCTCGCGGATATCCCGCGCGACCTGTAGGTAGGCGGCTTCAGACATAGGTGGTGCTCCCAGCTTGGCGGCTGGTGCAAGCAGATCACACCCCGGGTGCGACTTACAACGCTATGCGCGTTGACTGTTGACCCTGCGCACATTGCGTCTTAAGTTGCTTCTGGGGCTACCCAGCTTGGCGGCCGGGGGTCCTGCCGTGGGTGCCCGCTTCCCGACGTGGGTGCCCACGGCTTTACCCGGCGTCGGCGGGAGGCGTGATGACCAGGCCGAACAGATCAGCCTCTTGGGACGGGGAGGGTGCTGTGGCCCGTCGGGAGGTTGGCAATCGCTGGCGATCCACCCGCGATCAGGTTGGCGGTCGACCGCACGTGCCCTACGACGCGTACCTCTTGGCCGTAGCGCTGACTCTGGCTCGCCGTCATCGGCCGGTCTGGTCCTGGCGGTACTGGCGGCGCATCTGCCGCTGCGGAGGCGATCTGCCATGCCGAAGCCGCCACCGCATCCCGATCAACCGCGGCCACTGGCCCAGCCAGGACGGCCCGCAATGACCACCCACCACCCAATCAAGCCGGCCTGGACGTGCGGCGGCTGTGCGGGGGAGTGGCCATGCCAGACCCGGCGCCAAGAGCTGCGAGCCGAGTACGACCGCGCCCCGGTGTCACTGGCCCTCTACCTGGCCGCCCAACTCGTCGACGCCGCCCAGGACCTGGTCCACGTTCCCGCCGGACACCTGCACTACCGGTTTCTCGGCTGGACCCGATGAGCATCCTGCGACCCGGTGACGAGAAGTTCCACTACAGCGACGGCTCCCACAAGTGGATCCCGCCGGACCCGGACTACGACCAGGAGGTCTGGGACGAGCAAATCCGCCAGCACAAGCACGGCCACCTGAGGAACGAGCGTCCGAAGGTCCGCATCCAACGCCTCGTCTGACGCCAGCAGTACAGCAGCGAAGTACAGCAACCGTGCCAGCAGAACCAGCCCGAGAGGCGCGCCAGCAGCCCGTCTGACCTCGCATCAAGCCCGACCCGGCCGACTCGCCGAGAGTTCACACCGAAGAGGTCGCTGGTTCGATACCAGCATCGCCCACTCTCAGTCGGGCTGTCTTCATGCCCGCGCCACGCCCAACGCCAAAGCCAAGTGACGTTGGAGTACCAATCCGCGTCGAGGTGCTCGGGCCCACAGGCCGCCTACCGACTTGCTCGACGGGCACCGCCCACCCGCGCCACCACGATCGCCGGCAGCCTGACCTGGTGTCCCACGGGCAACAGGTAGAGCAGCAGCGCCCCACTCATCGCGAGACCGAAGGTGACCAGCTCCAGGACGACCGCGATACCGACATGGAACACCAGCCCGGCGACCAGGAGGACGCGGCGCAGCTCGGAAGGCATCAGCCGGGCCAGGGCCAGGGCGAACTCCAGTGCGAGCACCGACCAGGTGAACACCGTCACCCCGACCGCGGAACTGGTGACCGCCTCGGCCAGTGGACGGACGAAATCAGGCGACTCGTACCCGGGCGTGCGTAGCCAGTAGAACATCGCCGTGCCGTCGGCCCATTCGGTGACGCCAAGCTTGGCGATGCAGGCGTGCAGGTACACGACGGCGACCTGGAGCCAGACGAGGACCAGGGCGGCGTACGCGACCACCCGGCCGGCGCCGATCGCGGCGCCGGCCGGAGGTGGTTGCCAGTGCCACCGCCGGGGGTCGGTGAGGGCAATCGGGAGCAGCAGGAGACTCAGGGCGGCGGTGATGTGGTCACCGCCGTCCAACGCGGACAGGTTCGCGATCACGCTCCACGAGATGTACCAGTGCGGCAGTGCTGTCCACCGAGGCCGCCAGCCACTGGCCACGACGACCAGCACCGTGATGGCGATCCACGCGGCGAGCTGCCCCTGCCTGGCGGGTAGGACGCACCAGATGCCGGCGGCGGCCGGCCCGGTGCAGCCCTCGGCGCTGTCCATCGACAGCAGGACCGCCGGCGGGTTGACCAGGAGGGTCGCGCAGGTGCCGGTGGCCAGCAGGGTACGGGTCAGTCCGAACCCACTTGACCAGGGCGCGACGGCCAGGGCGGGTCGGCAGCGCCGGCCGAGCCGGGCCAGCCACCGGTCTAGCAGGTCACCGTGAGCCGGGCCACCCGGGACGGGAGCACGGTCGGCAGGTCGTTCCAGGCCCATGGCAGTACCTCCTGAAGGACGATCCCGATGTCGCCGCAAAGCGTGCGTACGGTGGCGGTGTTGGTCACCGCCGTGGCCCGGGCGGCGGCCAGGCAGGTGGAGGGTTCCCCGTCACACCGGGTCCACGAGGTTCCGTCGAGTCGACGGGTCAGCAGCGAGATCTCGGCGCTGCGGGCACGGTCCCGCTTGTCCAGGCCGGCCGGGCCGCGGCTGCTGCTCGAGGCGGGCCGCCACCGGCCGTCCCGGTCCGTCGTGTAGGCCACCGGGCTGGGCCGGCGGGGGTCGCGGGTGAAGAACGCCCAGCCTTCCGGTACGAGTGCGCGGGCCACCGTCCGGCCGGGCGGGGCCGGCATCGCAGCCACCGGCAGCACCGCCCTGGTGAGGTAGCCCACGAGGAGCATGGCGACCACCGCGATCCCGGCGATCCACCGGCCCAACCGGGTGTCGTCCACCGTCGACTACCCGGCTCGCAGGTCGCGGGCGATGGTCGCGATGAACTGGTCCTGCACCAGTTTGGCCCGTGGCGCTGGGTTGCCGGCCATGTCCCAGGACCAGTCGGCGAAGCCACCGGCGAAGACGGCCCGGATGGTGCCGACCTCCAGCGGCGTGCGGTTGTTGTTGTCCATGTCGATGTAGGAGTCTGCCCGGACGACCTCGTACGCGTTCTCCAACAGGGCGTCGTTGACCAGGAGCACGGCGGAGTCCACGGTCTCCTTGCCGAATGTCCGGTTGAACACCTCGCGGGCCAGTGCGACGAGGGTGACGAGCCCGTCGCGCACCACGACCGGGTTGCCGCTCTGTACCCGTTGCCCGATCATCACGTCGGACCAGGTGCCCCGGCGGGTCAGCTCGGCGTTGAGCGCGCTCTGGGCGTACCGCAGCGCCGATGTCCACCGGGTCGGCGGGCGCTGCAGGTAGACCAGTCGGAAGGCAGCCGGCCCGTCGTTGAACAGGATCGCGTCGGAGAGTTCCGTGGCCCGGTGTCGCGGCGGTGGGCCCGGCCAGCCGGGGTCGGCCTGGCCGCGCGCCCCGAAGCCGAGGGAGACCGTTGCCAGGGCCAGCACGAGCAGGCCGAACCAGATCTTGCGATGCATCATGACTTCCTCCCGCACAGCAGTGACTCTTCCGGAGCACCCTGCGCCCGGCCGTCCCCGATCGATCCCCGGCTCGTCCCCGGCGGCGCCGAAACACCACGGAACAGAGCCATCGACGTCTAGCTATGCAATAGCTCGCAGCGGTGGGAAAATCCGCGGTGGCGGGGCTCATTCGGCGGTCCCACGCGGTTCACGGAGAACAGCTCGTGCGGCGCGGACGAGGGCGGGAGGTACGTGAGGTTCGAGGCGCTGGGCCCGCTCCGAGTACGACTCGACGGTGGCCAGATCTCCCTGGGCGCAGCACGGGAGCAACGGATCCTGGCCGCCCTGTTGCTCGACGCGAACAAAGTGGTGCCGATGTCGCGGCTGGTCGACGTGATCTGGGACGAGCATCCGCCCACCAGCTCGGTCAAGGTGGTCCGCAACTGTGTGTCGACCTTGCGGAGGCAGTTGGCGCGGGCTGGCGAGATCGTCACCGACTCCGGCGGTTACCTGCTTCGCGTCCCGGACGACGAGATCGACCTGCGGGTCTTCGTCGAGCGCGCACGGCAGGGTCGCCGGCTCGCTGCGGTCGGTGACCTGACCGGCGCGGTCGTCCACCTGCGGGAGGCGCTGGCGCTGTGGCGCGGGTCCGCCTTCACCGGAGTGACCGGCCGGCTGGTCGAGGCGGCGGCGGCCCAGCTCAACGACCAACGCCGCAGCCTCCAGGAAGAACGCCTGTCGCTTGAACTCACGCTGGGCGGCGGAGCCGAACTCGTGGACGAGATCGCCGACCTGGTCGCGGCGGAACCACTGCGCGAACGGGCCCACGGGCAGCTCATGCTCGCCCTGTACCGGGCAGGCCGCCGGACCGAGGCGCTCCGGACGTATCACCAGGTACGCCGACTGCTGGTGGGTGAACTAGGGATCGAGCCGGGACCGGAACTGACCGAGCTGCACCGGGCAATCCTCAACGCCGACCCGCGACTGGCACCGGTCACGGCGCCCGCGGCAATCTCCCGGCCGGAGCCCAGCCAGCCGCAGGCATCGACCACGACCAAGCCGGTTCCGGCGCAGCTACCCGCGTCGCCGTACGCCTTCACCGGACGCACCGCCGAGCTTGACGAGTTGTCCGGGCTGCTGGACGCCGGGGCTCGGACCCGCACGGCCATGGTGGCAGTCCTCTCCGGCATCGCGGGGGTGGGGAAGACGGCCCTGGCGGTCCACTTCGCCCGCCTCGTGGCCGACCGGTTTCCGGACGGCCACCTTCACGTCGATCTGCGCGGCTTCCATCCGACCGGTCCGCCGCTCGACCCCGGTGAGGCGGTTCGTGGCTTCCTGGACGCGTTCGAGGTGCCGGCACAGCACCTGCCCGAGGGGCTCGCCGCCCAGTCGGCGTTGCTGCGCACGCTGCTGGCCGGTCGTCGGGTCCTGCTGGTGCTGGACAACGCCCGCGACAGCGAGCACGTCCGCCCGCTGCTGCCGGGTGGACCCGGCTGCCTCACCCTGGTCACCAGCCGCAGCAGGCTGACCGGCCTGGTGATGACCGAGGGGGCCCATCCGATCACCGTCGACCCGCTGCCGCTCGGCGACGCGCACAGTATGTTGATCCGCCGCCTCGGAGCGACCCGGCTCACCGCCGAGCCGGCAGCCGTCGCGACGATCGCGGCCCGGTCGGCGGGGCTACCTCTGGCGCTGGCCATCGTTGCGTCCCGGCTGGTCGACCACCCCCGCTTCTCGCTGCGGGCCATCGCCGAGGAACTGGACCTGGCCCACGGAGGTCTGGAGGGGTTCACCGACGCCGAAACCGACGTCCGCTCGGTCTTCTCCTGGTCGTACCGCGCCCTGAGCGGTCCGGCCGCGCGCCTGTTCCGACTGCTCGGCATCCATCCCGGCCCGGATCTGGGTGTGGTCGCCGCGGCCAGCCTCGCCGGTGTTCCACCCGCGCGGGTACGCCCGCTGTTGGCTGAGCTCGCGCACGCGCACATGGTCACCGAGCACACGCCCGGCAGGTACACGATGCACGATCTGCTCCGCGCGTACGCCATGGAGCGGACGGACGTCGAGGAGGACGGCGCCGACCGGCTCGCGGTGACCAACCGGATGTTCGACCACTACCTGGCCGGCGCCCACCTCGCCGACCTGCGACTGCATCCGCATCGGGATCCGATCCGGCTACCACCGGCGGTGGCGGGCGTGACCGTGGCGGCCATCGGCGACCGCGAGGTCGCCCGGACCTGGTTCAGCCAGGAGTACCCGGTGCTGCTCGATCTTCTGCGACGGGCCGGCGGCGACGGGTACGACGTCCACGCGTGGCAGCTCGGCTGGGCCCTGACCACGTTCCTGGACCGGTGTGGCCGCTGGCATGACCAGGCAATCGTTCAACAGCTCGCGCTGGAGGCCGCCTGCCGGGTCGGGGACCGGGACGGGCAGGCCCGCGCACACCGCAACATCTCCATCGCGCATCTGCGTCGGGGTCTGCACGGCGAGGCCCGCGACCACCTGTGGCACGCGGTGCGGCTCTACCGCGGGCTCGGCGACCAGGTCGGGCAGGCCCGCACCCTGCTCAACCTGGGTACGGTCGCCGAGCATCGCGGTCAGCCCCGGCTCGCCCTGCGCTACGCCGAACTGGCGCATCGGCTGTTCCGGGCGGCCGGGCACCGAGCCGGGCAGGCGAACGCCCTGAACAACGCGGGTTGGTACCACAGCCAGCTCGGTGACCACGAGCTTGCGTTACACCACTGCCAGCGGGCGCTGCTGCTGCAACAGGAGGCCGGTGACCGCTACTGGCAGGCTCACACCTGGGACAGCCTCGGGTGCGTGCACCACCATCTGGGCCAGTATCCCGAGGCCACCGAGTGCTACCGACAGGCTTTGTCGCTCTGGCGCGAGGCGGGCGAACGCTACTACGAGTCAACCACGCTGACGCACCTCGGCGACACCCATCTCGCTGTGGGCGAACGGTCGGCGGCGCGTGGGGTGTGGCGGGAAGCGCTGGACATCATCGTGGAGTTGGGCCAGGACGCCGACCGCATTCTGGAGAAGATCCGTACGGTGACGACTGGGTGAGGCTGGCCAGGACGCGTTGTCTGCGGCGGTCGTCTGGCCGCTGGCCCCCGTTCCCACCCGCGCCCTGACCTTGGAAATGCCGAAGCCGAGCAGGACGGCGGCCTCGGCGGGGGAGTGCCAGCGGGGGCGGAGGTCGACACGGTGCAGGGTTCGAGGGGCCCGATCTACGCTTTGGCCGTCAGTTCGAGGTCCGGATCTGCTCCAGGCGCGTCAGTGGTTCCTGGAGGTACTCCATGAGCTCCCACAGCGCGTCCTTCTCCGCCGTGGTGATCACAACGTCCTCCTCCCACAGGGCGCCGATGAGCGTCGTGATCGCGTGGTCCCAGGCGCCGGCGCCTCTGGCCCTCAGGACCATCGACCGGTACTTCGGGCTGATCTTGGGTGCGACCTGGTCGATGATCCGAGGGCTGAGCCGGATGTAATCGTTGACTTCCATGGGTCTCCCGTGGGTGGGGTGGTCAGGCCGGCGGGTTGGTTCTGACGCCCTCGCCGCTGATGGGGTGGCCGCCGGAGATGCTGCCGTCCTTGTCCAGGATAACGACGCAGGTGATGCCGTCGCGGGTGCCGGTGACGACCCAGCCGTCGCCGCCGGGACGCGCCTCCGGGCGGCTGTCGGGGTTGGTGGCGATGCTCTTGAACCAGCCCTCGACCTGCTCCTTGGTGGTGCCGGGCGGGAAGAGCGTCTTGCCGGGCTCGGTGGACGAGGGCTTGTGGTCGCCATTACCCCTCCCGTCGCCGTCCCAGATCTTGTCCATCGCCCCGTGGCCCATCTGACCGAAGCGGTCCATGTCGTACTTGGCGTCGGTGAACTCGGGGTCGTCCCAGGGGTTGGTCCTTTTGGGTACCTCGGGCTCGGATGTGTCGGCGTCCTTCGGGCGGCCCTCCTCGGCGCGCTTGATGCCGTGCTGCTGGGCTGGTCCCACGCGCTTGGGCATCATTGCCGGGTTGAACTTGGGACGCTTGGGGCCATCGTCGCCACCGCCGTGCGGTGGGGTGGGGCCCGAGGGGCGCTTGTGGAGGCCCGCCACGGCGAACAGGACCACCAGGACGGCGGTGGTCCGCAGAGCCGCCATGAGTTGTCGCATCGTGGGCCGCCTAGACGTCGAGGAGTGCGCGAAGGGCGGAGAGGCTGCTGATCAGGCCCATCAACCAGCCGAAGATGCGGCCGGTCCAGCGGACGACGGCGACCGCGAGCTGGGAGGCGACCAGCGGTGTGGCGAAGCCGACAGAGAAGACCACCTCGGCCAGCCACACCACGACCTTGGCGATGCAGTCGGCGATGAAGGCGCGCACCACCTCCCGCACCGTCTGCACCAGGACCCCCGCGCCACGGGTCGCGGCACCCATGCCGGCGGCCGTGCCCGCGAAGATCCCGGCGACGTCGATGTTGATGGTCAGGATGTCGCGGTAGGCGTCGGCGGCCGTGCCCTGCCATCCGTCGAGGTCGCCAACCAGCCGCGCCTTGAGGTCCTCGGCGATGGAGAACAACTCACTGGCCATGTTGTCCCAGGTCAAGGCGTGCGTCTCGATGGTCTCGGGGTCGCCGGCCAGCCAGTCGAGTGCCTGCTTCAGTGGCTCGACCTGCTCGATGGCCCACTCGATGCCCATCGACAGGAGCGTGCTGAACGGGTCGATGACGATGGACGCCCCGTCGAGAGCGGCGCCCAAGCCCGCGACTGAACCGTCGATCCAGCTGCCGGAGTCGATGGCGTCCTTGATGCCCATGTAGTCGTCGGCGAGCGGCAGGCCGGTCCAGCCGTCGCGGTGCGCGGCGCTTGTCGAAGCGATGTCGGAGGTCGTGGCGACCAGTGGGTTGCTCATGAGAGGGCGCCGGGCCGGCTCAGGTCGCGGAGTGGAAGGAGTTGAAGCCGTCGGTGTTCGAGTCCTCGGCCCGCTCGTAGGCGTCGGCGTTCTTCTTGATTCCCGCGGCGAGCAGCGCGATGTTCTCGGCGAGCATCCCCACGCCCTTGTCCTGGTCCCGGTGGCGTCCCTCCAGGATGGGCGGTAAGAACTGGCAGAGCTGCCCGTACGCATCATCGGCCTGGAAGATGGTGCCGCTCGCGGCCATGACGGCGGCAAAGCGGTCGTGAATGGCCGACATGGCTGTGGCGTGCGCGCGCAGCGCCTCGACGTCGACCTCGAACCCCCCGTGCATCAGTAACGCCCCTCTTCGTCCTCGGTGTCGACGGTCCGGAATCCGGCCAGCAGGGCCCGGCCGGTCGCCGAGTCGGCGCCGACCGTCTCCCGCACGACCTCGGCGGCGGCCTCGGCGAGCTTGACCCGCGCGTTGCGGTAGGCGCCCATGATCGCCTGCTGCGTCTGCTCCAGGCTCACGCGCTGCACCCGCGCGGAGAGCCGGACGTCGGCCATCGCCCCCGTGGAGTCGACGGTGACCTCGACGATCCCGTGGGCGTCGCTGGCCGTGACCCGCAGAGCGCTCAAGCCGGCAGCGGCGGCCTGCGTGTCGGCGGCCCGGCGCACGGCATTGGCCTGCCATGCCTCCAGGCGCTCCCGCGCATCCTCGGCGTCCAACAGCGGATTGGCCATCGCGCCTCCGTTTCCGTTGCCGAGCAGGGGAATTTAGAGACGTCAGTGTAGCCACGGCCTGCCACACCATGTTGCCGAGCGAATGCGGCGTGATCTGGTCAAGCTGGATCTCGGAGCGGTCAACGACGGCACCACCGCTGGTAAAGCGGCAGCTCTTCGTTCCGCTTCGACATCTGACGTTCGTTCGCCGGGTGCTCCCGCCTCAGGCGACGGTGGCGGCGGTGAGGAAGAACGTGACCGCGTAGGTGAACCGCTGTGTGACGACGGCCTCGTCGAACTGGTCTTCGAACGCACGCGCTTCTGCGGGGTGGAGTACACCGCGTTGAGCAGCCGTCGCAGCCCAACTGCGGAGGCCGAGAACGTTGTCGACGGCGGTCGGGTTCCGGACGAGTAACGGTCGAGGTTCGACGGTGATGTCGACCAGTCCGTGTGTGGCGAGAAGGCCGGCATGTTGATGAGCCAGGGTGCCGTTGCGGAGGAGGGCATCGGCTCGGAATCGCAGCACGCGCCGGGCCAGGTTCTGGTCGGCGATGTCGAGTACCTGAGTGTCGTAGTCGGGGTCTGCGAGGACGATGCGTCCAACGGGCCGGACCACCCTGATGAGTTCCTTGATCGCGGCCGGGGGATCGGCGAGGTGTTGCAGGGTGCGATCGGCCCATGCCCCGTCGAAGGAGTTGTCGAGAAACGGCAGGTGATGGGCGTCGGCGACTGTGCATTGGGTCAAGCCGCGGGCTCGCGTGGCAGCGGCCATGGTCAGGGAAGAGTCCACGGTTGCCACACTGGCGCCGTGGTCATCTTTCAGCGTGGCTGCGCTTGCCCCGGTGCCAGCGCCAACATCGACATACCGACGGCCAGGCTCCGGGTGGAGCAACTCCCGAACCCGCTGCTGGTATGCCTGGTAGAAGGGCTCCTCGGTGAGGCGGTCCAGTACGCCGACCCACGAGTCCGGGTCTGACTGGCGATCGACGTCGGTGAACCCATGCATGACCGGCAGCCTATTTCGGCGATTGGGGCGGCGCGGCGCTCTTCTCGCACCTCGCCTGCCACGGCCGCGCTGGTGCTCCAACGAGCGTCAGAGACGCACCCGGCGCCGACAGGTCAAACCCGCAGCGACCTTTCCCGCCGGTTCGGTACATACCAGAGCGGGGCGGACATGCAGGCAGCAGAGAATCGAGGGTGATGACAAGATCGATGTCTCGTCCTGATGTTGCGCCCTGGCGGCCGAGCGAACCCCTTGGAGCTTCCGTGCCGGACGGCTGGATTTACTGGCGGGTCCGGTCTGTCTCGGGTTTGGCGTGCTATTCACGTTACAAGCGATACGGCGCCTGCGGGCAGAACGACGCTCTGGCCGGCAGCCGCTTCCCAGAGAAGTTCTCTGCGGGGGCGAGTTGCTGTGGGAGGGCCTTGCTGCGGCCCTTCTCGGGACCGTCAACATGCTCGGAAAGCCCTGGACTCTTCTGGCGATTCCAGCCGTGGTCGTGCTTGTGGTCATCGGGGTGCGCATCTTCCTGCGCCTGATTCAGGACCGGCTACGCCGGTGACGAGAAGTTCCACTATAGCGACGGCCCGGTGCGGCGACGCGGTAGGCGGTTGTTCGGCGTTGTGCGGGATTGATTGATTGCCGCCACCATCAGCGGCGATCAACTTCTCTGTTCCGTAGAAGTGGACGGCGGGACGGCTCTCAACCAACCTCGTCCCAGAGGAGTGGAAGTCATGATGCTGCGCAAGGCGTTCGGAGCGCTGCTGGCGTTGCTGACCTTCGGCACGGTCCTGGTCGTCACGGCGGCCCCGTCGCAGGCGGCGGTGGCCTGCTCGGGCACGGTCACCTACAGCTACGCGTACCCGCCGAGCAAGCCCGTTGCCGAGCTGGTCATCTACTACAACAGCACCAACGGGGGCACGAACAGCGCCTGCATGTACCACCGCGGCGCGGCGTACGGCTCCTCGGCGCGGACCTCCGTGCAGATCGCCCGGTGCGCGGAGACCTCCGGCACCGGCTCGTGCACCGCCACCGCGGTCTCCACCAAGGACAACGCCGACTACCTGTACTACGCCGGGCCGCGCGGAGTGACCGGCACGGCGAACAACTGCGTCGACGCGTACGGCGAGATGGACTGGGCCGGCACCACCTACTGGATCCACTCCGGTCGCCAGGGCTGTTGAGTTCGGTGACGCCTGACCGGTGGTCCGGTGGGATCCGTCCCGCCGGGCCACCGGCGGTGGCCGTCCGCGTACGCCCCCATCAGGGGTAGAGGCAGGCGGTACGGCGGGCCGCGAGCCGCTGGTCGGCGGCGAGCGGCAGGGCCTCGGCGGTGCTGGAGCCGTCGGGGCGGGCCGCCCGCACATCGAGTACGTCGGTCGGCGCGCCACCGCCGAGACAGGCGACAGCGGCCACCGGGATCTCGGCAGTGGACCCGGGTTGCACCGACGGGCGGTCGAGCTTCCAGACGAGGTCGAACGGCGGGGCGGCCATCCCGGTCATTCCGATCTGGTGCCAGCGGCGCTCGGCCGGCAGCGCGGGGTCGTCCGCGTAGTAGGCGGCAAAGCCGACGATCTCCAGGTGCGTGCCGGTCGCGCTCAGCCACCACCCACCCGGGCCGGTCACATCGGGGGCGATCGCGAGGGCGATCGCGGCCGGCCCGGGTCGGTCGCCTCGGCAGCGGGACGGTTCCAGGCCCGTGGGCGGGTTGCCGTGCACCACACCGGAGGCGATCAGCCCACCGTCGGCGAGGGTGAACCAGCGGATGTCGGGGGTCTGGGAGGTGGAGTCGGTGATCCGCTCACCCAGGCAGTAGCCGGTGAGCCCGACCACGCAGCCGGGCGGAATGGTGTAGAGGATGCCCTGGTCGCGGCGGGGCTCGCTCCGGACGTGCACGCCACCGCCGTACGTGACGGCGGTGAAGGCGGCGTCCGTGGTGGTCGCCGGGCAGGCTGTGGTGGTCGTCGTGCCGGCGGCCGCCGTCGCCCCGCTGGCAGGCCACCTCAGCTGGGTCATCGGCACCACAGCGGCGGTACCGGCGAGGCCGGCGACCGCCACCGCCGCCACCGCCAGTCGCCGTCGGAGTTTCCGGTGCCGCGGAGGGCTCGCGGGCCGGTCGTGGGCCGGTCCGGCTACGCCGCCGGTTGGCTCACCAGTGGCCGGGGCGGGTGGATCTCCGGCAGTCACAGCGGACGGTGACTCCGCGAGGGGTGTGGCGAGCGGTTCGGCCTGCGTCGGGTCGGGTGTTTCTGCTCTCGCCGGGTCGGCTGGTGCGCTGGCCGAACTGGTGGGCCGCAGCTCCTCGGCCAGTTCGAGCCAACGTTGCCTCCACTGGGCGGTGTCCCCACCGCAGGCCCCAACGTACGCGAGCAGCACGTCAAGACTGGGTTGCCGGATTCCGCTGGCAGCGGCGGAGAGGGTCGAGGCGCTGTAGCCGGCGACCTCGGCCAATCGCCGGTAGGTGGGGTTGCCCGCTTCGACACGTAACTTCCGTAGCTCATGGGCGAAGGACGACAACGGTCCAGCCGTCGGATCTACGGGCCGCTCGTGCCGAGCCATGCCGCTCCCTTGTCCCGGTAGCGCCCTGGAGCGGGGTGCCGCAGCACAGGGCTCAAGTTTCCTGGTAAGTCCTCCAAAGTAGAGAAATTATATTGATTTGCCTGGACTGGCAGACGACGGCTACCAGTGTGCGGGGATGGCGTGGGACCGGCGGTGCGCGCTCCGCCGTGGAACGTCTCCGGGTGCGGCCCGACAGGCAGGTCCCGCTCCAGCAAGCTGCAACATCCTCCATCGCGGGTGCGTCTTTTGTCCGTAAGCGCGGCGGCAACGTGGTACGACTGCTTCAGCGACTAGCCGACGAAGCGAGCGGGCCGGGTGACGAGTAACAGAGTGGCCAACCTGCTGCGCAGGCGGGAGAGTCCGCAGCGGCCGACTTTCCTGGAACTGTTCTTCGATCTCGTCTATGTCTTCGCGCTCACCCGGATTGTGCACGAGTTGGTGTTGGACTACACCAGGGGTCACGTCGCCGAGCGGTTGACCACCTCCCTCGCGGAGAACGGCGAGACTCTGCTGCTGCTTCTGGCCCTCTGGTGGATCTGGACCCAGACGGCATGGGTGACCAGCAGATTCGATCCGTTCCAGCCGCCGATCCAGTTCGTTGTCGTCGCGACGATGTACGGAAGCCTGCTCATGGCGGTCGCGATTTCGGGGGCTCTCGCCGACACCGGCATGCTCTTCGCGAGCACCTACGTCGCGATTCAGGTGGGCCGCACCCTCTTCTTCGTGGGCATCGTGCGCGGTCACAATCTGCGCCGCGTCAATATGTTGGCGCTCATCTGGTTCAGTGCTTCGGCCGTACCGTGGCTCGCCGGAGCCTTCGCCCCCGAGCTGACGCGCAACTCGCTGTGGACGGTGGCCCTGGCGATCGACTACCTGGGGGCCAGGCTCGGCTGGCCGATACCAGGGCTGGGCCGCTCGCGGGTGTCCCCGTGGGCCGTCGCGGGCGAGCACCTGGCCGAACGCTACTGGCAGCTTGTCATTGTCGCGCTTGGCGAGACGATCCTGACCTCCGGGTCGAGTCTTCTCCGCGGCCCGATCGTGCCTGAACGAACGATGGCCCTTACCTTGTCGTTCCTCACCACGGTGTTGCTGTGGCGGATCTACTTCTACCGAGCCGGCCAGATCCTGGGCGAGGCCATCGCGGCATCCGCCGACCCGGGCCGGCTCGGTCGGTTGGCCGAGCTCGCGCACCTGCTCATGGTGTCCGGCATCCTCGCCACCTCAGCCGGCTCCGAACTCGTCCTCATCGACCCATCCGGAGACGCCAAACCCGCCTGGGTCGGAGCCATCCTCGGAGGGCCTGCGCTCTACCTCGCCGGGCGCTCAGTATTCGAGTACGTGGCCTTCGCCCGAGTGTCCTGGCCGCGGCCGATCGGGATCCTCGTCCTCGCGGCCATGGCACCGATCATGGTCGGCCTACCGCCCCTCGGGGTCGCCGCAGCAGCAGCCGCCGTCCTGCTCGGCATTGCCGTCTCCGACACGACCCGAGCCCATGGACGTCCACTGGAGGAGGCCTCGCCGCCACGCTGACGCGTACCCGGCACCCATTGAACGAGGTCGACTCGCCGGGCAACCAGGGAGACGGCGACCACGGGCCTACACGCCCAGGCCTCCCACCACTGTTACCTCTTGGCTGGTGAACTCGCCCGTGAGCATCGGCATGGCCTTGCCGATCGCCGCCCTGGTCTCGGGGAGCTGCAACGAGGCGTCGTGCTTCTCCTTGCTCTGCCACACCTCACTCACCCAGATCGTGACGTCGTCGGTGTCCGAGACGCTCACGACGTACAGGTCGCATCCGACCGAGCGCAGGCCATCAGCGCCGCTCAGCAGGATGTCCACGACGTCATCCCGGCAACCCGGCTTGGCTTTCATCGATGCGATGTAGCCGTACGACACAGCAACTCCCTGAAGCGGCGGCAAGGTGATCGGGTTCATGCGACGAGCGCAGAAAGCGCCTCGCAACGGAAGCGATTTCTGCGGCCTCGAGCATACTGATCTGTCGCTGACCGATGTGGCTACGTGAGCCGGCGCTGGTGCAAAACCAAAGATGGGCCGACAGCTCCCGAGCGAGTGGGTCGCCTGTTTTGATCGGCTACGCCCTGCCGCTCCTCCACAACGCCGGTGTTGAACGTTTACTCCTGCGCTGGGGGTGTGAGCCAGGCCAGGGGTTGTCCGCTGAGGGCGGCGTCGGCAAGGCGGTGGGCGCTGGCGGTCTTGAGCGCGGCTCGTGAGCTGTCGATCCAGCGCTGCACGTTGTCGATGCCCTGATGGCGGTACTCGACGGCTTGGACGAGGCATTCCAGCTTGTCGGCGTCGCGAGCGACGACAGCTTCTGGTGTCTCGCCAGCCTCGTATTCGGCGACTGCGGCGGTGATGACATCGGCGACGGCTGGGGGACAGGCGGCGACCTGGTCGGCGGTGACGGCGGTGTTGGGTACGGCGGTGAGGTAGCGCTTCGCGATGTGCGGGATGTCGGTGATGCGGGTTTCCTGGGTGTCGTGCAGGGTGCAGAGCATCGACACTCGCGCTGGATCGGCGCCCTCCATGGCGGCGAGCATCATTCCGATGAGCGCCGTTCGGAAGGAGTGCTCGGCGATGGACTCGGGTTGCTTGACGCCGGCGAACCACCAGCCGGTCCGAGCGGCGCGTTTGAGGACGCCAGCTTCGAAGATGAAGTTCATCGCTCCGGCGGCGTCGTGATCGTCGGTCATCTGCCCGTCCCTGTGCCGGTGAGTCCGTCCGCCCGCAGGCTGTAGACGATAGAGGCTAGTTCCTGCCGCGACTGCGCGGAGATCCGGTCACTGTCCAGGAGCGAGACGCTGCGGTCGAGGAGTGCCCGAGTCGGGGCGGGGTTGTCGAGCGCGAGACCGCGTCGTGCGGTCAGCAGAGCCCAGACATTGTGAATGTTGAGGTCCACGAAGGGATGCCCAGGTTCGAGGCGATGGACCAGATGCCGGAGAAGGACCGACCCGTGCCAGTCAGCGAGCGCTTTTGGCATGAAGGAGTCGTCGCGGTGGCGGTATGGGATCTCGCCCACCCAGTAGGCCGAGTAGTTGAGGGCCGCTCGCTCGCAGGCGTCATCGGGATGTGCGCGAGCGATGAAGTCTCGTAACGGTTCCGGGTCGCCCTGATTAGCGAGAGACGTGACGACGGAGCGGGCGTCGGACCACAGCGGTGACCAGGTGCGGAAGGTGGTCATCCGGTGTGCTCGGGCGGTGGTCTGGGTGAGCCAACCTGCTGCTGCCCTGGTGGGGTCCATGCCGGCAAGGAAGCAGGCTTGCCGGTGCAGCAACATGTTCCGATGCCGTCCGGCTGCGGCGCGGTCGGCGAGCACGCGAAGCTGAGTGAAGAACGCACGCTGCTCGTCCATTGGCAGGGTCGGGCCGGATGCGACTGGACCCCGCCGGGGCCGGGCGATGGGTAGGCCTCTGGCGATGGTCGGTGTCTGCCCGAGGGCAGCCCAGAGGATCAAGTCGGTCAGACGGTGGGTGAGGACGGACCAGCCCAGCGGCTGCTCGGCGATGTCGCAGCGCTCCACCTGTTCGTCGAGGACGGCGGCAAGGATGAGATCCGCCTCGGCGGCGTCGTCAAGTGCTGCGAGCAGGAGTGTGTTCGCGCCGAGCCGTCCGAGCCGGCATCGGACGGCGATCGCCTGCCCGAGCGGTACCGCGGTGAAGGGTCGGCGCCCGGATTCCCAGCTCTGCACGGTCACACGATCGACGTTCAGGTCGACAGCGAGCTGCTCCTGCGTGAGCGGGATGGACTCCCGGATCAGCTTGAACAGGTAGCCGGTCACCTCGCCGCGATGCGGTGCTGATCTTCCGTGGCCTCTCATGCGTCATCCCTACGTTGACCCGTGGTCGACGTTTCGCCGTGAAACCCACCGCTGCGGCAGCTCATCTCGCCCGCTCACTCGTACTGCGGGTGAGTCCAACCACCGCCGTCGTGATCGTAGCGTCGCAGTTACCGAACGTTGCAGATCCGGTCCCGTCGTTTCGGGGTCGGTCATGGAGTGCTGCCCGGTGGAGGGAGCCAGTGATGCGGGACAGGACACCACCGTGGCGGCGAGTGACCTACGACCAGTATCTGATCGCCGTCGCGATGACCCTGGCACGGCGACACCGCCCGGCGTGGTCGTGGCGGAAGTGGAGCTGGATCTGCCGCTGTGGGGCGGAATTGCCCTGTCGCAGCCGACACCGGATTCCGATAAACCGGGGGCACTGGCCCGCCGAGGAGGAGCAGTGAGCAACGAGGCGGAACGGCAAATCCTGGTCGTGCATCTGCCGGGCGAGGACGGTCTGTGCACCGGTTGTCGGGCGTGGTGGTCGCGGCTGACGCCGTACCCGTGCTGGCAGGTGGACTGGGCCACCTGCCAGCAGGCGCGGTCGATGACGGCGGCGCTGCTCGGAGGCCGCGCATGACCACGCACGGCCCGGTGCTGCCGATCTGGAGCTGCGGCGGTTGCGATGCCCCCTGGCCCTGCCGCACACGGCAGCGCGAGCTACGCGCCGAGTTCGACGACGCTCCGATCTCACTGGCTCTCTACCTGGGTGCCCAGCTGGTGCGGGCCTCCGAGGATCTGACCTGGGTGCCGGCGGGTGCACTGCACAGACGCTTCCTCGGCTGGCTTCGGTGAGCATCCTCCGGTCTGGCGACGAGAAGTTCCACTACAGCGACGGCTCGCACAAGTGGATCCCACCGGACCCGGACTACGACCAGGAGGTCTGGGACGAACAGGTTCGCCAGCACAAGCACGGCCACCTGAGGAACGAGCGCCCGAAGGTCCGCATCCAACGCCTCGTCTGACGCCAGCAGCACGGCAGCGAAGTACAGCAACCGCGCCAGTCGAACAGACGTGGTGAGTCAGCGCAGTGCTGTTGCGAGTTCGGCGGCGTTGTCGAACGCGGGTGCCGCCCTTTCTGATTCGTCGTCGGTGAGGGTGACGGACTGGGCGCGGGCCAGCAGTTCGGCCGCGGTCTTCGGGTCGTGCAGCACCATCGCGAGTTCGGCGCGGTAGACCAGGACCTCTACCTGCTCGACCGGGTCGTCGTCGGCCTGCGGGCGGGCCAACGCGCTGTCCAGGATCCGAACCGCCTGGCTGACGCTTCCCCTGGAGTCGGCCTGTACGACGGCGTTCGCCAGGGCTTTGGCCAGCCGCCCGGCAGGCGCGGCGGCCGGCACGGGGGCGGTGGCGGCGGCGGTGGGGTCCCGGAAGACGCGGATCCAGTTGCCGCCCGGGTCGATGACGCTGAATCCGCCCAACCCGTCGGCGTTCTTCCGCGCCCTGGGCCGGGTCATCCGCGGCGTTCCGGACACCAGCACCTTGCCGTACGCGGCGCGCATGCCGGTTGCGAATGCTCGGTGTAGTCCCTCGATGTCCGGGGTGATTACGAGACAGGAGCCGTAGGACTGCTCCGGGTCGAATCCGGCGATCTCGAAGAACTGCAGGTCGATGTCCTCGCGCTGCACCCCCACGCACGGGTTGGGCTTGCGTTGTTTGTACGTGGTGTGGAAGCCGAGAACTCCGTAGAAGGCTTCGATGTCGTCGATGGATGCGCACGGCAGCAGGGGAACGGTCCGCTCGTTGGTCATGCCTCCTTCCTAAGCGTCGCGGGGTGTCCGTCGCACATGGAAATAGCCGATCATCGCCTCCGGCCATCCGTTCGGCTGATGACCCGGAGCGCAACGACGGTGGCGAGCTGGACACGGCCGTCAGGCCGGGTCGGCGGCGCGGAGCTGTGGCCACCGCTGCTCGGTCCAGGCCCGCAACAGCCACTCCATCGGTCCGTACCGGAACCGAGCCATCCACGCCGCGCTGGCGGCGAGCTGCGCACCATAGATGGCGACCGCGATGACGAGGACGACCGCGGGTGCGACGGTGCCGGCAAGGCCCAGTCCGACGCCGGTGAAGACCAGCACACAGAGCAGCGATTGACCCAGGTAGTTCGACAGGGACATCCGTCCGGCCGGTGCGAGTACGGCGACCACCCGCCGTCCCCGGTTGGTCTGGAAAAAGCGGAGAAGGGTGGCGGCGTACGCGGCGGCGAGCAGCGGCGCGGTGAGGACGCCCGCCGTCAGCCCGGTCAGGTTGGCGGTGCCCCCGCCCGAGGCGAAGATCACCGCACCCGCCAGGCCGATCGGATAACCCAGTTGCTGCACCCGGCGCAGGAGCTGCCGGTTTCCGACGACGTCGGTGAGCAGCCGGCGCCGCCCGGCCGCGTAACCGAAGAGGAAGGCCGAGAGGGCGAGCGGCCCCTGCACGAGGAGCGTGCCGACCATCGCCGGCAGTTGCCGTACGTGCTCGGTGATCACCGACCCGACTCCGCCCTGTAGCGCCTCGGTGGATCGCTGCCCCGCCGCCAGTGCCGTCGCCGGATCGGTGACCAGCTGGGTCCCGCCGACGGCGGCGAGCGCGAGGACGAAGCCGATCCCGGCGGTCAGCAGGACGGCGGCGCGCAGCGCGGTCCCGACGGCGACCCGTCGCATGGCGAGCAGGACCAGGCCGAGCAACGCGTACGTGGTCAGGATGTCGCCCTGGAACAGCAGCACCGCGTGCAGAATGCCGAGCACGAAGAGCCCGGCCAACCGTCGCCGGAACCGGGGGGTGAAATCGACGCCGCGCCGGGCGGCGGAGTCGAGTTGGAGCGTGAAGCTGTAGCCGAACAGGAAGGAGAAGAGCAGGTACGCCTTCATCGTGAAGAGCAGTTCGACAAGCCACAGGATCGCCTGGTCGCCCCACGAGTCGTGCGCGGGATCCGGCACCAGATGGAAGGGATAGCCGGAGGCGAAGAAGGCGATGTTGACAATCAGGATGAGGAGCAGCGCCACGGCGCGCAGCCCGTCGACGGCGGCGATCCGGGAGGACGGCCCGGGCGGCCCTTCATTCACGACTGGCGGGTCTTCGATGGAGAACTTCACGCGGCTACCCCCGTAGCGAACAGTAGATCGAATTCGATGGCTCCCTCCGACCCTATGAAGCGGCAGATCCCGGTGACAGCCGGTGAGCGGGAACATCGCCGGTGGGGCAGGCCCTACTCCTTCACCCCGATGTTGTCGATCGGAGGGGCGCCGAGCAGCCGTCGGACGGGCCACACGGTGGTCGCCAGCGCCAGCAGCGTCGTGCCGCCGAGCACCGCCACCCCACCGAGCGGCGGGACGTACGGGATCGGGCTGCCGGTCAGTCCGTTGACGATCGCGCTCAGGGTCAGCACCGCGATCGTCGCGCCGATCAGCACCGCGGTGCCGAGCAACCCGGCCTGCTCGGCCTGGACCATCGCGCGAATCTGCCGGCGGGTGACCCCGGCCAGTTGCAGCAACGCCAACTCGCGGCGGCGGGCCAGCGCGGCCATCACCATCGTGGTGGCCGCCGCCAGCGCCGCGTACCCCACCATCACGCCGATCAGCAGCCGGTTCAGCCAGGCGCCGAGAGCCAGATCGGTGCTGATCAGGCGGGTACGGGTGGCGGCGTCGAGAACCTCGGTGCCCGGTTTCCCAGCCGACCACGCGGCCAAGGCGGTGTCGGCCTCCGGGCCGGCGCTGACCAGGACCTCGTCGGTGGTGTTCGCGGCCGTGTGGCCGGCGACCGTCTCGGCAGCCAGTGTGACGTCGCCGAAGCCGAGGCCACGGCCGTAGATCGCGATGACGTCCAAACTGACCGGGGTGCCGTCGCCCAGCCAGAGTTCCGCCTTGTCGCCGACGTCCCAGCCGGACGAGGACGCCTGCGTCGCGGACACGGCGACGGTGCCCGCGCGCAGGTCGGCCAGGTTGCCCGCGCGCACGGCGAGGTTCATCGTCGACGTGACACCCGCCGAGTCGACCGACTGCGCGCCGACCGGCTCGATGCCGCCCAACGCCCGCACCACCACCTGGGTACGGCGCACACCGGTGGCCGCCCGTACCCCGGTCAACTCGCGGATCTCCCGCGCCGCGTCCGCCGGCAGCCCACCCGGGGCGACAACGACCCGCTCAGCGAGGGTTCCCGCGCTGCTCTGCGTGGTGGTCTGCCGTTCCAGGTTGGTCTGGAGGAACCAGACCGAGCCGCCGAACCCCACGGACAGCACCAGGGCGGTCAGGACCGTCGCCATGCCCTGCGCGTTGGCCCGCAGGTTGGCCGCGGCCAGGTAGCCGCTGACCCGCCACACCCGCGGCAACAACGGTGTGAGCAGGCGTGCCGCGTACGCGTTGATCCTCGGTGCGAGCAGCGCCACGGCGATGACGAACAGGTACAACATGCCGACCGCGCCGGCCAGTGCCCCGGTCGACCCGCCCGCACCGAGGGTGAACGCCCCGGAGGTGCCGGCCGCCGCCAGCGTCAGCACGCCGGCGATCAGCCGCACCCGGCCGCTACGCCGGGGCTCGACGGCGATCTCGCCGAGCGCCTCGATCGGCTTGATCCCGGTGACCCGCCGGGCGGCGACCAACGCGGCGAGCACCGCCACGAGGACCGCCGTACCGACGGCGGCCGGCACCGCGAACAGGCCGCCGGCCATCGGGAAGGTGGCCGGCACGAATCCCCGCTCGACCAGCTCGCCGTGCACCCAGCGGGCCGCCAGCAGGCCGGCCGGTCCGCCGACCGCAGAGCCGACCAGGGCGAGCAGCGCCGCCTCGGCGATCAGCATGCGGCGCACCTGCCCCGGCGTCGCCGCCACCGCGCGCAGCAACGCCAGGTCACGTCGACGGTGCCGGACGGACAGCCCGATGGTGCCGGCCACCACGGAGATGATCAGCAGGACGACGTACCCCCCGAAAGCCGATCCCGCCTCGACCAGCAACGTGCGGGCGGCCAGGCTGTCCGACTGCTCGACGCTGCCACGGTCGTTCCCGGCGTACGTCGTGGCGCCGGCCGCCGACGCGATCTCGCGCACCGCGCCGACGTCGGCGCCGGGCACCATCCGCACGCCGATCGCATCCACCCGGCCCGGGTGGGCGGACAACCGGGCGGCCTGCGCGTCGGTGAAGAACACCGCCGCCGTACCGGTCTCGGCGGTCCCGCTCACCAGGTACGACCGCCCGACCCCGCCGACGACCAGGTCGATGCGGTCGCCGGGTGCCACGCCGAACCGGGTGTCGACCAGGACCTCGTCGTCGGCCCGTGGCGCGGCACCCGCGGCGATCCGACGACCGGTGAAGGAGTACGTGTCCCACCCGTGGCCCACGGCGGCGGGGGAGCCGATCACCACCGCGTCGTCGCCAGCGACGGCCGCGACGCCCGGCACCTGGCGGATCCGGTCCACCACCGCCGCGTCCACCGTGCCGCCCTCGGGCAGCGCGACGGTGCTCGTGGTGGTGTCGCCGAACTCCTTGAACGTGTGGCTGACGGTGCGGTTGGCGACGACCACGTCGGCCGCCGCCCAGAGCCGTGGCTCCGCTCGGAAACGCAGCCCGGACTCGACGAGGGTGCCCATCGCCACCAGGATCAGCACACCGGCGACCAGGGCCAGCAGGGTGGCGGCGGCGGGACCGGCGCGGTGCCGCAGCAGGCGGGCGGCGAGCCCGGTCATCGGAGGACCCGCCGATCCAGCGACGCCAGGTGCTCGGCGATACCGGCGGCGCCGAGCTGCGGAAGGTCGGCGACGATCGCACCGTCGGCCAACACGAGCACGCGGTCCGCGTACGACGCGGCGATCGGGTCGTGGGTCACCATCACCACGGTCAGGCCGTGCTCGTCCACGACCGCGCGCAGCAGCGTCAGCACCTCCGCCGCGCTGCGGGAATCGAGAGCGCCGGTCGGCTCATCGCAGAAGATCACCTCGGGGCGGGTGGCCAGCGCGCGGGCGATCGCCACCCGCTGCTGCTGGCCGCCGGAGAGCGCAGCCGGCCGGTGGTGCAGTCGGTCGGTGAGGCCGACCCGCTCGACCACCCGGGTCAGCCAGGCCCGGTCCGGGCGGACGCCGGCCAGGCGCAGGGGCAGCACGATGTTCTCCTCGACGGTGAGCGCGCCGATCAGGTTGAACGCCTGGAAGACGAACCCGATCCGGGTACGACGCAGCTCGGTCAGGCGGGTCTCGGACAGCCCGGACAGGTCGGTGCCTCCGATCACCACCCGACCGGAGGTGGGCCGGTCGAGCCCGGCCGCGGTCTGCAGCAGCGTGCTCTTGCCGGAGCCCGAGGGCCCCATCACCGCCGTGAACGTGCCCCTGTCGAAACGGACGTCGAGGCCCGCGAGCGCAGTCACCTGGTTACGGCCGGCGTCGTACACGCGGGTGAGGTGTTCGACGCGTACCGCCGCTTCGGTTGTCTGTCCCGGATAGTCCGGCATCCTGGTGGCCTCTCTCCGTGTCATCGGCAAGAACTGCGCGCACCAGAAACGCTATTGACGTGGGAGAACGGCAACCATCCCGTGAGCTGCCAGGTCCGGGTACAGCAGGCGCTACCGCCGATCGCCGTCCAGGTAGCGCAGCACGGCGGTCACCCGCCGGTCGGCGCTGTCGTCCGGTGGCAGCTGAAGCTTCGAGAAGATGCTGCGGATGTGCTTGTGCACCGCGCCGTCGGTGACGAACAGCCGCTCGGCGATCGCGCTGTTGCCAAGCCCTTCGGCCATCAGCCCCAGCACCTCACGCTCACGCGGCGACAGCTCGCTCAGCGCCGTGTCCGTCCGGCGGTTGCGGGCGAGCAACTGCGCCACCACCTCCGGGTCGATCACGCTGCCGCCGTCCGCGACACGGTGCAGCGCGGTGAGGAACTCCTCGACCCGGCCCACCCGCTCCTTCAGCAGGTAACCGAGCCCGACGGCGCCGACCGAGAACAGGTCGGTGGCGAACGCCTGCTCCACGTACGCCGACAGGACCAGCACCGCGAGGCCGGGGCGCCGCCGCCGTGCCTCCACCGCGGCCACGATGCCCTCGTCGGTGTGGGTCGGAGGCATCCGTACGTCGACGATCGCGACGTCCGGCGCATGGTCGTCGACGGCGACCAGAAACTCGCCCGGAGTGCCGGCCGTGGCGACCACGTCCAGATCCTCCGCCCGCAGCAGCAGCGCCAAACCCTCACGCAGCAGCGGGTCGTCCTCGGCGATCACGATCCGCATGGCAGCTCCACGTCCATCCTCGTCGGCCCTCCCGGTGGGCTCGTCAGCGTCATCCGACCGTCGTACGCCTCGACCCGCCGCCGGATACCGGTGAGCCCTGAGCCACGCGTCTCGTCCGCGTCGCCGTGCCCGTCGTCCTCGATGCTCACCAGCAGCCGGCCGTGCTCGCGGCGCACGGCCACGTCCACCCGGCTCGCACCGCTGTGCCGGACGACGTTGGTCAGCGCCTCGGCCACCACGAAGTAGGCGGTGGCCTCGACCGAGGCCGCGCACCGCACGGCCACGTCCACCTCCAGTCGGCAGGGCACCGCGCAGCTGCCGGCCAGGCCCGCCAACGCGCCGGCGAGACCCCGGTCGTCCAGCACCGGCGGCAGGATCCCGCGCACCACCGTACGCAGCTCGCCGAGTGCCTGTTCCGCGGCGTCCTGCGCCTGCCCGAGGATCTCGTCGGCGCGGTCCGGATTGCGGCGCACGGCCCGCCGCGCGGCACCCAGCAACACGTTGACCGCCACCAACCGGTTCTGGGTGCCGTCGTGCAACGACCGTTCGATCCGGCGCAGCTCGACAGCGTGGGCGTCCAGCGCCGCAGCGCGGGTGGCGGTCAGCTCGGCCACCCGCAACGACAGGTCGACACCCGGCGGCGGAGGCAGCAGCCACCGACCCGGCCACGCCTGGAGACGGGCCAGGAGCGGGCTGAACCAGATCGCGGCTGCCAGCCAACCCACCCCGAGCACCCCGACCCAGAGCGCGTCGGACAGGTCGTCGACGCGCCACCAGACGATCCCCGGCGCGGCGTCGGGGGGAACCAGCCGGTACCACAGCGGGAAGGTGGCGTCCTGCACCGCATAGAGCGGCAGCGCGACGCCGACCAGCCCGGCCACCAGGCCGATGAGCGAGTACAGCCCGACCCAGCCGAGCTCCCGGCGCACGAACGGATCGCGCGTCGCCGTCCGCAACCCGGTCGGCACCGGCCCCGGCGTGGGGATCGGCTCGCCCGAGCGGGACAGTCGGGCGCGCTCGCGGTCGCTCACCCAGCGCACCGCCCGCAACGCACCGGGCGCCGCCAGCAACCCCACCCCGCCCACGGAGGCCACCGCCACGATCGCCGCCCAGAGCAGCGCGCCCAGCGCCAGCGTGGCGGTGCCCAACCCTCCGACGAGGTGCTCCAGGGCGGCGACCGAGGCGCGAACCCGCCCCCGCACGTACCCCATCGACCCACCTCCCCCGCCAACATAGGCCACCGCAGGCCACGCCCAGCAACGCCCGGCGCGGAAGGTACAGCCTGCTGCACCACTGTCGTCGAGCTGGCGGGATCGTCACCGCCGCGCCGCCTACCTAGCGTTGACGGCGTCGAGGAACATTCGCCGAAGGAGGCAGTCATGACCGATCCGTACCGCATCACCGAGGCCCCGGTCGCCGCGACGAAGAAGCCGGGCGGCCTGCTACGCCCGCTGCTGTGGCTGGTGCTCTTCGTCAGCGCGGCGGCCAACGTGGTGCTGTCAACCGCGGCGGACAACCAGTGGATCAGCTCCGGGTTCGGGCTGGTGGCGCTGCTCTGCGCGGTCGCGCTGATCGTCCACCACCGCCGTAACCGGGTGCGCGAGTCGTAGCAGCACGTCAGACAGCTCCGCCCTGACGTCGCTCGGGGTCCGTTCCAGCAGTGGCAGCAGCCACACCAGCCGGTCTCCGGCCGGGTGGACGAGCCCATCGGCAGCGCCCCGGATGAGCCAACCGCGCTTCGGCGGGCAAGCGGACTGACCCAGCGCGATCAGCGGAACAACACCGAGACCGCCGTGGCACTGATGGTCCCCGCCAGGACGGTTCGCCGAAGGTCGGCAGATGCCCTCCCGGCCCGGGTCACTGGAGCGCCGAAGGATCGGCCATTGCCGACTCCGACGCCTCCGTGGCACCATTTATCGATGCACGTCGAACTCTTGCGTCGCAGCAGGTCTCGCCTACTGCTGGCGATGGCAGCGGCTGCCGTGTCCATCGCATCCCTGGGCTTCGCCACGCCGGCGTCCGCCGTGGCGTCCGACGGTCACTACTGTGGGTGGATCTCGCCGGACAGCCCACCAGGCAAGACGGACGCCAAGACCGTCAACTTCACCGGAACTGTCCAGTGCGACGGCCCGGTGCGTCGCGTCGACCTCACCGTGGAGTTGCTCTACCACGGGCTGGTCGGTGGCCCCGGCCAGACGGTGAACGGCCGTACCGAGGTGTGGCAGAACACCAACGTGACCCTGTTCGGTCTTGGCGTCACCAACCCGGGCACGCTCTGCGAGTCGGGCTACTACTCGGGTCGAGCGACCGCCACCGTCCAATTCCTTTCGGGAAGTCCGGAGTACATCACCAGATCGGCAACCTCTCTGACGACATACCTGACGTGCCCGCCACCGGATATTCCGATACCCCCGCCGAGCGGGGCGGTGACGGTCACCAACCCGGGTACCCAGAGCATGCTCAAGCTGGACTCCGTGGCGCTGCAGATGCAGGCCACCGGCGGGAGCGGGTCGTACACCTGGTCGGCGACCGGCCTGCCTCCCGGGCTGGCCATCAACTCCTCGACCGGCCTGATCAGCGGCACGCTCAGCACCATCGGCACCTACAACGTCACGGTCACGGCCGACGGGGGCGGACAGGGCAGCACCACCTTCACCTGGAGTGTCCGAAAAGACGCCCCTTGCACGCGCTGCTGACCAGGCCAGCAAACCCCCTCGGTGTCGGAATGGCGACGGACGGCCGCACCACGCGCGACCGTCCGCAGCTGCCGCGGGTCAGTGCTCGGCACCGACAAGGCTGGGCGAGTCGTCCTCTCCCGACACCTTCGCACTCACCAGTGAGGTGAGCACCGACAGCACCGCCGCGCCGGACGCGATTCCACCGGCCGCCGCCCAGTCCGCCTGCCATGCGTTGAACACGACGTCAGCGCCCCAGTAGAGCAACAGACCCTGCGCGGCGCTCTTCACCGCCCGCTCGGCGGTGGCCTTCCAGAACTTCGTGGTGAACATCGTGGTACCTCCAGGGGTAGGTTCATCGGACGGTCCATATCCCAAGAATGCCTGGTCAGAGGCTGTTACTGCTTGCCGCGCCGTCCGCGGGTGCCGGTTGTCCCGCCGTGCTAGCCAGGAGGGGTAGGCTGCCTGCCCTGAACGCATCGGGTACCGCGGCTGGCCTACTGTCGCCGAAGGCTGGTGGTACCAGGTGAGAGCAGTCGTGTACGACCGGTACGGATCCCCGGATGGGTTGCGGATCGCGCACCTCCCCACGCCTTCTCCGGCTGCCCGACAGGTGCTCGTCAAGATCGTGGCGACCTCGGTGAACCTGAGCGATTGGGAGGCGCTGCGGGGTTCGCCGCTGTATGCGCGCATCGGTGGGCTGCGCTCCCCGGCACGCCAAACCCTCGGCTCGGACATCGCCGGGCGGGTCGAGGCGGTGGGTTCCGCCGTCACCCGGTTCCGACCCGGTGACGAGGTGTACGGCGACAACCTCATGCTCAAGGGTGGGTTCGCCGAGTACGCGATCGCGCCCGAATCGGTCCTGGCCCGCAAGCCCGCCGCCCTGACCTTCGCCGAAGCATCGGCGATCCCACAGGCGGGCGCGATCGCACGGCAGGGCACCGCCGGTGCCGTAGCCGGCAGCCGGGTTCTGATCAACGGCGCCGGCGGAGGATCCGGCGCGTTCGCGATCCAGTTGGCCAAACGACTCGGCGCCCAGGTGACAGGCGTCGACAACGCGGGCAAGCTCGACTTCATGCGGTCCGTCGGCGCGGACGAGGTGATCGACTACCGCAGCCGGGACTTCACCCGAGGCGGCCCGTACGATCTCATCCTCGATCTGATCGCGTACCGGTCGGTGTTCGCCTACCGTCGGGCGCTGGCCCCCGGAGGCCGCTACCGGTGCGTCGGCGGATCGGTCCCGGCGGTGCTGCGCGTGCTGACGGTCGGCGCGATGGCCGGCCGGTTCAGCAACCGCCGGCTGGGCGTGCTCGCCGTCCGGGAAGGGCCGGCCCACTTCGAACCGGTAGCGGATCTCTGCGTAGCGGGTGACCTCGGCATCCACATCGACCGGGCCTTCACGCTCGACGAGACCCCTGAGGCGTTGGCCCACGTGGGCGAGGGACGCGCCCTCGGGAAGGTCGTCGTGAGCCTCACCTGACAGGCGTCAGGAAAGCGACGGCGGCCAGCGGTGTTCGCGCCACTCGTCCCACGTCGAGAATCCAGCCGGAGGATCGTCAAGGGGTTCACTGCCTTCGAGTTCGGCTCGCGTTGGGATCTCGATGGTGGCGGCCCACTCGGCGAGTTCGTCGTCGGACATCGGCCACGTCGTGTGTGGCGCTTCGGCTTGACGCCGATCACGTCGTCTCCGCTGCTCGGCCGGGGTGAGTTCGAAGTAGCGCATCTCCACCAGCGCGCCTCGGTCTGCTGCTGCCTGGCGGAGCGCGGTGCGCTCGTTCCGACTCCAGAGGCCGTAGTCGATCACGACGTTGTTGCCCAGTTCCAGCGCGCGTAGCCCGATCTGGATGAGCCGTCCTTCGATCACGTCCCCCGCCGACGGCGGATTCTCGTGCCTGTAGAGAGCCTTCACCCATTCGTCCTTCGTGAGACGGAGCGCTGCCCGCTCGATCTCGATGCGCCGAGCGGCAGTGGTCTTCCCGGTGCAGGGGAGTCCCACAGTCAGGAACAGTGTTGGTCGACTCATCATCACCCGCCTCCGGCCGTCAGCGGCGAATGACCAGGTTGGCCATGTCGACGACCGGTCGGTAGCCGAGCGCCGCGTAGATCTTGTTCGAGGTCGGGTTGGCCTGGTCGGTGAACAGGCAGACCCGCGCACCCTCGGCCTGGATTCGTCGGGAAACCTCGGCGACCGCGTTGCTGGCCCACCCTCGTCCGCGTTGGGTGGGCGGGGTGTACACCGGGCCCACCCGGGCCACTCCGAACGACGGCGGGTTGGCACCGGTGAGGTGCACCGGCTCTCCGGTGTCGTCGACCCAGAACCACAACCGTCCGGCGTGGAGGCGGCGCAGCATGTCCGCCCGGTCGGGCATCTCGTGGGCACCGGTGCCGCGCGGGCGGCCGGCCTGTTCGTCGGCGTCGCCCATGAACGCGGCGAACCAGTCCGTGACCAGCTCGACATCGTCCTCGGTGGCGACCGTCAAGCCGCCCGGCACCGGTGGCGGCATCGTCAGCTCGCCGAGCTCGTGCAGTCGGGTGTGCTGGGTGATGTGGACTCGCCCGCCGCCGAGCCGGGCCAGCTCGGCGGCGCACAGTTCCACGGCAGGCAGTGCCCCGTTGACAGCGAGTACCTCCTCCTCGCGCTCGTGCAGCGCGTGAGCCAGCGCAACGGACGCCTCGTCGGGCATGGGCAGCAGAAACAGGGGGTGGGGGGCATACGGTGCCGTACGCATCCCGGCGCCGACCACGACGCCGGAGCTGTCGCTGACCACCAACCACCAATTGCCCTCGGGCTGTGGGATGCCCTCGGCCCGCTGCGACAGCAGCCGGTGCGCGACGGTCGTCACGACCGTGCTGACGACCGGATCGGCGCTCAGGTGGTCACCCGCCACGGCCAGGAACTCGCCCGGATCGGTGCAGAACCGCAGGCGCAGCCCGGCCGTCGAGACAGCGCTCATCCGCCTACGCTACAGAGGTTGAAGGGCCAAGGTTCGGGCTATTTCGGTGGTTCGGGTTCGAGGGTCATGCCGGTGCTGGCGAAGAAACCGGCGAGGAGATCGGTCTGTTGCTGACAAGCGCGTAGTCGGCGTTT